>NZ_CP186695.1:2805604-3131048 GCF_049532975.1 Sphingomonas sp. MS122 | reverse complement strand
GACTTCGTGATCCCGCGCGAGGAGAAGATCGGCACGTTCAAGCTCGACGGGCTCAAGGGCCTGACGTTGACCGAGCGCAGCTTCGTGGTGAGCAAGCTGTTCGAGCCCGAAGCCGAGAAATATGCCGGCACCGCGCTGATGGCGGTGGAGACGGCTGCGGTCAGCGCCGCTTAGCCGCAACCCACAATTCCTCTTTCGCGTCGAGCGAGAGTCCGGCGAAGGCATCGCCGGCCTCGGTCTCCATCGCGCGGAAGCGCCCTTCGAACTTGGCGTTGGCGGCGCGCAGCGCGGCTTCGGGATCGATGCCGAGCTTGCGCGACCAGTTGACCACCGCGAACAGCAGGTCGCCGATCTCCTCGGCGCGGGTCGCATCGTCGGCGGCCTCGACCTCGGCGAGCTCTTCGTCGATCTTGGCGCGCGCGCCGCTGGGATCGGGCCAGTCGAAGCCGGTGCGCGCGGCGCGCTTCTGGAGCTTCTCGGCACGGGTGAGGGCGGGGAGGCCGATCGCCACGCCGTCGAGGGCGCCCGCCGCCCCCTTGCTCCCCCGCTCCGCGGCCTTGATTTGTTCCCAGAGGTGATGGCCGCCCTCGGCCGCGCCGCGGAAGATGTGCGGGTGGCGGCGCTCCATCTTGTCGCAGATGCCGGCGATGACGTCGGCGAGCGCGAAATGGCCGGCTTCCTGCGCCATGCGGCTGTGGAAGATCACCTGGAGCAGCAGGTCGCCGAGCTCGTCCTTGAGATCGTGCATGTCGTTGCGTTCGATCGCGTCGGCGACCTCATAGGCTTCCTCGATCGTGTACGGCGCGATCGTGGCGAAGGTCTGGACAGTGTCCCATTCGCAGCCGCTGACCGGATCGCGCAGCCGCGCCATGATCGCCATCAGCCGCTCGATGCCGGGGGGCTCGATCGCGGCGAGATCGATTGCGGGGGAGTCCTCGCGGTCGCTCATGTGTAAAGTCCGATAATATACATTATGTTAAATCACGCTGAGGTTGCGGTGCGCGGTTGCGGCTCGAGGATCAGGACGTTCCCCTCCACCCGCCACGAACGCAGCCGCGACAGGAAATTCATGCCCAGCACATCGAGATCGCCGAAGCTCGGCGCGACGAACACGACGAGGTCGTCGGTGCCGAGCGGTCCGACCTCGACTCGCTCGGCGCGCGCGCGACGTGCCTCGACCGTGCCGTTGGCGGTCGACACGCGCACCGGCGCGCCGCGGTCATAATCGATGCCGGCAGCCTGGGCGGTGGTCGCGCTGATCGCGCTGACCGTGGCGCCGCTGTCGATCAGCATACGCCGCTCGACCCCGTTGATCGTCGCGCGTGCCCAGAAATGGCCGTCCGGCGACAGGCGGATGCGCACCGTCTCGCCCTCGGCAATCTGCGGTGCCTCGGATACGCCGATCCGCGCGCCGAGCGTGTTGAGCTGGTCGAGGATCGTGTGGCGGTTGACGACCACGAGATAGATCAGCCCGCCGATCACCGCCCAGCCGATGATCGTCTTGAGAATGAAGCCCAAGGGCAGCCGGCGGACGCTGAGCGAGCCCAGCACCAGCACCAGGAACCCGACCAGTGCGACGAGCTGAACGATCTGCGATTCGTTCAAACCTGCAACTCCATGCCGTCATAGCCGGGCTCGACCCCCTGGGGCAGCTCGGCCAGCAGCGTCCTATAGTCCATCGTGTTGTCCATATGCACGAGGACGGTGCGGCGTGCACCGCATTTGCGCCCCCAGGCGAGCGTTTGGGCGAGATGCGGGTGCGTCGGATGCGGTTCATGCCGGAGAGCATCGGCGACCCACAGGTCGAGACCGGTATAGAGTTGCTCCATCCCCGGGGTAAATTCATTGAAATCAGTCGCATATCCGACTGACTTTCCATCGTGCTCGAAGCGCAGGCCCGCCGAGGTGATGCCGCCGTGCGGCTGATCCACCGTGCCGATGCGGATGTCGCCGATCGTCATACCATCGACGAGCAGGTCCATCGTCGCGATGGCGCGGTACGGGCCCCCGCCCTCGAACACGTAACGGAAGCGCTCGGGCAGGCTGCGCATCGTCGCCTGCCGGGCAAACCCCCGCACCGGCTCGCCGCGTGCGTGCATGAGCTGGCGCAGGTCGTCGATGCCGTGGCTGTGGTCGGCGTGATCATGGGTCCAGATCACCGCGTCCACATCGGCGACATCGGCCGCGAGCAGCTGTTCGCGCATGTCCGGGCTGGTATCGACCAGGATGCGCGTCGTCGCGCTCTCGATCAGGATCGAGGCGCGGGCGCGGCGATTGCGCGGCTCGGCGGGGTCGCAGCTTCCCCAGTCGTTGCCGATCCGCGGGACGCCCGAGGAAGTCCCGGAGCCGAGGATGCGGACCCTCACGCCCCTTACGCCAGCGTTTTCGCGAACAATTTGTGGAAGTTGGCGCGCGTCGCCTCGGCCAGTTCCTCGGGGTCCTCGCCGCGCAGCTGCGCGAGGAAGCGGCAGGTGTCGGCGACGAAGGCCGGCTCGCCGGTCTTGCCGCGATGGGGCACCGGGGCGAGGAAGGGAGCATCGGTCTCGATCAGCAGCCGATCGAGCGGCAGCCGCGCCGCGGTCTCCTGCAGGTCGCGCGCGTTCTTGAAAGTCACGATACCCGAGATCGAAATGTAGAAGCCGAGGTCCATCGCCTTGTCGGCGAAGTCGCCGCTGGCGGTGAAACAGTGGATCACCCCGGGATAGGCGCCCTTCCCCATCTCGTCGCCGAGGATGTTTGCCGTGTCCTCCTCGGCGTCGCGGGTGTGGACGATCAGCGGCAGCCCTGTCTCGCGCGAGGCGGCGATGTGTGCGCGGAAGCTCGCCTGCTGGCGGGCGCGGTCGCTGTGGTCGTAATAATAGTCGAGCCCGGTCTCGCCGATCCCCACGACGCGCGGGTGCCGGGCGCGATCAACCAGCTTGGCGGTGTCGATGTGCGAATGCTCGTCAGCCTCGTGCGGGTGGATGCCGACGGTGGCCCAGACGTCGCTCTCACGCTCGGCGGTGGCGAGCACCTCGTCCCACTCGCGCTCGCGCGTGGCGATGTTGAGCATCGCCACCACGCCGCTCGCGCGGGCCCGCGCCAGCACCTCGGGCTGCTGCTCGCCCAGCCCCTTGTAGTTCAAGTGGCAATGGCTGTCGGCGAGCCTCATGCGGCCGCCTCGGCGAGCTCGAGCCGCGGGAACACGCCGGTCGGCGTGGCGAGGCGGAAGTCCGATGCCGTCAAGGCGTCGTACCAGGTTTTGTCGTCGAGCGCAGCGTGGTCGCGCGCATCCTGACCGAGCTGGTCGAGGATCTTGCCGGCGGATTCCGGGATCACGGGCAGCACCAGGATGGCGAGATCGCGGATCGCGCGCACCAGGGTGCCGAGCACGGCGTGCATCCGCTCGGGATCGGTCTTGCGCAGCGCCCAGGGCGCCTGCGCGTCGATATATTGGTTGCAGGCGAATACGGCGCGCATCCACGCCTCCAGCGCCTGGCCGAGCGCGAGGTTCCCGAACGCCTCGCGGAACTCGCGGCCGGCGTCCTCCACCGTGGCGAGCAGTTCGGCGTCCGCGGTATCGCCGCGCCCCGCGCTCGGCAGCTCGCCCTCGAGGTTCTTGGCGATGAACGCCAGCGTGCGCTGGGCGAGGTTGCCGAAGCTGTTGGCGAGATCGGCATTGGCGCGGGTCACGATCGCCTCGTCGCTGAAGCTGCCGTCGCTGCCGAAATTGACCTCGCGCAGCAGGAAATAGCGCAGCGCGTCGACGCCATAGAGCCGCGCCAGCTCCATCGGATCGACGACGTTGCCGGTCGATTTCGACATCTTCTCGCCGCGGTTGAGAATGAAGCCGTGCGCGAACACCTGTTTGGGCAGCGCGATGCCGGCGGACATCAGGAACGCCGGCCAGTAGACGGTGTGGAAGCGCGTGATGTCCTTGCCGATCAGATGCAGGTTCGCCGGCCAGTAATGTGCCAGCGGGCTATTCGCGTCGGGATAGCCGATGCCCGTCAGATAGTTGGTCAGCGCATCGACCCAGACATACATGACATGGCCGGGCGAATCCGGCACCGGCACGCCCCAGTCGAAGCTGGTGCGCGAGATCGACAGGTCGACCAGCCCGCCCTCGACGAACTTCACGATCTCGTTGCGCGCGCGCTCGGGCCGGATGAAGTCGGGCCGCGCGGCATAGAGGTCGAGCAGCTTCTGCTGGTAGTTGGAGAGCTTGAAGAACCACGTCTCCTCCGCGGTCCACTCGACCGGCGTGCCCTGGGGCGAAAGCTTGACGCCCCCTTCCCCCTCGGTCAGCTCCTTCTCCTCGTAGAACGCCTCGTCGCGGACCGAGTACCAGCCCTCGTAGCGGTCGAGATAGAGGTCGCCATTGGCCTCCATCGCCTGCCAGATCGCCTGGCTGGCGGCATAGTGATCGGCATCGACAGTGCGGATGAAGCGATCATATGAAATATTCAGATCGCGTGCCATATCACTGAAATATGCTGACATTTCATCCGCAAGTTGACGCGCGGTGAGATCGCGGGCGCGCGCGGTCTGCGCCATCTTGAGGCCATGCTCGTCGGTGCCGGTCATGAAGCGCACGTCGCGGCCCGCCTGGCGCTGGAAGCGGGCGATCGCGTCGGCGGCGATCATCTCATAGGCATGGCCGATATGGGGCTTGCCGTTCGGGTAATGGATCGCGGTGGTGATGTAATAAGGTTCGGCCATGGGGCGGCTCTAGAACAAGCGCGCGCGGGTTTGAAGCGCTAGCGCACCGCCAGCCGCGCGAGGATGCCGCCCATCTCGAATACCGTGGCCTGCGCGTCGAGCGACTGGGCGAGCGCGAGCGGGCCGAGCTGCGCGGCCTGCTCATAGGCGTCGAGCGCATCGGCGAGCGCCCTGCCCTGCTTGCCGCGCGCCTCGGCCGCAATGAAGGCGGGGACGCGGGCGAGGAACGCCTCGTAGCGCGGCTGTGCGGCCTTGGGCCCGAGCGTCTTGGCGAGACGCGAGCGGATCATGTTGTCGGGATCGCCGCGCGACGCGATCGCCGCCATCTCGGTATCGAGCGTGGCGAGGTCGAGCCCGGCAAAGCCCAGCGCCCTGCCCGGCGAGCCGCCGCCGGCCTTGACCAGCGCGTCGATCTCGGCCGCGCTCGCCGCGGGCAGCTCGGCGCGCAGCACCGCGCCCACCTCGGTCTCGCTCAGCGGATCGAAGCGCAGCAGGCGGCAGCGCGAGCGGATCGTGGGGAGCAGCCGGCCGGGCGAATGGCTGACGAGCAGGAAGATCGTGCCCTCGGGCGGCTCCTCGAGATTCTTGAGCAGCGCGTTGGCGGCGCCCGGGCGCTCGACATCGTCGATCGAGTCGATGACCACCACGCGGCGCGCGGACATGCTCGGCTTGGTCGCGAACATGGGCCCTAGGCCGCGCACCTGCGCGATCGGGATCGAGCGCGCGAGATTCTCGCCCGGCTTGTCGGGATCCTTGGGCAGCCGCGCCATCTCGCGATAGTCCGGGTGCGCGCCGGCCTCGATCATGCGGCGCGTGGGATGATCCTCGGGCACGTCGAAGTCGCCGGAAAAGTCACCCTTGCCCGCCGCCTCGGCCAGCATGCGCATCGCCGCCTGCCGCGCGAAGCTCGCCTTGCCGACGCCTTCCGGGCCCGCGAACAGCCAGGCATGATGGAGTTGCGCGCCAGACATGGCGGCGCGAAACGCGGCCTTTGCCGCGGCGTTGCCGGCGAGTGACGTCATGGCAGCAGGTCGGTGAGCGCGTCGACGAGCGATGCCGTGACGTCATCCTTCTCGCGCGAGGCGTCGATCACGCGGACCCGGTCGGGCTCGGCCGCGGCGATGCGGCGGAAGTGCGCGGCGACCGCGGCGTGGAAGTCCGGCCCGCGCGCGCCGAAGCGGTCGTTGGCCCCGCCGTCGCGCGCCAAGGCACGCTCAGCGCCTGCCCCGGCGGGCAAGTCGAGAAAGAAGGTACGGTCGGGCATCAGGCCCTTCGAGCCGAAGCCGTGCAGCGCGAGGATCGCGGCATCGTCGATATCCTGCGTGCCCTGATAGGCGCGGGTCGAATCGACATAGCGGTCGCAGATCACCCAGCTGCCGGATTCGACCGCGGGGCGGATCAGCTTCTCGACATGGTCGGCGCGCGCGGCGGCGAACAGCAGCGTCTCGGCATGCGCGCTCCAGCGGTTGACCGCGCCCTGCATCAGCAGGCCGCGGATCGCTTCCGCCCCCTCGGTGCCGCCGGGCTCGCGAGTCAGCACCACGTGGATGCCACGTTGCTCCAGCGCTTCCGCCAGCCGGCGCGCCTGGGTGGACTTGCCGGCGCCCTCCCCGCCCTCGAGGCTGAGGAAGCGTCCCCTCACGCGAACAGCGACATGAGGCCGGCCCAGGCGCGGCCGAAGAAGCCCGCCTCGCCGACATCCGCCTCCGCCACCAGCGGCATGCGCTGCTCGGGCAGGCCGGGCGCAGTGACGACGAGATCGGCGATGTGCGTGCCGGCCTTGATCGGCGCCTTGATCGGGCCCTGATAGACGACCTTGGCACTGAACTGCGGGCTGGTGCCGGCGGGGATCGCCACGGCGAGGTCCCGCGGGGCGATCAGGCCGACCTCGGACGCGTCGCCGAGTTGGACCTGCGCGGCATCGACCTTGCGGCCCTTGCTGACGACCTTCTGCGAGGACCAGGCACGGAAGCCCCAGTTCATGAACCTGACCGATTCGTCGATGCGCTGGTTGAAGCTGCCGAGCCCGGCGACGACCATCACGATGCGACGGCCATTCTGCTGCGCCGAGCCGGTGAAGCCATAGCCGGCCTCGTCGGTATGGCCGGTCTTGAGGCCGTCGGCCCCCTGCACCTTGCCGAGCAGCGGGTCGCGGTTGGCCTGGGTGATCGGCGCGCCGCCCATGGTGGTGCCGAAGGTGAAGCTCTCGCGCGAGTAGAAGCGCTTGTAGAGGTCCGGGTGGTTCGAGATCGTCGCCTTGGCGAGCTTGGCGAGGTCGCGCGCGGTGACGTAGGTGCGGCCCTCGTCCGGCCAGCCGTTCGAGGTGCCGAAGCGGCTGTTGGACAGGCCGATCTCCTTCGCCTTCTGGTTCATCAGGTTGACGAAGGCTTCCTCGGTCCCGGCGATCGCCTCGGCCAGCACGACGCAGGCGTCATTGCCCGAGACGACGACGATGCCGTTGAGCAGATTCTCGACGCTGACCTTCTGGCCCGGTGACAGGAACATGGTCGAACCCGCTGAAGGACCGTGCCATTTCGCCCAAGTCTCGGGCCGCACATCGACCATCTGGTCGAGCTTGAGCTTGCCCTGCTTGATGAGGTCGAACGCAACATAGGCGGTCATCATCTTGGCCATCGACGCGGGCGGCATGCGGCGGTCGGCGTCCTTGGCGTAGAGCACTGCGCCCGAGGAGAGGTCCTCCATGAAGGCGACCGGCGCGGCGGTCTCGAACGGCGGAGTCTGCGCCGCGGTCGGCGCGACGACGGTGGCGAAAGCGGCGGCGGTAAGCAGGAACGTCTTCATGGGTCTCTTCAAGTCCGAAAGATGAGGTCAGGGAACGGAGATCAGGCGAGCGTCACCATAGCCGCGACTGGCGGCGTCGGCACGGGCACGTTCGGCGGCGGCGCGATTGGGAAATGGACCGAGCTGGACGCGATGGAGGCTGCCGGCGCTGCGCACGATCCCGCCGAGCTGATCGGCGAGCGAGCGGGCACGCTGGGCGTTCGACAGCGCGGCGACCTGGACGAACAAGCCGCTGGTGGCGCGGGCGGGCGTGGCGGGCGCAGGCGCGGTGGGAGGCGCTTTCGCTGGCTGAGCCTTCGCAGGCGGAGCCTTTGCAGGGCGTGGGGCGGGGCGAGACGGCGGCGCGGCCTTGACCATGGCCGGGACCTGCTCGGCGAGCTTCCGGCGCAATCCGACGAGCAGCGCCTGCGGCGCATCGGCGCGTGGCGGCGCGGCCTGCCCGGAAGACAGCAACGCCGAGTCCTGCGGGGTGACGGTGACGCGACGGACGCGCACCGGCGGATTGCCGGACACGCCGAGCTGGGCGGCGGCGCCGCCGGACAGCTCGATCAGCCCATTCCCCGCCCCGCGCACCTGCACCAGGATCGTCTTGCCGCTGTCGAGCGCGGTAACCTCGGCGAAGCTGCCCGCCGTCAGCTCGTCGCTCAGCGCGAACACGCCCTGCCCTTCGGCATAGCCGGCGAGGCCGACACGGTCGTAGCGCGCCTCACCGGGACGCAGTTGCGAGGATCCCTGCGGGCCGTCGCTGGGCGGGGGGCCACCCTCCCCGGACACCACCGGAGGCGCTTCGGCCTGCGTCGATGCTGGCGGCAGCTCCTCCAGGCGCTGCGCCGCACTCGCACCGCTCCCGGCGAGCATCAGCAGCGGCAGGACCAGGCTAGTGTTCGACTTCATCGGCGAGCAACCCCACGGACAGCGCATAGAAATTCGAGCAGTTATAGTCGAGGATCACGCGGTAGTTTCCGGTGAGCAGGTAGGCGGTCCTGCCCGGTCCGTCGGGCTCGAGCAAGGTCGCCTGGATATTCGCGTCGGGCCAGGCGCCCGATTGCGGGACGATGCCGAGCGCGCGCCATTCGGCCATCGTCTTCCACCCCGAATGCCGATCGAACACGCGGCCGCAGCGCGGCGAGTTGGTGCGGTTGACGATCCGCGTGCGGTCGAAGCCCGGCGGCACGTTGACAGCGATGCCCCAGGGCTGGCCCGGCCGCCAGCCGGCGTTGACGAAGTAGTTGGCGATCGAAGCGAGCGTGTCCGCTTCGTTCGACCAGATGTTGGCGACGCCGTCGCCATCGCCGTCGCGGGCGAGGCGCAGATAGATCGAAGGGAGGAATTGCGGATAGCCGAACGCCCCCGCCCAGCTGCCCAGCAGCCGCTCGCGCGGCACGCCGCGGTCGATCATCTTCATCGTCGCGATGAACTCGCCCGAGAAGAGGGCGCGGCGGCGCCCCTCATAAGCGAGCGTCGCCAGGCTGCGCGGCAGGTCGAAATCGCCGGTATAGCTGCCGTAATTGGTCTCGTGCCCGAAGATCGCGACCATGATCGATTCGGGTACCCCCGTCTCGCGCTCGACGCGGGCGAGCAGCGGGCGCAGGCGACGATAGGTGGCGCGGCCGCGGTTGATCCGCGCGGCATCGACATGGCGCGCCTTGTAGGGCGCGAAGTTCGGGATCGGGGTGTTGGGGTTGGTCCCACCTGGCTGGTCGCGGTCGAGTTCGATCACGCGCGGATTGTAGGAGAGCGTCGGCAGCACCCGGTCGAGCGTCCGCGCGCTCACCCCCTCGCGCAGCGCCTGCTGGCGGAGGGGACCGTTGATATAGGCCTGGAACCCCGCCTCGTCCTGAGCCGCGGCGGGGGCACCTGCGAGCATACATGCCGCAATCACCGTTCCCGCCAAACCGATACGCCGTAACAGGCCCTTGATTTCCCGCATTTCGCATCTCTGCCACAGCGATTGGCGGGCATGAACCCCCTGCTTGCCGAAAAGGCGAGGCTCTTGCAGAAAACACGGCGAACGCCCAAAGGCGTGCGCCGGTGCGGAAGGGTGGCCGAGTGGTTTAAGGCAGCGGTCTTGAAAACCGCCGTGGGTTCACGCTCACCGTGGGTTCGAATCCCACCCCTTCCGCCAATCGCCATGCCTTCGCGTTTGGCGCGTGGAAGGACAGCTCATCGGCCACGAGGCACCCGACATCCTTACCTAGCAAGCGCTTTCGAACCTCAATCAGCGCAGTGAGAACATTCCTGTCTGCGCTATCGGCTGCAACAGAATCACGGACATGAAGATATGTGCGTCCGGTGGCAGATAGAGCGCGAGCTCCCAGGTGCGATCGGTACGCCCCGTACTATCCCCGCCCGATCAGCCGCTTCGCGATCGTGTCCGCCACCTCGCTCGACGGGGCGCCGGTGCGCTCGCTCTCGTCCCAGACCTCGTCGAGCCGCTCGGGGATCTTGGCGATACGCGCCTCGACCTCGGCGCGGTTGCCCTTGCCGAGATATTCGAGGCCGACATTGATGATCCCGCCGGCGTTGATGACGTAGTCGGGCGCGTAGAGGATGCCGCGAGCGTGGATGCGCGCGCCGTCCGCCCGCGTCGCGAGCTGGTTGTTGGCGCCGCCCGCCACCACCTTGCAGTCGAGCGCGGCGATCGACTCCCCGGTCAGGATCGCGCCCAGCGCGTTGGGGCTGACGATGTCGGCCGAGACGCGCAGGATCGCGTCGGCGGCGACCGTGTCCGCGCCGAGCTCGGCGGCGAGCGCTGCCGCCTTGTCGGCATTGACGTCAGCCAGGGTGAGCTTCGCGCCATCGGCTGCGAGCCGGCGGGCGAGCCCACCGCCAACGCTGCCGACGCCCTGGATCGCGACATGGATTCCGGCCATGCTCTCCGCGCCGAGCGCGCGCTTCGCGGCGGCCTTGACGCCGAGATAGATGCCGAGCGCGGTGAACGGGCCGGGATCGCCGCCCGCCTCGCCGCCCTCGACCGGCAGGCCGGAGACGTGGCGGGTGCGGGTCGCGATGACCTTCATCCGTGCCTCGGACATGCCGACATCCTCGGCGGTGACGTAACGGCCGCCGAGCGATTCGACAGCCTCGCCGAACGCCTCGAGCTGCGCGTCGCTGATCGTTGCGCCGCGCTCGGGCGCGAGCACCACGCCCTTGCCGCCGCCGAGCGGCAGCCCCGCCATCGCGTTCTTGAACGACATGCCGCGCGACAGCCGCAGCGCATCGGTGACCGCGGCGCCGCTATCGGCATAGTGCCAGAAACGCACCCCGCCCGCCGCCGGACCGAGCTTGGTCGAGTGGATCGCGATGACCGCCTTGAGCCCGCTCGCAGGATCGGTGATGAGGTGCACGCCCTCGTGCTCGTCGAAATCGGGCAGGTCCCAAACCGCGGTCATGCGTCGTTCCAGTGCGCTAACAAAATTTCCGGAGCGCGTAATATTGTTCCGCGCGCCGGAGCGCCAGCCCTAAAGTCACCGGGAAGGGAAATGGGGCGATCGACGGGACTTGAACCCGCAACCCCCGGCATCACAAGCCGGTGCTCTAACCAATTGAACTACGATCGCCGTGGAGCCGGGCGCTTAGCGGCACGAAGGGCTTACCGTCAAGCCACTCTCCGGCAGAGGGCGCGATATGGGGATGGCGTGTCCCCGCGGCAACCGCGCCGCCGCCGCGCGCGATGCGAATCGCCTCCTCCGCGGTGATCCGTCCTTCGCGCGCCAGCGTCCGTGCGGAGGCGGCGAGCGTGGGAGCTGCGAGAAAGGCGTGGCGCGCGAGCAGCGCCGCATCACGCCCCTCGGCGAGCAGTCCATGAAAGGCCGTGTCGACCGCGATCCCCTCGAACGCGAGCGCCGTCCCGGCATAGCCGGTCCCATCGCAGGTGCCGCAGCCGGCGGGCCGATAGATCACGGTGCCGGGATCGATGCCGAGCAGCGCCGATTCGGATGCCTGCGCCTGGTCCGGGAGCCGACACGCGCCGCACAGCCGCCGCGCGCCATGCGCCGCGACCACGGCGCGCAGGCCGGCGCCGAGCAGGTGACGCTCGATTCGCAGCCCGCGCAGCTGCTCGATCGCGGCGACGGCGCCGGCCGCATCGACGGCGACGATGATGCGCTGGCCCGCCCGTGCCACATCGAAGGCGAGCGCGGCGGCATGCCGATCGAGCAGGCCGTCGACGAGGATCGCGTCGCAATCCATCCTGGCCGCGGCTGCGAGGGCGGACCGCTCCCCGGCGATCCATGGCGCATAGCCGCGCCGCGCCGATCCGGCGAGCGCCTCGGCGAGCGCGCGGCGGTCGGCCGCATCGGGCGCCGCGGCGAGCACGACCCCGCCCGACAGCGCGAGCGCGCCGGCGATGGATTGGCGCATGCCGCCGGGCATGCCGAGCCGAGCGAGCGGATCAAGGGACGCGCCATGCGCGTCGATGCGGATCACGATATGGTCGTCCATCCGGCTGGCGTCCGGCCGCTTGCTCGCCAGGTCGACCCAGGACATGGAGGCCGGGAACTGCGCGAACGGGGCGAGCCCCTGCCCCTGCCGTGTCATCGCCGTGACCGACGCGCCCTCTACGCGCAGATGCAATGTGGTGGCGCCATCGCGCGCCGCGGTGGCGATGAGGTCTTCCAGAGCCGGCACCGGTATCATGTGTCGCAGCTATGTCGGCCGAATGACAATTTCACTTCGTTTTCATGACTCTTTGGAGACAGTCCGGCGGCTGGCGATCTCCGAACGCTTCTGGCATCTAGCGCGCATGATCACCCCCTCCGGCTTTCCCATCGAACCGGTCATCGAGCGTCTGTCGCAGCAACCGGGTATCCAGAAAGTGCCGAGCCCCAAGCTCACGCTGTTCGTCCGCAAGAACTTCCTCGATCCGGAATTGTGCGCGGAGCTGAGGGCGCTGATCGACCAGGACCGGCGGCCGTCGCTGGTGTCCGACTATAATGGCGACAACGCGTTCCGGACGAGCGAGACGTGCGACCTCTCGGCCAGCCTCGCCGCGACGCAGGAGGTCGACCGGCGGATCGCCGCGCTGACCGGCCTCTCGCCCGCGCATGGCGAACCGCTGCAGGGCCAGCGCTACGCCGTCGGGCAGGAGTTCAAGGCGCACACCGACTATTTCGAGCCGACCGGCGTGGACTTCGAGAAATTCTGCTCGGTCGCGGGCCAGCGCACCTGGACGGTGATGATCTATCTCAACGAGGTCGAGGCCGGCGGCGCGACGCGGTTCAAGGCGATCGACAAGATCGTGCAGCCGGAAACCGGGAAGTTGCTCGCCTGGAGCAATTTGCGCGCCAACGGCACACCCAATCCCTCGACCCTGCATCATGCGATGAAGGTGCGCGCGGGGCTCAAATATGTGATCACCAAATGGTTTCGCGAACGCCCCTGGGGGTGACGCAAAAAAGAAGCCCCGGCCGCGAGAGGCGGCCGGGACTTTCCCCCTTTTATCCTGATCTGCCGATCAGAATTTCGCGCTGGCGCCGATGCTGAACACCCGGCCCAGACGGTAGCGGTTGATGTGGACGAGGCCGTTGTCGCCGAAGTCCTGATACTCGCTGTAGCGCGTGCCGGTGAGGTTGCGCGCCTCGAACTTGAGCTCGAACTCGCCGCCCAGCACGTTGACCCCCTGACGCGCGACCACGTCGAGCCGGATGCCCGGCTTCTCGACGATGTCGGGCAGCAGGTTCGGACCGCGGTTGGTCACGCGCTCGCTGGCATAGTTGAACAGCACGGTCAGCTGCGACAGCGATTCGGTGTCCTCGATCCCCACCTGGAAGTTGACCAGATGGTCCGACTGACCGGTCAGCGGGGCGCCGTCGCGGAAGATCAGGTTGGCGGGCAGCAGCACCGGCGTGCCGCTGCCGTTCTGGATCGGGCTCGGCACCAGCGTGTCGTCGGCTTCGATCTCCGACTTGGTGTAGGTGTAGTTGAGCGACAGCATCAGCCGGCGCGTGGCGAAGAACTCGCTGCCCAGCGTGTCGAGCGGGATGTACTTCAGCACCTCGAACTCGGCGCCGTAGAGCTTCGCCGACGGGGCGTAGGAGAAGCCGGTCTGCAGCGGCGATTCGTTGGTCGGGAAGAACGCGACCTGCTCGGTCGGGTTCTTGATGTCCTTGTAGAAGCCCGCGAGCGTGATGCGCTGGCCCTTGGGCATGAACCACTCGTAGCGCGCCTCGAAGTTCTTGAGCTCGGAGTCACGCAGCTGCGGGTTGCCGAAGAACAGGCGGTCGGATTCGAAGTCGCGATAGACCTGCGGCGCGAGCTCGCGGAACTGCGGGCGCGCGATCGTCTTCGAGCCGTGCAGGCGCAGCTGCATGTCGGGCGCGAAGTTCCAGGTCACCGTCGCCGCGGGCAGCCAATAGTCGTTGGCGATCGTGGTGCCGACGAACTGGGTCGAGCTGGTCGTCACCGTCTGCTTGCCGTCTTCATAGCGCACGCCGAGCGTGGCGCGCAGGCCGTCGGTGATCTCGCCCTCGGCCTGGAGATAGCCGGCATGGATCCGCAGCTTGGCATTGTACGCCGCCGCGCCATCCGCGCCCGACACGTTGAACAGCCGGATGCAGCCGTCACCCGCCGGATTGACGCAGGCATTCATGATCGAGTCGACCGAGAGCAGCAGGTCGGGCCGCAGATAGCTCCACGGCGTCGAGATGCTGCCGCCGAGGTACGAGCGGTAGCGGAAATCGTAGCGGAACGAGTCGCGCTGCGTGTCGCTGTAGAAATAGCCGGCCGAGATGGTGATCGGCCGCGCGGTGGGCAGGCGATAGGCGATGTCCGCCTGGCCGCTCCACAGGTCCTCGCTGAGCTCGCTGAACGCGATCGTCGCGGCTTCGCCGAGGCCGTTGAGGCTGTTGACATAGGCGCCCTGCCCCCCGGCCGCCGTCGGGTCGAAGCGATAGCTGAAATAGCGCTCATAGGGCGCGTTGCGCTCGGTGTTGGCGTAGCTGCCGCGCAGGTCGACCTTGATGTCGTCGAACTTGAATTCGCCCGCAATCTGCGTGTTGATCAGCTGGCGCTCGAACCAGTTGGTGTTCTGCTGGACGACGAGGTCGCCGTTGCTGTTCGGATAGACCGTCGCGGCACCGAGACGCGCCTGCTTGAGCGTGTCGTGGATATAGACGTTGGTCCAGCGCACCTTGTGCTCGCCGAACTCGGCGCCGAAGCCGAGCAGGCCGTTCACTACCGCGCGGTTGTCGGTGAGGACGGTGTGGAAGTCGCTGCGCAGCGCGCCGTCGACGTCGGTGGTGTCCTGCTGGGTCGCGTCGCGGGTGCGGAAGCTGTTGCTGACGCTCGCCGAGGCGATCACGCCGAGGCGGACCGAGCCGACATCGACCGAGTGGCCGAGGTTGAGGTCGCCGCTCCAGTTGGGCGGAAGGTGGTAATTGGCCTCGACCAGCGTGGTCTCGGCATTGGTCAGCGTCGCGATCTGCGCCGAGGTGAAGCTCGGCTGGGTCAGGCCGCCCTCGCGGATGAAGGCGGGCACGTCGCGCTCGCCGGTGTCGTAGCCGAGCGTGTCGAGCCGGCCGCCGTCATAGACATAGCCGAGCTCGCTGGTCGAAACGGTGTCGAACGCCACCGAGCCGCCGAACTGGATGAAGCTTTCCTCGGGCACCGCGCGAGTAGTGAGGTTGATCACGCCGCCGCCGAACTCGCCGGGATAGTTCACCGAATAGGTCTTCTGGACCAGCGCCGAGCCGACGATCGTGGTCGGGAAGATGTCGAGCGGAACGGTGCGCTTGAGCGGCTCGGGCGAGGGCAGCGGTGAACCGTTGAGCATCGAGGAGGAATAGCGGTCGCCGAGGCCTCGGACGAAGACGAAGCCGTTGCCGACGACGCTGAGGCCGGTGACGCGGGTCAGCGCGCCGGCGATGTCGCCTTCACCCGTGCGGGCGATGTCCTCGGCCGACAGGACCGAGATCACCTGCGGCGTCGCGCGGATGACGTTGGGGATGTTGCGGCCCGTCACGACGATTTCCTCGCCGGCATCGACATCGACGCCGGGCGCCGAGATCTCCGGGGTTTCCTGCGCGTCGGCCGGAGCTTCGGCCTCGGTCTCCACCTGGGCCGGGGGCGTCGTGGTTGCGGGCGGCGTGGCGGTGTCCTGCGCCAGCGCCGCCGGCGACACCAGCTGTGTCGAGACGAGGAGCAGGGTTCCAAATGCGAGGCGCTTGGTCATGGTCGCGGGTCCGAAGTCTTGAGGTCTGTCTTGTTGGCGAATGCCGGGACAGCGGGGTTAACCGCCGCCCCGGCACAAGCCGTCGAGTGCTGGGGCGCGGGATTACGCGCCGTTGCAGGCCAGGTAGACCGAGTTGAACTTCGGCGGGCCTTCCTCCTGCAGCGCCGCATTGGCCGCGCGGATGGTCGACTTGCCGCCGTTGGCGTCGGTGCCGGCCACCATGTTGATGCAGGGGACGACCGACTTCACGATGCCGTTGACGAAGGTGTAGTCGGCGCCGCCGCGCAGGCGGATCGCCGCCGGCGCCGCCGCGGTCTGGATGAAGGTGAAGTTGGCGAGACGGCCGAACTGGCGCGGCAGGAAGTCCTCGTTGCCGTTCGAGTCGATCTCGGTCGAGAAGGAGTCGCTGGTCGCACCGGTGGTCTTCTGCACCACGATCGCGAACTGGATGAAGCCGCGCCAGCCCACATCGGTATCCAGGCCGTCGTCGTCAGCGCCGGTGATCGCGAGGTACTTGAGGTTGCTGGTACCGCCGAAGATCTCGATACCGTCGTCCGAGCTGTTGTGGACCTGGACGTGGTCGATCACGGTGCCCGAGCCGACGCCGCCGAGGGTCAGGCCCTGCAGCTCGTTGCCGAGGCTGATCTCGATGCCCGAATAGCGGATCTGGACATACTGGACGGTGCCGCTGCTGTCGGCCTGGACGTTGCCGCCGTAGAGCGCGTTGCCGGTGCCCTCGACGACGTTCTCGCAGGTCGTGCTGGTGCCGCCCGCGTCGTTCTGGCCGGTCGAGCAGTTCGAGATCGGCGCGCGGCCGGCGAGGATGATGCCGCCCCACTGGCCCTGGCTCGCGTCCGAGTTGGTCGCCGGGTTGAGGTTCTGGGTCGAGGTGAAGATGATCGGCGCGCTGGCGGTGCCGATCGCGTTCAGCTTCGAACCGCGGTTGACGACGAGGAAGTCGTTTGCGGCATCGGCGTTGTTCGCGACGAAGATCGCACCCGCACCGACGTTCAGCGTCGCCGCGGCGCCGCCGGCGCCGGTCGCGCCCACATCGGTGCCGACATCGACGCGGCCGTTGATCTGATAGGCGACGCCATCGACCTTATCCAGCGTGACGGTGCCCGAGACCAGCGCCGGAAGGCGGCACAGGCGATAGTTGCTGGCCGTGCCCGCATCGGTGGTGCCGGCCGGGCAGGCGCTCGCCGCCGGCGCCGCGGCCGAGCGCGCGAGCGAGCCGATGCAGGTCGTGGCCGTCGGGGCCGGCGACGCGCCGAAATTCGCGGTGCTCGAGTTGCAGGTCCAGTTCTGGAACGCGGTGTCGCCCGCGCCGCCGACGGCGCCGATGAAGCTCGTGTTCACGAAGAACGCGTTCAGCGACGAGGCGTTGAACGGGGTGACGCCCGCCGCGGTGCCCTGCGCGACCAGCCCGTTCAGCGGGTTCGAACCGGCGACGGTGTTGTTGGTGCCCGCGTTGAACACGGTGAGCTGCTCGTCGCGGGTGACCGTGATGCCGCTCTGCGTCGTCTCCGCGAACGAAGCGGTCGGGGTCGGCGACGGCGAGGGCGACGGGCTCGGCGAGGGGCTCGGCGAGGGCGGCGGGACGACGATGGTGCCCGGTCCAGGCGAGGCGACGCTCGACGCGCCGTCGCAGGCCGCCAGGGTGGCGCCAGCGACGCTGGTCATCAGAATGAGGCTGAAACGCTTGAAGTCGGCCATGAAAATCTCCGTTCCGGTGACCCGGTCTATCTGGGTGCGGGCGCACAGGCCCCGGATCGACTCGGAACATCCCCCTGCCGATCGCCAGGCCGCGCTAGGCAGGTCACATGACGCCCGGATGGGATTTCGGAGAAAGTTCAGTGACTCAATTGTGACGGGTTCGTGACGGTCGCTGCAGTCGCGAGGAACGGCGCGCGCATCCGGCGCGGGCAAAGAAAAACCCGCCAGGCGGCGCCCGGCGGGTCTTTGCGGATGGTGGGCGCGGCAAGGATTGAACTTGCGACCCCTGCGGTGTGAACACAGTGCTCTACCACTGAGCTACGCGCCCAAGCTCCGGCGAACCAAAGCACCCCTGCCAAAGCGAGCCCGGCCGGGGAGCGGAGCCTCTAGGGGCACGGAGCGGGCTTGTCCAGCCCCGTCGCCCGAATCAATTCACGGCTTCAGTTGACCGCGTCCTTGAGGCCCTTGCCGGCCTTGAACTTGGGCTGCGACGATGCCTTGATCGCCATCGGCTCGCCGGTACGCGGGTTGCGGCCGGTCGACGCCTTGCGCTTCGAGACCGAGAATGTGCCGAAGCCGACGAGGCGCACTTCATCGCCCTTCTTGAGCGCGGTGGTGACCGCGTCGAAGACCGCTTCCACAGCCTTGCTAGCATCGCCCTTGCTGAGGCCAGCGGTGTCAGCGACCGTCGCGATCAGTTCCTGCTTGTTCATGCCCTTAGAACCCCTGCTCTTCTGTGGCTATGTGATGAGAAGACTCGCGGCGCCGAAACGCCGGTGGGGCAGGAAACAGACTTGGCCCGCCGCTGTAAAGCGGAAAGCGCGCAAAATGCGCCGAAACCTCGCGAGAATCTGACCTTTTGCCCCGCCGGCCTAGTGCCGAAGCGCTTCTCCGCCGCTCACCGCGGCCGGCGGCTGGGCCGCGAGCTCGTCCGCCTCGGTCCAGTCGATCGCGGCGAGCGGCTCGGTCAGCGCGAGTTCGAGCACCGCGTCGACATGCGCCACGGGCACGATCTTGAGCCCCTCGCGGATATTCGCTGGGATCTCGGCGAGATCCTTCTCATTCTCCTGCGGGATGAGCACGGTGGTGATCCCGCCGCGAAGGGCGGCGAGCAGCTTCTCCTTGAGCCCGCCGATCGGCAGCACGCGGCCGCGCAGCGTGACCTCGCCGGTCATCGCCACGTCCTTGCGCACCGGCACGCCGGTGAGCGTCGAGACGATCGCGGTGACGATGCCGATGCCGGCCGAGGGGCCGTCCTTGGGCACCGCGCCCTCGGGCAAGTGGATATGGATGTCCTTGCGGCCGAAGACGCTGGGCTTGATGCCATAGGCAGGCGCGCGCGCCTTGATGAAGCTGAACGCGGCCTCGACCGATTCTTTCATCACGTCGCCGAGCTTGCCGGTGGTCTTGATCGCGCCCTTGCCCGGCACGGTGACGCTTTCGATCGTCAGCAGCTCGCCGCCGACCTCGGTCCAGGCGAGGCCGGTGACGGCGCCGATCTGGTGCTCCTCCTCGCCGATGCCGAAGCGGAACTTCCGCACCCCGGCGAACTCGTGGAGATTGTCGGGAGTCACGGTGACGCTCTCCGCCTTCCCCTCGAGGATGCGGCGCAGCGCCTTGCGCGCGAGCTTGGCGATCTCGCGCTCGAGGGTGCGGACGCCGGCCTCGCGGGTGTAGTAGCGGATGAGGTCGCGCAGCCCCGCCTGGGTCAGCTCGAACTCCTCTGGCTTGAGGCCATGGGCGTCGATCTGCTTCTCGACCAGGTGACGCGTCGCGATCTCGACCTTCTCGTCCTCGGTATAGCCTTCGAGCCGGATGATCTCCATGCGGTCGAGCAAAGGTTGCGGCAAATTCAACGAGTTGGCGGTCGTTACGAACATCACGTCCGAAAGATCGACGTCAATCTCCAGATAATGATCGTTGAACTTGCTGTTCTGCTCCGGGTCGAGCACCTCGAGCAGCGCCGAGGCGGGATCGCCGCGGAAATCCTGGCCGAGCTTGTCAATCTCGTCGAGCAGGAACAGCGGGTTCGACGTGCCGGCCTTCTTGAGGTTCGACACGATCTTGCCCGGCAGCGAGCCGATATAGGTGCGGCGGTGGCCGCGGATCTCGGCCTCGTCGCGCACGCCGCCCAGCGACTGACGGATGAACTCGCGCCCGGTCGCCTTGGCGATCGACTTGCCGAGCGAGGTCTTGCCGACGCCCGGCGGACCGACCAGGCACAGGATCGGCCCCTTGAGCTTGTTGGTGCGCGCCTGCACCGCGAGATATTCGACGATGCGGTCCTTGACCTTCTCCAGGCCGTAATGGTCGGCGTCGAGCACCGCCTCGGCCTCGACCAGGTCCTTCTTGAGCTTCGACTTCTTGCCCCAGGGCAGGCCGAGCAGCACGTCGAGATAGTTGCGCACCACGGTGGCCTCGGCGCTCATCGGCGCCATGGTCTTGAGCTTCTTGAGCTCGCCCTGCGCCTTGGCGCGCGCTTCCTTCGAAAGCTTGAGCGTGGCGATCTTCTGGGTCAGCTCGGCGATCTCGTCGCCCTCGCCTTCCTCGCCCTCGTTGCCGAGCTCGCGCTGGATCGCCTTGAGCTGCTCGTTGAGATAATATTCGCGCTGGGTCTTCTCCATCTGGCGCTTGACGCGCGAGCGGATCTTCTTCTCGACCTGAAGCACGCCGAGCTCGCCCTCCATGAAGGCGAACACCATCTCGAGCCGCTTGTGCGGATCGGTCTCGACCAGCAGCGACTGCTTGTCGGCGACCTTGACCGCGATGTTGCCGGCGACCGCATCGGCGAGGCGCGAGGCTTCCTCGATCTCGCCGAGCTGGACCGCGGTCTCGGCGGGCAGCTTGCGGTTGAGCTTGGCGTAGTTCTCGAACTGGTCGACCACCGAGCGCATCAGCGCCTGGAGCTCGGTACCCTCGACCTCCTTCTCCTCGACCGGCGCGACGGTGGCGGTGAGGAACCCGCCCTTTTCCTCGACCGCCTCGAGCATGCCGCGCTCCTTGCCCGCGACGAGCACGCGCACCGTGCCGTCGGGGAGCTTGAGCAGCTGCATCACCTCTGCCGAAACGCCGATGTCGTAGAGGTCCTCGCGGCCGGGATCGTCCTGCGCGGGGTCGAGCTGCGCAACGAGGAAAATTTCCTTGTCGTCGTTCATCGCCGCTTCGAGCGCGGCGACCGACTTGTCGCGGCCGACGAACAGCGGCACGATCATGTGCGGAAAGACGACGATGTCGCGGAGCGGAAGGACGGGATAGGTGGACTTCATGTGTACTCCAGGGTCCGCCGCTGGGAGCGGATTCGCTCAACTATATGGGGTGCGGGGGCGCGGCATCAATCGGGGGCTGTGGACGGCAGCATTTCTTCTTTCTTCTCCAGCACTTGCGCAGAAGGGCGAGCCGCCGATCACGCCCCTCACGATGCGCTCCGGGGGCGAGATCGAGGCGGAGCGGGCCGCGCTGAAAGTGGAACATGTCACACTAGATGTTGGCTTGCAGCCCGAACGGCGTTTCCTTTCCGGGGTGGCGGCACTGACACTCTCGACACGCGTCCGACAGACCCGGCTGCTGATCGACCTGGACAAGAACTTCAGCGTTTCGGCAATCGATATCGACGGAACGCCGCTCAAGGCCGGGAGCTGGCGCAACCCCGACGGCCGGCTGGTGATCGACCTGCCGAAGCCCGTTCCCGCGGGCGGCAGGGTGGTGGCCAGGATCGCCTATGCCGGAACCCCGCACGAGGCAGTCAACGCGCCCTGGGACGACGGCATCGTCTGGTCGAGCTGGCAGGGCAAGCCCTGGGTCGCGACCACCGCACAGGGCTATGGCTGCGACCTCTACTGGCCGTGCCTCGACTTCCCGGCGGGCGAGGTGCCCGAGATCAAACTCGCGATCACCGCCCCCGCCGGCACGCAGGCGATCGCCAACGGCAAGCTCGTCGCGGTCGAGCCGGCCGCGCGCGGCAGGTCGCGCTGGACCTGGCTGGCCAAGGACATCAACCCCTATCTCGTCGCGATCAACATCGGCCCCTATGGCGAGATCAAGGGCACGTACGACAGCAAGTTCGGCAACAAGGTGCCGCTGCACCTCTGGTACCTGACCGGCAAGGAACGCCAGGCGCAGGGCCTGTTCGCCGAGTTCGCGCCGACGCTGGATTTCTTCGAAAGCATGATCGGCCCCTTCCCCTTCGCCGGCGAGAAACTGGGCGTGGTCGAGACGCCGCACATGGGCATGGAGCACCAGACGGTGAACGCCTATGGCAACGACTATCGCAAGGACGAGACCGGGTTCGACTGGCTGTTCCAGCACGAGCTGGCGCACGAATGGTTCGGCAACCAGATGACCGCGGCCAACTGGGACGATTTCTGGCTGCACGAGGGCTATGGCCAGTACATGCAGCCGCTCTACGGCCAGTGGCGCGAGGGCGACGCGCGCTATGCCGCGATGATGGCCAACCAGCGGCGCAACATCCTCAACCGCAAGCCCTTGGTATCGGGCCAGGTCAAGACGTCCGAGGACGTCTATCAGGACGCGAATGGCGGCCCCGGGCAGGACATCTACTACAAGGGCGCGTGGGTGCTGCACACGCTGCGCTACCTGATCGGCGACCCGGCCTTCTTCGATGCGACGCGGCGGCTGGTCTATGGGCGGCCGGACCCCATGCCAGGCAACTTCAAGCCGCGCTTCGCCTCGACGCCCGAGTTCGAGCAGCTGATGAACG
Organism: Sphingomonas sp. MS122; assembly: GCF_049532975.1. GTDB lineage: Bacteria > Pseudomonadota > Alphaproteobacteria > Sphingomonadales > Sphingomonadaceae > Sphingomonas. The sequence goes on along the minus strand of NZ_CP186695.1, from coordinate 3,108,942 downwards.
CAGCGGCGGGGCGTGACCTTAGCTGGTTCTTCGACGTCTATCTGCGCGAGGCAACGCTGCCCGAGCTGATCGAGACGCGGGCCGAGGGCAAGCTGACGCTGAGCTGGAAGACGCCACGGAACGCCCCCTTCCCGCTGCCGGTCGAGGTGGCGGTGGACGGGACGGTGCGCAAGCTGGCGATGGCGGGCGGGAGCGAGACGATCGAGGTGCCCGCCGGCGCGCATGTGGTGGTGGACCCGATGGCGCGCGTGCTGCGGCGGAACGAGGCGATCGAGGCGATGCAGCGGCGGTAGGGGCGAGCCTCCCGCAACGCAGTCGAGGTCGGGAGGCGGCGGTCCGCCGCCTCCCTCCCCGTTCAATGCTGCTTGTGGTCGCCGTGTCCGGTGCCCTTCTTGTCGCAGCAGCAGTCCTTGTCCTTCATATCCTTGCAGCAGCAACACTCCTTCTTGGGAGCGTCCTGCGCAAAGGCGACGGACGGGAGCGCAACGGCCATAGCCGCGCCGATCAGAAACAGTCTCATTTCAAATCTCCAGATTTGGGTGTGTGCTGATTGCCAGTTCACGCCCTTCGTGGAGGCGGGGCTTCCGGCGCCGCGGCGATCCCGAGAAGTGGCCGGGGGGAAGTTGCAAGCTGCAATTCTTTGGCGATCTTCGCAGGGCCTGGCTGCCTCAGGTCCGGAACCACAACCATGCATGGCGTCATGCAGTTGAGTTCGGGCGTGCCATGTTTGGCTGGCCGGGGTGCCGATGGCGGCTCGTGGCAATGATCAAGCACCGCCACCTGCACGGGCGCCGCCGCATATGCAGCTTCGCAGATCGGCCCAACTCGCAACGCCAGCATCACCGCAAGCACGATGAGCATCGCGGACCGGATGAATCCTGCGGAGAGCCACGCTCGCATTCCCAAGCGTCTAACAAGCGCCAGGCGATCCGCCAACCGCTCCCTACACCGCGCGCAGATGCTTGCGGCCCACCCGGACCTGGTCGCGGCCGTTGCGCTTGGCGGCGTAGAGCGCCTCGCTGGCGCGGGTGACGGCCTGGTCGAAGGGCTCGCCCTCGAGATCGACCACGCCGCCCGAGAAGGAGACCGGGATGGTGTCCGGCCCCTCGACCGCACCCGCGGCGAGGCGGCGGGTCAGGCGGTGGAGGATCACCCCGGCCTCCTGCTCGCTGGTCGCGGGGAAGAACACCGCGAAGGCGACGCCACCCCAGCGCGCGACGATGTCGCCGCTGCGCAGCACGCGCGAGAGGAAGCCGGCGAAGTCGCGCAGCACCTGATCGCCGGCATCGCGGCCATATTGTTCGTTGATCGCCTTGAACTGGTCGAGGTCGAGCAGCGCGACCGCTCCCTCCCCCGCCACCGCGGTCTGCGAAAGGAAGCCGCGGCGATTCCACAGGCCGGTGAGCGGATCGCGATAGGCCGCGCTGTCGAGCGACACGACGCGCGCCCCGGCGGCCTGCGCGACACGATCGATGCCGGCGATGAGCTCGCCGAGCAACTCGTTGCGGCGCACCGCACGGATCGCGGAGAGCTGGCGGCGATTGGTCGACGCGATCGCCTCGCTCGCCGAGCGCGCCACGATGAGCAGGCTGTCGATCGCGAGCAGGATGAACGCGATGCCGATCAGCGTCGCGCCGAGCACCACGCCGAGCGCGGGCCAGTCGAGCGCGCTCCGCGCCGCCTGCCACAGCGCGAGCGCGACCAGCGGGAGCGCGGCGCTGACGCAGCACAGCGCGAAGATCCGCGGCCTGAGACTGCGTGGAAAGATGGGGCGCCTCGCCCGGTCGAATCGCAAGCTCACCTCCGCATGCCGCCCCCGGCAGGAGGTCAGGCTTCGGCGAGATTGGTAAACTGCACCCCAATCCGATTGGTTAATCCTGTGGGCGAATCATCGACCAGAAATGCGGCCCGCCCCCGGGAACGTCCCATTCGTCGCGGACGCGGAAGCCGAGCTTCTCGTAGAAGCCGATATTGGCCTGCTTGCCGGTCTCGAGATAGGCGGTGGCCTTGCCGATGCGGTCGAGCCCGCCCTGCACCACCGCGGCGCCCAACCCCTCGCCCTGATGCGCCGGGTCGGCGCCGGCGATGTGGAGATACCAGAAGGGCTGCGGCGGGAAATGCGCCTCGACCGAGTCCCCGATGCGCTTGAAGCGGAAGAAGGCGCTGCCCGCCGCGCGCCAGACGCGCCACAGCTCGCGCAATCCGCCCTCAGGCGCATTGGGCGCGTGCCAGAGCGTCGCGGCGCCGCAATCAAGGGTGACCAGCCGCATGTTCGGCGCTGCGTTCGCATCGAAGAACATGTCGAAGACCTTGGGCCCGCGGCGCGCACGGACGGCCGGATCGGGAAACACCCAGTCGAAGATGGGGTCAGTCTCGAATGCGCGCGTGAGCGTGGCCACGACGCGCGGCTTGTCGGCCAGCGTCGCCTCGCGGACTTCAGTGAGCTTCGGCCTTTCCATGGAACAGCTTCCCGACGACGAAGGCGATCGCGCCGCCGATGACGAGGCCGACGATGCCCGATCCGGTTGCCGTAACGACCCAGCCGATCAGGCCGTTCCCATGGCCCACCGCCTCGGCGGCGTGGTGGATGATCTCCTCGGGCGCGTGCCAGCCGAGCTGCGCCGCGCCATGAACGAGGATGCCGCCGCCGACCCAGATCATCGCCGCGGTGCCGATGATCGAGAGCGCCTGCATCACCACCGGCATGCCCTTGACCAGCCCGCGGCCGATCGCCTGAGCGGTGCGCGACGGGCGCTGCGCGAGGTGGAGCCCGAAATCGTCCATCTTCACGATCAGCGCGACCACGCCATAGACCGCGGCGGTGATCGCGAGGCCGACCACCGCGAGCACCGCGGCGCGGGTGACGAAGGGCTCGTCGGCGACCTCGGCCAGCGCGATCGCCATGATCTCGGCCGAGAGGATGAGGTCGGTGCGGATCGCGCCGGCGACCTTGCTCGCCTCGAGATGCGCGGGATCGCCGACCGCTTCCTCCTCGGCGCCGTGATCGCCGGCGCCGAACGCCTCGATCACCTTCTCCGCGCCCTCGAAGCACAGGAACGCGCCGCCGAGCATCAGCAAGGGGGTGATCGCCCAGGGCAGCAGCCAGCTGAGCAGCAGCGCGCCGGGGAGCAGCAGCAACAGCTTGTTGCGCAGCGAGCCCATCGCGATCTTCCAGATGATCGGCAGCTCGCGGTCGGGGGTCAGGCCGGTGACGTAGCGCGGGGTGACCGCGGTATCGTCGATCACCACCCCGGCGGCCTTGGTCCCCGCCTTGCCGGCCGCGGCGCCGACATCGTCGAGCGAGGCGGCGGCGAGCTTGGTGATGGCGGCGACGTCGTCGAGCAGCGCGGCGAGACCTGAGGGCATTGAGGGTCCTTCGGATTGCGGTGATTGCACGCCGGAATAGGCGATGGAGGCATAGCGGGGAATGGATGCGGGCGGAACGGGGAAGCTTGGCTGCCTATATTCCTCCCCCGGAGGGGGAGAGGGACCGGCGCAGCCGGTGGAGGGGTAATCTCCCCGCGCGGTGACGACGATGTGCCAGACGACCGCTTCCAGGTCGTGCATTACCTCCCTCGCCGGGATGCGCAGCGTCCGTACGCCCTGCCCCAATAGCCAAGCATCCCGAACCGCGTCGCGTTCGGGGCGATCGCCGCGCTCATGCGCTTCGCCATCCACCTCGATCGCGAGCTCGAAGCGCGGGCAGAAGAAATCGAGCACATATTCACCGGCAGGGTGCTGCTTGCGGAAGCGCAGGCCGGCGGGGCGTTGCTGGAGCGCCTGCCAGAGCAGGATTTCTGGCAGCGTCATTCGCCGACGCAGCTGCTTGGCGCGCTTCTGGGTCCGCTTCGGACCGTGCAGCAGGTGGCGACCTACCCCCCCACCAGCTTCGCTGGTCCCCCTCCCCCTCCGGGGGAGGAATTAGATAGAGGCAGAACTCGTGAAAGCAAAACGGGCGCCGGTTGCCCGGCGCCCGCTTGCATCGCGTCGATCTCAGGCGGGATCAGGCGGCGTCGCCCGTGCCCGCCTTCTTCTTCTCGGCATAGACGCGGATCGGTTCCTTGCGGCCCTCGACCACGTCCTTGTCGATCATCACCTCGTCCACCCCGTCCATGCTGGGCAGGTCGAACATGGTGTCGAGCAGGATGCCCTCGAGGATCGAGCGGAGGCCACGGGCGCCGGTCTTGCGCTCGATCGCCTTCTTGGAGACCGAGACGAGCGCGTCGTCGGTGAAGCCGAGCTTGACGTTCTCCATCTCAAACAGCTTCTGATACTGCTTGACCAGCGCGTTCTTGGGCTCGGTCAGGATCTTGACCAAGGCCGCGATGTCGAGGTCCTCGAGCGTGGCGACAACCGGGAGACGGCCGACGAACTCGGGGATCAGGCCGAACTTGAGCAGATCCTCGGGCTCGGTCTGGCGCAGCACCTCGCCGGTGCGGCGCTCCTCGGGCGCGGCGACATAGGCGCCGAAGCCGATCGACTTGCCCTGCAGGCGGTCGCCGATGATCTTCTCGAGGCCGCTGAATGCGCCGCCGCAGATGAACAGGATGTTGGTCGTGTCGACCTGGAGGAACTCCTGCTGCGGATGCTTGCGGCCGCCCTGCGGCGGGACCGAGGCGGTGGTGCCCTCCATCAGCTTGAGCAGCGCCTGCTGCACGCCCTCGCCCGACACGTCGCGGGTGATCGAGGGATTCTCGGCCTTGCGGCTGATCTTGTCGATCTCGTCGATGTACACGATGCCGCGCTGCGCCCGCTCGACGTTGTAGTCCGACGCCTGGAGCAATTTCAGGATGATGTTCTCGACATCCTCGCCGACATAGCCGGCCTCGGTGAGGGTCGTGGCGTCGGCCATGGTGAAGGGCACGTCGAGGATTCGCGCCAGCGTCTGGGCGAGCAGCGTCTTGCCGCAGCCGGTGGGGCCGACGAGCAGGATGTTGGACTTGCTGAGTTCGACATCCGCGCCCTTGGCGCCGTGGTTGAGCCGCTTGTAATGGTTGTGCACCGCGACCGAGAGCACGCGCTTGGCGCGGCTCTGCCCCACGACATAATCGTCGAGCACGTCGCAGATCTCCTGCGGCGTGGGCACGCCGCCGTCCTTCTTCGACACCAGCGCGGACTTGGTCTCCTCGCGGATGATGTCGTTGCACAGCTCCACGCACTCGTCGCAGATGAACACGGTCGGCCCGGCGATGAGCTTGCGCACCTCGTGCTGCGACTTGCCGCAGAACGAGCAGTAGAGCGTGCTCTTCGAATCGCCGCCACTCAATTTGGTCATTCAATCACCTTTCGCACCAGAAGGGGCGCGTTCCTTTTCCGGGCACGCATCCTAGCGTGCCGCGGTAAACCCACAATAAAAATCCGGCAGCGTCATCGGAGCGTCACGTCGTTCTGCCGCATCGCCTCGATATAGTCATGGGCTTCCTTGAGCCCAAGCCCCGTCCGGTCGCACCAGCTTGATCGCCATGATCGGGTTGCCGGTGTGGACCAGCTTCCACAATTCCTGCCGCAGCGCCTCGGGAACCTCGACCGGCCCCGGCGCAACCGGGGCGGGTATCGGCGCCGCGGGACGCGGCGAATCGGCGCGCCGCGGGGCGATGAGATCGTTCCGCTCCCCCGCCCTTCCGCGCAGCGCCCAGAAGAGCACCGCCAGCACGACCAGCGCGCCGAGGATCAGCAGGGGAAGCGGGATATAGATTCGTCAGTCTCCGCTCGGCTCAGGCCGCCCCGCCCTCGCTGTCGGCGGGCTGGGGGCGCTTCTCGTACACTTCGTCGACCAGGCCGAACGCCTTGGCCTCGTCGGCCTCGAGGAAGGTGTCGCGGTCCATCGCCGCCTCGATCTTCTCGAGCGGCTGGCCGGTGTACTTCACATAGAGGTCGTTCATGCGCTTCTTGATGCGCAGGATCTCCTTGGCCTGGATCTCGATGTCCGAGGCCATGCCCTGCGCGCCGCCCGAGGGCTGGTGCACCATGATGCGGGCGTTGGTGAGCGCGACGCGGAGGCCCGGCTCGCCCGCAGCGAGCAGGAAGCTGCCCATCGACGCGGCCTGGCCGATGCACACCGTGCCGACGCGCGGGCGGATATACTGCATGGTGTCGTGGATCGCCATGCCGGCGGTGACCACGCCGCCCGGCGAGTTGATGTACATCCAGATGTCCTTCTTCGGGTTCTCGGACTCGAGGAAGAGCAGCTGGGCGGTGATCAGCGAGGCCATATGGTCCTCGATCGGCCCCGTGATGAACACGATCCGCTCGCGCAGCAGGCGCGAATAGATGTCGAAGCTGCGCTCGCCGCGGCTCGACTGCTCGATGACGATGGGAACCAGCGCGCCGGTGACGGGATCGTGGGTAAAGCCTTCTGGGGTCATCGGACCGGAAAGGGGATGCATGTGCGGGAATCTCGTGCGTGTTGTTTTTGCCCGGAGCCTACATCGGCGCTCGGCTGGCGCGGCGCAAGGGGGAAGACGGTGAACGCGGGTGCCGGCCACGCGCGTGGCGCGAGGGCGTCGGTCAGGCCCCGTGACGCGGCAGGCGCACGCGGACGGTGAACCCGCCGTCGCGCTCGAAGCCGACCTCCCCGCCATGGCTGCGGATCACGTCGCGGCTGATGGTGAGGCCGAGCCCGGTGCCGCCGGTCTCGCGGCCGCGCGAACTTTCGAGCCGCACGAACGGGGCGAAGGCGCGCTCGGCATCCTCGGGCGCGATGCCGGGGCCGCGGTCGCGGAACGCAATCGAGACCCAGCCGTCCTCCGCCGCCAGCACGATCTGCACCGCCTCGCCATATTTGCAGCCATTGGCGATGAGATTGGCGAACGCGCGGCGGATCGCCACGGGGCGGCAGCGGATGTCGAGGTGATCGGGACCTTCGTAGCGCACCTCCTCCCCCAGATCGTGATGCGTGTCGGCAAGGCTGATCAGCAGCGCCGCCAGGTCGACCGTCTCCAGCGATTCCTGGCTGGCCTCCTCGCGCATGAAGGCGAGCGCTTCGGCGACCATCGCCTCCATCTCGGCGACATTGGACTGGAGCTGCGCGCGTTGGTCCGAGTCCTCGACATATTCGGCGAGGAGGCGCAGCCGGGTGAGCGGGGTGCGCAGATCGTGCGAGATCGCGGCGAGCATCTGCACGCGCTCGTCGACATAGCGCTTGAGGCGAAGCTGCATCGCGTCGAACGTCTCGGCGATGGCGGCGAATTCGGGCAGGCGCATGTCGCCGACCAGCGTCGGCTCGCGGTCGCGGCCGAGCCGCTCGGCGGCGCCGGCCAGCCGGTTCAGCGGCGCGACGATGCTGCGCGCCATCCAGTAGGAGAAGACCGCGAGGATGAGCAGGTTGCCCGCGATCGCCAGCAGGTTGCGCATATAGTGCCAGCGTGCGTCGCCCGTCTGACGCGGGTTCATCACGAGCCAGCGGCCGTCCTCCCGGCGCACCGCGATGTCGAGGCGGCCGAGCACGCTGGTGCGGTTCGCCGCGATCTTCTTATGGGTGATCAGCCCGCGAACGCGGTCGAAGCGCTCCGGCTCCCAGCGGTCGCTGGCCGCTTCGCGCGGGGTCAGCAGGATCGGCAGCCGGGGGATGACCACCACCGACGTGGTCGCCGAGCGCTCCCAGAAATTGTCGCTGAACGTGTCCGCCCGGACGCGCACATCGGCGAGCGGCCTTCCGAGCGCCTCGCCGAGCGAGGCCTGGAGGGCGCGGGCGAAATCGGCGGACCCGCCGCCCTGGGTAAAGGCCGGCTCGGGCTGCACCTCGAGATCGAGAAAGCGCCCCACCGCCTGGCCCGTTCCGTCCCGGTCGGCACGGGCCGCCCGCACGATCGTCTCCACCAGCCAGGTCCGTTGCACGACCAGGAAGGGCGGCGGCGGGATCAGGGTGCGCAGCGCCTGATCGAGCGCGAACGACGACAGCGCGACGAGGACGATCGCGATCGCCAGCCGCGCGGCGAGCTTGAGCCGCGGGAAGCGCCGCTTCATGCCTCCGCCACCGGCTCGACCGCGGCGGAGAAGAAATAGCCGCCGTTGCGCACCGTCTTGATCAGCTCGGGGACATGCGGGTCGGCCTCGACCTTGCGGCGCAGGCGGCTGACCTGCACGTCGATGCTGCGATCGATGTTGAGGCTGGAGCGGCCATGGACATAGTCGAGCAGCTGGTCGCGGCTGAGCACCTGTTGCGGGTGCTGCACCAGCGCCACGAGCAGGTCGAACTCGCCGGTGGTGAGATCGACCAGCGAGCCGGCGGGCGAGACGAGCGTGCGCTTGCCCGTATCGAGCGTCCAGCCGGCGAAGCGGAAGCGGCCGGCGAACGGGTCGGGCGGCGGGGCGGCGGACATCGCCACGCGGCGCAGCGCGGCGCGGATGCGGGCGAGCAGCTCGCGCGGGTTGAACGGCTTGGCGACATAGTCGTCGGCGCCAAGCTCGAGCCCGATCACGCGGTCGGTATCGTCGCCGCGCGCGGTGAGCAGGATGATCGGCACCGTGCTGGTCGCGCGCAGGCGCTGGCACAACGTGAAGCCGTCGTCGCCAGGCATCATCACGTCGAGCACGACCGTGTCGAACCGGTACCTGCCGGTGAGCTCGGCCATCTGGCGGCCGCCGTCGGCGACGCTGACGCGCAGGCCGTTGTCGCCGAGATAGCGCGCGAGCATCGTGCGGATCTGGCGATCGTCGTCCACCACCAGGATGTGCGGGCTTTCCTTCCTCGACATGGGCGGGTCTTAGCCCGGCGGCGGAATCGAGTCTGTAGCCGTAACATTCTGCAACACACCGTCACCGGCGCGAAATCCGGGCGCGCGCGGCGGGACCTATAAGCCCGCCACCCCCTTGGAGTGTTGCCCATGTTCCTGCTTCGCGTCGCCCTCACCCGCGCCGGCTCGCTTCCCGCCTGGCGCCATGCCCTGCTGGTCATCGCCTTCCCGCTTGCCGCGCTGCCCGCGTCGCGGGTGCAGGCGCAGGAACAGGAGCAGGGAGAGGAGGAACGCGACGACTGGCAGGTGATGATCGGCGCCGGCGCGATCTATTCGCCCGATTACGAAGGGTCGGACGAGTATGACATCAAGCCCTTCCCGTTCATCTCGGTCGCGTATCGCGACATCGCCTATGTCCGCGGGCCCGAGATCGGGATCAACCTCCTGCGCCTGAAGCCGTCCGAGGCGCTGCAGATCAAGGCCGGGCCGATCGCGCGCTATCGCCGCGACCGGCCCGAGGACCGCAATTCCGACCTGCACGGCCTTGGCGATGTCGACCTGGCGATCGAGCTCGGCGGCGCGCTGGCGGTCGAGTATCGCCAGGCCTTCGTCCGCGTCTCGCTGGCCAAGGACGTGGCCGGCGGCCATGACGGGCTGGTCGGCGAGGGCGAGGCAGGCGTGCGCTTCGACCTGGCCGAGACGCTGAGCGCCTCGGTCAGCGTACAGGCGAGCTGGGCCGACACGGACTATATGAGCACCTATTTCAGCATCACCTCCGCCCAGTCCGCGGCCAGCGGCCTGCCCGTCTATCGCGCCGGGGGCGGGATCAAGGATGTCGGCGCGGGGCTCGGCCTCAACTACCGGCTCGGCGCGCGCTGGATGCTGACGGCGGTGGGCGGCTATTCGCGCCTGCCCGGCGACGCCGCCGACGCGCCGCTGGTGGTGCAGCGCGGCTCGCCCGACCAGTGGCAGGGCGGGTTGTTCCTGGCGTACCGCTTCTAAGGCGCGCCCAGCGGGCCGGGCTGGGCGAGATAGGCGAGCCGGCGCATCTCGCGCCGGCCGCGCACCACCGTGTCGAGGATCAGGCCCGCGAACAGGCTCAGCGCCGAGAGGATGACGAGTCCGGTGGCGAGGATCGCGGTCGGGAAGCGCGGGACCAGGCCGGTCTGGGCATAGGTGATCGCGAGCGGCACCGCGAGGATCAGCGCGGCGAGCGCGAGCAGCGCGCCGATCCAGCCGAAGAACAGCATCGGCTTCTCGATCCGGTAGAGCGTCAGGATGGTGCGCGCGATGCGCAAGCCGTCGCCATAGGTGGAGAGCTTCGAGGCCGAACCCTCGGGGCGGGCGAGATAGCGGGTCTCCACCTCCCCCACCGGCATCTTGAGCTCGAGCGCGTGGACGCTGATCTCGGTCTCGATCTCGAACCCGGCGGAGAGCACGGGGAAGCTCTTGACGAAGCGGCGCGAGAAGACGCGATAGCCCGAGAAGATGTCGGTGAAGCTGCGCCCGAACAGGCGCGCGAGCAGCCCGGTCATCGCGCGATTGCCGAGCACATGGCCGCGGCGATAGGCGTCCGCCGCCTCGTGCACGCGGGTGCCGACGACCATGTCGAGGCCCTCGGCGAGCATCTTCTCGATCATCGCGGGCGCGGCGGCGGCGTCATAGGTCGCGTCGCCATCGGCCATGACGTAGAGGTCGGCGTCGACATCGGCGAACATGCGGCGCACGACATTGCCCTTGCCCTGCATCCGCTCGCCGCGGACGATCGCGCCGGCTTCGCGCGCGACCTCGGCGGTACGGTCGCGGCTGTTGTTGTCGTAGACGTAGATCGCCGCGCCGGGGAGCGCCGCGCGAAAGGCCGCGACGGTCTGCCCGATCGCGGCCTCCTCATTGTAGCAGGGCAGGATCACTGCGATGCGCGGTTCGCTCACGCCATTCCCCACTTCGTCGCCCCGGCCTCGTGCCGGGGCCCACCGGGAGGCCGGGCGGAACGCGTGAGCCTCTTGCGCTTAGTGTGCGGCACCGTGGACCCCGGCACAAGGCCGGGGTGACGGTGGGTTCCGCAAAGGCTTAGTCAGCTTTCTTCTTGGCCGGAGCCTTCTTCTTCGGCGCTTCCGCAGCCGCGTCGTCGGCCTTGGCGGCCGCCTTCTTGGCCGGCGCCTTCTTGGCGGGCGCCTCGGCGGTCTCGGCCGGGGCTTCCTCGGCCTTGGCTTCCTTCTTCGGCGCGGCCTTCTTGGCCGGCTTCACGTCCTCGGCGGGCGCGTCGTCCTTCTTGGCCTTGGCCTTCTTCGCCGGCTTGTGGTCGTGGTCGTGGTCATGGTCGTGACCGCAGCCCGGGCCGTGGACGTGGGGGACGGCGCCCTCCTCGCTCTCGATCGCGGCCTCGAGCTCCTCGCGCGTCACTTCGCGCTCGGTGACCTCGGCCTTCTCGAACAGGAAGTCGACGACCTTGTCCTCGTAGAGCGGCGCGCGCAGCTGGGCGGCGGCCATCGGCTCCTGCTGGATATACTGGACGAAGCGCTGCTGGTCCTCGGGCCGGTACTGCTGCGCGGCCTGGGCGATCAGGCGGTTCATCTCGGCCTGGCTGACCTCGATGCCGTTGGCCTGGCCGATCTCGGAGAGCAGCAGGCCGAGGCGCACGCGGCGCTCGGCGATCGCGCGGTAATCGTCCTTCTCGCCCTCGAGCTCCTTCTTCGCGGCCTCGGGGTCTTCCTCGTGGCTCGCCTCATGCTCAAGCTGCGCCCAGATCTGATTGAACTCGGCCTCGACCATCGACGGCGGGACCGGGAAGTCGTGCCCAGCGGCGAGCTGGTCGAGCAGCTTGCGCTTCATATAGGTGCGCGTCAGGCCGCCGGTCTCGCTCTCGAGCTGGCCCTTGAGGATGGTGCGCAGCTGGTCGAGGCTCTCGAGGCCCAGATTCTTCGCGAAATCCTCGTCGATCCTGGTCTCGCCCGCGGTCTTCACCGCGGTAATCTTGAGGTCGAAGGTGGCGGGCTTGCCGGCGAGCGTGTCGACGCCATAGTCCTCGGGGAAGGTCACCTCGATCTGCTTCTCGTCGCCCGCCTTGACGCCGACGAGCTGATCCTCGAAGCCCGGGATCAGGCGGCCCGAGCCGATCTCGATCGCCATCGCCTCACCAGTGCCGCCCTCGAACGCCACGCCGTCGACCTTGCCGACGAAGTCCATCGTGACCTGGTCGCCCTGCTTGGCCTTGTAGCTAGGCTTGGCGTCTTCCCACGCCTTTTGCTGGCCGGCGAGCTGCGCGAGCTGCGCGTCGATCGCGCTCTCGTCGACCGGGACGAGCAGGCGCTCGAGCTTGAGGCCCTCGATGGACGGCGCGGGAACGTCGGGCAGCACCTCGAGCTCGACCTTGACCTCGGCGTCCTTGCCCGGGGCGAAGTCACCCTCGAGGCTGACCGAGGGCTGCATCGCGGGACGCAGCTTGTGGTCGGCGATCAGCTTCTGCACGCCTTCCTGGATCGTGGTGTTGAGCGCGTCCTGGGTCAGCGCCTCGCCATGCATCTTGCGGACGAGGTTGGTGGGGACCTTGCCAGGGCGGAAGCCGGGCATGCGGATCTGGGGCGCCACGCGCTTCACCTCGGCATCGACGCGCGAGTCGATGTCCTTCGCGGTGATCTTCAGGGTGTAGGCGCGCTTCAGGCCCTCGTTCAACGTCTCGACAGTCTGCATTTCAATCAGGCTTCCTGCTCTGGAAGTGGAATCGGTGTAGCGGCGTCGCCACGAGCGCCGGGCGGCGGACTGGTGCGGGCGAAGGGACTCGAACCCCCACATCTTGCGATACTGGAACCTAAATCCAGCGCGTCTACCAGTTCCGCCACGCCCGCATTCAGGGACACCGCAGGTCGGCGGGCTCTATAGCAAGGCATGGGGCCGGGGCAAGCGGCGATGCGTCGCCGCCGGGCCGGACGCGCGCAAGCCCGGGCCGGGCGGCGTTGAACCTGCGCGCGGCCTGACGCGTTGACCGGCAAAAGGAGTTTTCCGATGCCCGTCGAACCCCCGATCCCCGGCCAGCCCGAACCGGCCAGGCCGAGCGTCCCGCCGCCCGAGGCGCCCCCCGCCCCGCAACCCGGCCAGCCAACTCCCGGCGGACCCGAGATCCAGCCGCCCGCGCCCGACATCGACGTACCCGCGCCGCAACCGAGCGGCGACCCGCCGTCGACCCCGGTGCAGCCGGTGGCCTAAGGGCGCGGGCTCCGGGTCAGCCGACCTTGGCGGTCGCGACCAGCGCGCGATAGTCTTCGATGTTGCGGTCGAAATAATGGATCTTCGGCGCCTCGAAGGTGATCATGTAGAGCTGGCCGTTGATCACCGCCCCCGTCGCCTCGCCGGCGCGACGCACTTCCTCGTCCTGCACGGTGAAGCTGTAGCTGAAGCGGAAGCCCGGCTTGCCGGCGAAGGTCGCGGGCTCGATCGAGTCGATCGAGAACAGCGAGGTCGAGCCGGCGATGCGGTAGCTCGATTCGAACAGCGCCGCGATATCGGGCGCGAGCATCTTCGGATCGAACTTGGGCAGCGGCTTGTTCTTCTTGTCGACCTCGCGGAACAGCGTCTTGCCGGCGGGGATCGCGGTGTAGAAGATCAGATCGTTGAGCGAATGGCCGTCGAGCGTCCACGCCTCGGCGTTGCGGCCGAGCCGCGCGCCGAGCCGGTTCCACGGGATCGTCGGGGTCACGGTGAGCGAGGACTTGCGCAGCAGCTGCGGCTGCCCCGCCGGTATCAGCTTGAATCCCGCCATCGCCGGCGCCGCGGTGAGCAGCGCCGCCGCCCCCAGGATGACCATTGTATGTTTCACGCCAAGTTTCACGATTGTCCCCCTGCCAATGTTGCGATCATCGCCTTGTCCCGCGCGTCGGGACGCAGCCGCAGATATTCGTGGAGCGCCGCCTGCCCCTCGCTCGCCGCGCCCGACCGGAGCAGCGCCATGCCGAGCCCGCGATGCGCCTCCGCGGGCGCCGCGCCCGCGGCGATGGCCTCGCGATAGAAGCCGGCCGCCTTCTCGAAGTCGCCCGCCGCGCCGCGCGAGCGGTAGAGCTCACCGCGCGCGAACAGCAGCTCGCCGGTCCAGCCCTCGCTGGCGAGCTGGCCGAGCAGCAGCTCGGTCGCGCCGAAATCGTTGAGCTTGATCTGGTCGTCGATGAAATCCGCCCAGAAGGGCGCGAGCGCGGCGCGATATTCGGCGCGGCCGGTGCGCCGCTCGCCGCCCGCCGGCAGGGCCTCGGCCTGCTTCTTGAGCTCCTGCATCCGCTCGATGCTGGGCGGATGGGTCGCGAATAGGCCGCCTTCCTTGCGCCGCTTGCGCTTGCGCTCGGCGGCGGTGGCGTCGAACTCCGCGAGCATCTGCCCCCAGATCTGCGACGCTGCATGCGGATCATAGCCGCTGGCGGCGAGCGCGGCGACCGATCCGGTATCCGCCTCGCGCTCCATCTCGCGCGAGAAGCCGAACACCGAGCCGATCAGCCCGAGCTGCGCGATCGCGCCGAACGGCACGAAGCTGAGCCAGGCGATGGCGTTGGTCTTGTCCTTGATGTTGCGGAACAGGCGCAGGGAGTGGCGATTGCGGTAATGGCCATATTCGTGCGCGAGCACGGCGGCGAGCTGAGCCTCGTCGCGCGCGCGCAGGAACAGGCCCGACCAGATCTGCATCATCCCGTTGGGCGCCATGTTCGCGTTGAAGAACGGCGTGCGGGTGATGTAGATGCGCACGCCCGCGCATTCCGCCTCGCCCACGGTGCGACAGAACACCCCGCGGACATAGGCATTGAGCGCGGGATCGCGGATCACGAAGTTCGAGCCCTTGAGGCGGCGCTCGGCGTCCTCGACCTGCATCCACAGGCCGCGCTCGTCGGCGTCCTGCGGCCCGTGCTGCATGGCGGCCGGCGCCGCCTGCGCGGGAGCCGGGGTCGCTTGCGCTGCGAGGGCCGGCGCGGCGGATGCCAGGAGCGACGCCGCGAGGATCGCGGTCAGGCGCATGGCGGTCAGCGCTTCTTCGCCACCGCGGCGGGTACGCCGCCCTCGCCCGGGCGAGTCGGCATGGAGGCCATGATCGCGTCGACCATGCCCTGTGCGCCGTCGGCCTCGCGCACGTCGCCCTTCGACCCGCGCAGCACGTTGAACCACACGACGTTGCCGGTGGAGAGCTCGACCAGCGAGGCGTAATAGACGTGCTGGCCGCCGCTCGCGATCACGCAGACGCCGATCAGGCAGCCGAGCACGCCCGCGACCTGCATCGCCTTGCGTCCCGCGCTCGCGAAATTGTCGCGCCCGTAGAAGAACAGCGCGTAATTGGCGCCCGACGCCTCACCCAGCTTCTGCGCGCCCGAGCCGAGCGTCCAGTCGAACTTGTCCTTCTTGGACGGCAGCTTGGCGCCGTAATATTTGTAGGTGACGATCGCGTCGGCGACCGCGCGGTGGAGCAATTCATAGTCGGCGATGAGCTGGGCATTTTCCGCCTGCCCCTCGTCGATCAGCTTGAACTCGATCCCGCGGGTCTTGTGGTTGGCCTCGAGCGCCTTGGCGAGGTGGCCCCGGGCGGCGGTGGTCCAATCGGCATTGGGCTCGACGGTGCCGCCGGCCTGCAGCTCGCCGACCTGCATGTCGGGGCGCATCAGCACGATGGTAACCGGCTTGTCAGCCGGGAGCGCATAGCCCTGCGCGGTGAAATCCTTGGGGCCCGCAACCGCCGGCGAGCAGACCAGCGCCGCCGCA
This sequence comes from Sphingomonas sp. MS122, assembly GCF_049532975.1. Lineage (GTDB taxonomy): Bacteria > Pseudomonadota > Alphaproteobacteria > Sphingomonadales > Sphingomonadaceae > Sphingomonas. The sequence continues at coordinate 3,093,541 of NZ_CP186695.1, read as the reverse complement.
GCGACGCCAAGCGCGATTTTCCTGAACATCCATTCCCCCATTGCGCCGAATCAACCCCCGGTGGCGCAGGTGGAATGGTTAGCTTGACTTGAGCCGCTTGCAAGACAGGATTTCGCGGAGCGGATCGCGCAGCCAAGCGTTTGGGAAACGAAGGAGAATTCCCGTGACCGACACCAACCGCGACCCGCACCCCGACAGCCCGCCCGAGGAAAATCATGAGCGCCGCGGCGATCTCGAGCAGGCGAACACCGGCACCAACCGCGACATCGAGAATGTCGTCGAGGCCGAGGGAGACGGCGAGACCGATCCCGCGGCCGACGGCGTTGACGGCGCCGTCGGCGGCACCGGCGGGGTGACCAAGAACCAGGATTACACGGCGCAATAGCGCCGACGGAGGCGAAGATGAGCCACGAAGACCGGACTCAGCCCAACAAGCCGGGCGGCAATTTCGACGAAGAGGTGTCGCCCGACGACTATCCCGAGGACGCCGACGGCAAGCCGGACATCCCGCCGCCGCCGGACTGAACGCGCCTAGCCGTCGAGCGCCTTTTTGAGCAGGTCGTTGACCACGCCCGGATTGGCCTTGCCGGCCATCGCCTTCATCGTCTGGCCGACGAAGAAGCCGAACAGCTTGTCCTTGCCCGAGCGGTATTCGGCGACCTTGTCGGCGTTGGCGTCGAGGACCTTGGCGATCTCCGCCTCGATCGCGCCGGTGTCGCTGGTCTGCTTGAGGCCGCGCTCCTCGACGATCTTCGCCGGATCGTCGGCGGTCTCGAGCATGATCTCGAACACCTGCTTGGCCAGCGTGTTGGACAGCGTGCCCTCGGCGACGAGGCCGAGCAGCTCGGCCGCCTGCGCGGGCGAGACCGGGCTGTGCTCGATGTCCTGGCCGAGGCGGTTGAGCGCGCCGAACAGCTCGGAGGTGACCCAGTTGGCGGCCGCGGGTCCCTTGGCGCCAGCTTCGAGCAACGCGTCGAAATAGCGCGCGGACTCGACCTCGGCGGTCAGCACCCCGGCATTGTAGGGCGTGATGCCGAGCGCGAGATAGCGCGCACGCTTGGCGTCGGGCAGCTCGGGGAGCGAGGCGCGGCATTCGTCGAGGAAGGCGTCGTCGAGCTCGAGCGGGAGCAGGTCCGGGTCGGGGAAATAGCGATAGTCGTGCGCATCCTCCTTGGAGCGCATCGACCGCGTCTCGCCCTTGTCGGGGTCGAACAGGCGCGTTTCCTGGACGATCTTGCCGCCGCTCTCGAGCACGTCGATCTGGCGCAGCGCCTCGACCTCCACCGTCTGCATGACGAAGCGGACCGAGTTGACGTTCTTGGTCTCGGTGCGGGTGCCGAACGGCTCGCCGGGCTTGCGAACGCTGACGTTGACGTCGGCGCGCATCGAGCCCTGGTCCATATTGCCGTCGCACGAGCCGACATAGCGGAGGATCGAGCGCAGCTTCGAGAGATAAGCCCCTGCTTCGGCAGGCGAACGCATGTCGGGCTTTGACACGATCTCCATCAGCGCGACGCCCGAACGGTTGAGATCCACATAGGACAGCCGCGGATGCTGGTCGTGCATCAGCTTGCCGGCGTCCTGTTCGACATGGATGCGCTCGACCCCGATCGTCTTGGCGCCCCCGTCGACCTCGATCTCGATCTCCCCCTCGCCCACTAGCGGGTGGTAGAGCTGGCTGATCTGGTAGCCCTGCGGCAGATCGGCGTAGAAATAGTTCTTGCGATCGAACCGCGACCATTTGTTGATCTGCGCGTCGATCGCCATGCCCGTGCGCACCGCCTGACGGATGCATTCGCGGTTCGGGACCGGGAGCATGCCGGGCATCGCGGCGTCGACGAGCGATACCTGCGTGTTCGGCTCGGCGCCGAACTCGGTCGCGGCGCCCGAGAAGAGCTTGGCGTTGGACGTGACCTGGGCGTGGACCTCGAGGCCGACCACGACCTCCCACTCACCGGTTGCGCCTTTGATGCGGTACGTCGATTCAGTCATTGAAATGGTCCGCGCTGACATTGGCCTGGCCCCAGGCATGGAAAGCATCGCCCCATTCACCCACATGGACCCGGACGCTCACCCGGCCTGCTTCGTGATAGGGGTTTTCGATCTTCATCATCCGGATCGATAATCCGTCGAGGTAATGGCCCGGCTCGCTTATCTCCCAGCAAAATCCTCGATATACCGGAAGGCGATCGCTTCGTTCCGGCTCTACCGCCGCATGGAAAGCAGGCGGCAGATAGGATTGTCCGCGATCGTTCAACTGCCCGCTTTCGAGGTACGTCCAGCCGCGAAAGTGATGGCCCAGTTCCGGGACAACATCCATCTTCACCACCACTGCTCCGGCTTCGCCGTGAACCCGGCGCGCTGTTCGATCGCGAGGCTGGCGTCGAGCACGCCCTGCTCGTCGAACGGCTTGCCGATGATCTGGAGGCCGAGCGGGAGCCCGTCCTTGTCGAGGCCGCCGGGGACCGACATCGCCGGGATGCCCGCGAGCGACGAGGGCACGGTGAAAACGTCGTTCAGATACATCGCCAGCGGATCGGCCGACTTCTCGCCCAGCGCGAACGCGGCAGACGGCGCGGTCGGGGTGAGCAGAAGGTCGCACTGCGCCCAGACCTTCTCGAAATCCTGCGCGATCAGGGTGCGGACCTTCTGTGCCTGGGTATAATAGGCATCGTAGAAGCCGGCCGAGAGGACATAGGTCCCGATCAGGATGCGGCGCTGCACCTCCGGGCCGAAGCCCGCGGCGCGGGTCGCGGCATACATTTCCTGCAGGTTGGCGCCGTCGGGCAGGTCGCGCTGGCCGTAGCGCACGCCGTCATAGCGGGCGAGGTTCGACGAGGCCTCGGCCGGGGCGATGATGTAATAGGCCGGGAGCGCATACTTCGTATGCGGCAGCGAGACCTCGACGATCTCGGCGCCTGCGTCCTTGAGCCAGTCGATGCCCTGCTGCCACAGCCCCTCGATCTCGCTGGGCATGCCGTCGACGCGATATTCCTTCGGGATGCCGACCTTCTTGCCGCGCAGGTCGGCGGAGAGGTTCGCCTCCCAGTTGGGCACGGCGAGGTCGAGCGAGGTCGAATCCTTGGGATCGAAGCCGCTCATCGCCTCAAGCATGATCGCGCAGTCGCGCACGTCGCGCGCCATCGGCCCGGCTTGGTCGAGTGACGAGGCGAAGGCGACGATGCCCCAGCGCGAGCAGCGACCATAGGTCGGCTTGATGCCCGAGATGCCGGTGAACGCCGCCGGCTGGCGGATCGAACCGCCGGTGTCGGTGCCGGTCGCCGCTGGGACGAGCCGCGCGGCGATCGCCGCGGATGAGCCGCCCGACGAACCGCCCGGCGCGAGCGCGGCGTTGCCGCCATCCTGGCGCCGCCACGGCGAGATGACGTTGCCGAAATAGCTGGTCTCGTTCGACGAGCCCATCGCGAACTGGTCGAGGTTGAGCTTGCCGAGCATGCCGGCGCCCGCGTCCCAGAGTTTCTGCGAGACGGTGGACTCGTAGACCGGCTTGAACCCCTCCAGCATGTGGCTGGCGGCGGTGGTCTGCACGCCCTTGGTGCAGAACAGGTCCTTCATGCCGATCGGCACGCCGGCGAGCGGCCTCAGCGTCTCGCCCGCGGCGCGCGCGGCGTCGGCATCCTTGGCCGCGGCGATCGCGTGATCGGGGGTCTCGACGATGAAGGCGTTGAGCTGCTTGGCCTGGCTGACCTTGACGATGAACGCGTCGGCGACCTCGCGTGCCGAGAATTCGCCGGTGCGGATGCCGTCGCGCAACGCGGCGACGCCGAGGGTGGTGAGGTCGGTCATTACTCGATCACCTTGGGCACGGTGAAGAAGCCATGCTCGGCGAGCGGGGCGTTGGCGAGCACGTCCTCGCGAACGCCGCCGTCGGTGACGACGTCGTCGCGCAGGCGCAGCTGGTTGGGGATGACGGCGGTCATCGGCTCGACCGACGAGGTGTCGACCTCGCCGAGCTGCTCGATCCAGCCGAGGATGTTGTTGAGCTCGGGCACGAGGCGCTCGGCGTCGCCATCGCTGATCGCGATGCGCGCGAGGCTCGCGACCTTCTTCACGGTTGCGGTGTCTACGGACATGGAGGCGCGCCTAGCAGCGACGCCCCCGGTGCATCAAGCGCGGTTATTCGAACGGGTCGCCGACGGGCACTCCGCCGACGAAGAGCTGGCGGCGCTCGACCGGGCGGACTTCGAGCTTGCCCTCGCGAAAGCCGTCCTCGATCACCTGGCGTTCGGCGGGCGTGCGTACGAGCACGTCGTTGGGCGCGAACGCATGCCAGCTTTCCCCGTCGAGCCGGAGATGCACGGGATCGGTGCAGCGCCCGTGAAGCGCGACGAAGTCCTTGGACGTGGGCTCCGGTTCGGGAAGATCGCGATAGCAATTGTCATTGAACACCATCGCGCGCCGGGCACCCGCTTCGTAGAAAAGGGTACAGGGCTGATCGCCGACTCCGCACGCATCGTGACCGAGCAACGCCTCGCGCAGCGCCGGCGAGAGGGCGACCGCATGCGGGAGGATGCGCAGCCGCTTGTCGAGCGCAGCCAGCCGGGGCGCGGGATCGGGCGCCGTCTGCTCGATCTGCCGGCGCGACTTCTTCTTGGCGATGTCCGCGGCGATTCGGCGGAAGGTCGCATTGTTCGAGGCGGCGAGGCGGTTAAGCGCCGCCCTGCCCGGCTCGCCGAAGTCGAAGGCGAGCGCGGCCCAGTCGAACTTGTCGGGCGCGACCTTGCCCGATTCGAGCCGCGCGACCTGATCGCGGGTCGAGATCGCGTTGAAGCTCACGATCGGGGTGGCAAGCAGCAACGCGATGCCGCAGACCAGGATCGCGATGTTGAGATTGGCGGGGCGAACCCGCTCCGCCCAGGCGCCGCGGCCGCGGATCACGCTGACGAGATACGCGACCGCGACGACGGTGGCGAGGATGACGAAAGTGAGCGCCCAGAGCCGCTCTGGCGTGTACCCGTATTGCCCGATCCGCAGCCCGGTCGCGAGCTGGGCGATCACCGCGAGCGGGAAGATCACCAGCGCCAGCACCATCGCCGCCCAGCGCAGCACGCGGTTGCGCGGCGCATCGTCCGCGCCGTTGCCGATCACCGCGTTGACCAGCAGCAGCGCGCCGGCCATGCAGCCGAGCAGGATCGGCGTGGTCGACTTGGTCGCCTCCCACAGCGGCTGGAGCCCGGTGAAGGGCAGCGCGAGCAGGAACAGGCCGAGGCCGATCGCCAGCACCGGAGCGAGCACGCCGAGCACCAGCATCGCGACGTTCTGGAGCAGCGCGACGATGCGGCTATGCTCGCGCAGCAGCGCGAGCCCAAGGCCGAAGGCGAGCCCGACCAGCGCGCGCCAGAACCATTCCTTCTCGAGCAGGTCCTTCAGGAAATCGATGCCGATGAGCTGGAACAGCGCGGCGAGCAGGAACGACAGCAGCATCGTCACCGCGACGAACGCCCAGCTGAGGCACCATAGCACCGCGTTGGTCCAGACATGATCGTAGGCGGCTGGATAGGAAATCGGCCGAAAGCCCGATTCGCGCCCCGCCTGGAACAAGGGCGCGGCGATGCCGATCGCCAGCGCCAGGCTGAACACGCGCCAGCCCTCGGTCTCGCTCCAGCCCGAGGTGGCGCCGTTGAAATAGAGGATCAGCGCCGCAACCACGCCGCAGCCCAGCGCGAAGGCGATCGAACGACGCAGGTCGGTGCGCTCGGCGACGAAGCCGAAGATCAGCGCCGAAACGCTGACAAAGCTCAGCAGCGCGAGACGGAGCGCGCTGATCTGGTAGTCGCTGCCGATGATCCAGTGCGCGACCAGCCCCGTGACGAGGCCGAGCCCGGCGAGGAGCAGCGGCAGGAGCGGCCAGCGTTCGTCCTGATCTTCAGCGCGAGTCGTCATGCTGCCCTCCCTGCCCTGTCTTAACACGGTTGCATCCTTCGCAACCATCGCCCAACGGAACGCGATTGCTGGTCAGCGAGTTATGCTGCATTGCACAACAAAGCGTGGGGAGAGCCTGTTGGCGCGCAAATTCCTCTATCTGGTGGCGGTCCTTATCGTGCTCGCGATTGCAGCAACATTTGCCTATCGAATCTGGGGTGCCGAGCTGCTGCGGCAGGCGATGGTGCCGGGCGGGCGGTTCGAATCGCAGGCGGTGCTGCCGGCGGACAGCTATGCGCGCGCCGGGATGTGGCTGGCGCGGCCTGACCTGCCGGGCAATCCCGCACTGTGGACTCCCGAGGGCTTTGCCGCGACGGACAAGCCGGCGGCCGCGGTGTTCTTCATCCACCCGACCTCCTACCTCAACCGCGCGCACTGGAACGCGCCGCTCGACGACAGGGAAGCCAATGACCGCGCGGCGCTGTTCCTGCGCGGACAGGCGAGCGCGTTCAACGGCGCGGGCGCGGTGTGGGCGCCGCGCTACCGCCAGGCGACGTTCGGCGCGTTCCTGACCAGCCAGGCAGACGCGCAGAAGGCGCTCGACCTCGCCTATCGCGACATTTCCGTGGCGTTCGACCAGTTCCTCGAGGAAGCCGGCGACCGGCCGATCCTCCTCGCCGGCCACAGCCAGGGGGCGCTGCACCTGACGCGGCTGCTGAACGAGCGGGTGGCGGGCAAGCCGATCGCGAAGCGCGTGGTCGCGGCCTATGTCGTGGGCTGGCCGGTGTCCAAGACCGCGGATTTGCCGCGGCTCGGCCTGGACGAATGCGAGCGCGCCGACCAGAGCGGCTGCATCCTCTCGTGGCAGAGCTTCGGCGAGCCGGCCGATCCGTCGCTGATCCTCGACACGTTCGACGCCACCGCGGGCTTTACCGGAGCGCCGCGCGCGGGCACGCCGATGATCTGCACCAACCCGATCACCGGGACGCCGGGCGCGAGCGCGGAAGCCGGCGCCAATCTCGGCAGCCTCGTCCCCTCCCCCGATTTCTCGACCGCCACGCTCCAGAAGGGCGCGGTCGCGGCGCGCTGCGAGGGGCGCGGCATCCTGATGATCGGCAGCCCGCCCGAGGGGATCGGCGGGCAATATGTGCTGCCCGGCAACAACTACCACGTGTTCGACTATTCGTTGTTCTGGGCGAATGTCCGCGCCGACGCCGAGCGGCGGCTGGCGGCCTACCGCAAGCAGCGGCTGTCGCGCCTGTTCGGACTCGGCGGCGCGGGATGATCACCACCGACCGCGCCGCGTTTCGCGAGGCCCTGCGCGGCGGCGGGCGGCTGCTCGGGCTCGATGTCGGGACCAAGACGATCGGCACCGCGCTGTGCGACGCGGGCTGGTCGTTCGCCAGCCCGGCGCTGCTGGTCAAGCGCACCAAGTTCACCGCGGACAAGGCGGCGCTCGCCGCGCTGGCCGCCGAGCAGCAGGTGAAGGGGCTGGTGATCGGCCTGCCGCTCAACCTCGACGGCAGCGACAGCCCGCGCACGCAATCCACCCGCGCCTTCGCCCGCAACGTCGAGGACCTGGGCCTTCCGGTGCTGCTGTGGGACGAGCGCTGGTCGACCGCGGCGGTCGAGCGGCAGATGATCGCCGAGGACCTCTCGCGCGCCAAGCGGGCCGAGCGAGTCGACAAGCTCGCCGCGAGCTACATCCTGCAAGGGGCGATCGACGCGCTGGCGACCGGCTGACGCCGTCATCCATGTGACAATGTTGCACAAGCGCGCCGGAACGGGCAGCGTCGCGCCGCATCCAGACTCGGGGGTTTCCATGCGCCAGTTGCTTCTCGCCACCGCCTTCCTCGCGCTGCCCGCGCTCGCCCAGGACAAGCCGGCGCCGCCGCCCAAGGACGCCAGGGAGACGATGAAGACCGAGGCCGAGGCGGCGCAAGCGCGCCCGCCGGTCGAGGAGCGGAGCGCGGTGAGCAAGGGCAGCGTGACGGTGGGCGGGCAGCGCATCGCCTATACCGCCACCGCCGGCACGCTGACCGTGCGCGACGACGAGGCCAGGCCGACCGCGAGCTATTTCTACACCGCCTATACCCGCGAGGGGGCCGGAGCGAACCGGCCGGTGACCTTCTTCTACAATGGCGGCCCGGGATCGCCGACGATCTGGCTGCATATGGGCAGTTTCGCGCCGGTGCGCGTGACCACCGCCAACCCCGAATATATCCGGCCAGCTCCGTACGGCTTCGGGCCCAACCCCTATTCGCTGATCGACCGGAGCGACCTCGTCTTCATCGACGCGATCGGGGCGGGCTGGTCGCGGCCGCTGGGCGACAAGACCGGCAAGGACTTCTGGGGCGTCGACCAGGATGCCGACGGCTTCGCGCGGGCGATCACGCGCTACATCGCCAAGAACAACCGCTGGCGCAGCCCCAAGATCCTGTTCGGCGAGAGTTATGGCACGCTGCGCAACCCGGTGGTCGCGGCGAAGCTCGAACAGGCCGGGATCAGCCTCAACGGCATGGTGCAGTTCTCGACGATCATGAACTATGGCGTGCGCCAGTCGGGCTATGACCAGAATTACCTGACCTTGTTCCCGACCATGGCGGCGACGGCGTGGTACCATAACCGCCTGCCCAATCGCCCGGCCGACCTGCGCGCGTTCATCGACGAGGTGCGCGGCTTCACCACCGGCGCCTATGCCGCGGCGCTGGCCAAGGGATCGAACATCCCGGCGGCGGAGAAGCAGGCGGTCGCCAGGCAGATGGCGGGCTATATCGGCCTCAGCGAGGCGTTCATCCTGCGCGCCGACCTGCGCATCGACCTGCCGCACTTCCAGACCGAGCTGCTGCGCGAGCGGCGGCTGGCGGTCGGGCGGCTCGATTCGCGCTACACGCTCAACATGACCGACGCCAACGCCGACAGCCCTGGCGACGACCCCTCGTCGACCGCGGTGTCGGGCGCGTTCGTCGCGACCTTCCAGGACTATGCGGCGCGCGTGCTCGGCTACCAGACCGAGATGCCCTATCGCATGACCGCGCGAGGCCCCGGCTGGAACTGGGACTGGAGCCACCGGCCGCCCAACGCCGCCATCCCGCAGACCACGCCCAATTCGGGGCTCGACCTCGCCTGGACGATGCGCACCAACCCCTATCTCAAGGTGATGTTCGTCAACGGCTATTACGACTTCGCCACCGCCTTCTTCGGGGCGGAGTTCGACGCCTCGCACATGCTGCTCGACGAGGCGCTGCAGCGGAACATCGACTTCACATACTATGAGGCGGGGCACATGGTGTACCTCAACCCCGACGAGCTGGCGAAGATGCACGCCGACCTTGGCCGCTGGTACGACAAGGTGCTCGACGCCCCCACCCGCCCCGCGCCGCGGCCGGGGACTCAGCCGGGGCAATGAGCGCGCTTGCGCACCCCGCCCCACCACGCTAACCGCGGGCTTTAATGCAGCCGCCGATCGATCATCGCCCCGGTGCCCAGATCCAGGGGCGCGCCGTGTTCCCGCACGCGCACCTGACGGGTATTTCGGGACTTCAGCCGCACGAGATCCTGTTCCTGCTCGACGAGGCGGAACAGTGGATCGAAGCCAACCGCAGCCGCGCCAAGAGCGACCACCGGCTCGACGGGCTCACCCAGATCAACGCCTTCTTCGAGAATTCGACGCGCACGCTCCTCTCGTTCGAGATCGCGGGCAAGCGGCTCGGCGCCGACGTGGTCAACATGCACGCCGCGCAGTCGAGCGTGAAGAAGGGCGAGACGCTGATCGACACCGCGGTGACGCTCAACGCGATGCGCGCCGACGTGATCGTGATCCGGCACATGAGCTCGGGCGCGGTGCAGCTGATCGCGGACAAGGTCGACTGTCCGGTGCTCAACGCCGGCGACGGCAGCCACGAGCACCCGACCCAGGCGCTGCTCGACGCGCTGACGATCCGCCGGCGGCGCGGGAGCATCGCGCACCAGCGCGTGGTGATCTGCGGCGACATCCTGCACAGCCGGGTCGCGCGCTCGAACATCCTCGCGCTCACCGCGCTGGCGGCCGAGGTGCGCGTGGTCGCGCCCTCGACGCTGATGCCCGCGGCGATCGAGAAGATGGGCGTCACGCCCTTCACCGATTTCGACGCGGCGCTCGACGGCGCCGACGTGGTGATGATGCTGCGACTGCAGAACGAGCGCATGTCGGGGGCGTACATCCCCTCGACGCGCGAATATCACCTCAATTACGGGCTCACCGAGGAGCGGCTGAAGCGCGCCAAGCCCGATGCGCTGGTGATGCACCCGGGGCCGATGAACCGCGGGGTCGAGATCACCTCGAGCGTCGCCGACCTGCCCGGCCGCTCGGCGATCACCGAGCAGGTCGAGATGGGCGTGGCGGTGCGCATGGCCTGCCTCGACGTGCTGACGCGCCGCGCGCGCGGCGTGGAGGGCTGGGCATGAACCTGATCTTCCGGAACGCTCGGCTGATCTGCCCCGAGGGCGGCGAATATGCCGGCGAGCTCTACGTCGCCAATCACGAGATCGTCGCCAAGGCGCCCGCGGGTGCGCAGGTGATCGATTGCGGCGGCAAGCTGCTTGCCCCTGCCCTCACGGATCTCGGCGTGTTCGCGATGGACAAAGCGGCGTGCCGCGCGGGCGGGATCGCGCGCATCGGGCTGATGCCCGACCAGTCGCCGGTGCTCGACGGCCCCGGCATCGTCCAGCGCGCCGCCGACATGGGCAAGCCCGAATTGTGGGTCCACCCGATCGCCGCGGCGACTCGCGGGCTCGAGGGCAAGGACCTTGCCGAGTTCGCGATCAACGCCGAGGCGGGCGCCCGGGCGATCGCCACCGGACGCGGCTGGATCGCCAATTCGGGGGTGATGCGGCGCGTGCTCGCCTATGCGCGCGATTGCGGGCTGACGGTGATCGCGCATGCCGAGGATGGCGGGCTCTCCGGACAGGCGGTTGCCACGGAGGGCGAGACGGCGACGCGGCTCGGCCTGCCCGCCGCGCCCGCGATCGGCGAGGCGCTGGCGATCGCGCGCGACCTGATGCTGGTCGAGGAGACCGGCGCGGCGATCCATTTCCGGCAGGTGACGACCGCGGCCGGCTTCGAGCTGATCCGCAAGGCCAAGGCGCGCGGGCTGCGCGTGACCTGCGGCATCACCCCGGCGCATCTGCTGCTGTCGGACATCAACGTCACCGACTTCCGCACCTTCGCGCGGCTTTCCCCGCCGCTGCGCGACGAAGCCGATCGGCAAGCGGCGCTGGCGGCGCTGGAGGATGGGACGATCGACCTGCTCAGCTCGGGCCACGACCCGCGCGGACCGGAGGAGAAACGCCTGCCCTTTGCCGACGCTTTGCCGGGGATGGCGGGCGCGGAGACGCTGCTGACATTGGGTCTGGGGCTGGTGCGCGACGGGCGCATCGCGCTCGACCGGCTGTTCGCACTGGTTGCGAGCAATCCTGCAAAACTGCTTGGGATCGAAGCCGGAACGCTGGCGCCCGGCATGCCGGCGGATCTCGTCCTCGTCGACCCCGACGCGCCATGGCAAATCGATTCCGACCGCATGGCGGGCAAGGCCGGCAACACCCCGTTCGACGGGCTGCCGGTGCAGGGCAAGGCGGTGCGGCTGTTCAAGGGCGGCGCCGAGATCGACTGAAACGGAAAAAGGCCGGGCGATCCACCCGGCCTTCCCCCTTTTTCCTCGGCGTTGCGCGTCTAGCGCGACGCGACCTGCATGCGCGACGGCTTGGCCCAGCTCGCGGCCTTGTCGCCGGCACCGGTGCGGACGAAGCAGTTGCCGCCGCCCGCGCGCACCTTGCGGCACAGCGTGTCGGCACCCGCGCGGTCGAACCCGCCCACTGCGAGTCGGTGGAAGGTGCCGGCACCGGTCGAGATGCTGGCGCTGGTCGGGGTCAGGCCCTTGAGCAGCGGGATGCGCTTGCTGGCGCGGCCCCAGGCGTCCTGGGCGACGCCGGCGCTGTCATAGGCGCCGAGCTGGACGAACCAGCTGCCCTTGCCCGGCTTGAACTCCACGGCCTCGGCCTTGACCGGGACCTGAAGCGGCTTGCGCGCGCCGGCCTCGACCTTGGCGAGGGCCGGGGCGAGCGCCGGCTTCGCCGCCGCGGCGGGGATCGCCTGGACGACTTCGGCGCGCGGCGCGAAGACGATCTGGTTGCCGCTCGGCGCGGTGATCGCGGGCGCGGCGGCCTCGCCGGTCATCGCGACGTCCACCGAAGTGGCGGGCGCTGCCGCCGCCGCGGCCGAGCCGGTGTCGGGCATATAGGTCTCGACCGGGTCCGCGACCTGCTGCACGGCGACCGCGGTCGACATCGAGTTGGCGAGCGCGAGCTGCTGCGGCTGACCGCTGTCGGCGATCGGGGTCACGCCGAGCAGTGCGGCGACCTGGTCATAGGCGTTTTGCGGGCGCGAGAAGCTCGCCCATTGCATGATGCGGCCGTCGAGCTGGTCGGGCGGCAGGTCGATCCCCGCCACGGCGCGCGCCTGCTGCCAGTTGCCTGCGAGCGCCAAAGCAAGCGCGAGGTTCTGGCGGGTCTTGGCGTCGGCGCCCGGCTGGCGCGCGGCGTCGGTGAGCAGCGCGATCGCGGTGCCGGGATCGCCGGCCAGGGCGATGGCGAGGCCGCGGTCGCTCGCGGGAATGTGCGCGGCGTGGGTCTCGAGCGTCTGGCGCGCGGTGGTCCACTCGCCCGTCGCGATCTGCGCCAGCGCGAGGTTGAGCGCGGTGCGGCCATTGGCCGGATCGAGCGACAGCGCCTCGTTGAGCGCCTGCGCCGCCGAGATGAAGCGGCCGGCGAACAGATAGGTCTCGCCGAGCAGCTGGCGATATTCGCCATTCTTGGGATCGAAGGTCACCGCAGCTTCGGCGTGAGTCACCGCCTTCTGCGCGTCGCCGCCCTTGAGCGCCTTGCGCGCGGCATTGGCTTCCTTCGCGGCGGCGCGGCTGTCCTGCGTGACGAGCTTGCCGTTGGCGACGACGGTGAAGGCGCCGACCAGCGACGGACCGCCGATGACGGGCGCGCCGAGCACCAGCGCCGAGACGGTGATGGTGAGAATGCGACGTGCGTTCATGGCTCCGGTTCCCCCTGGTCAGCGAGCCTTGCCCGCCGGGAGCTGGTTCGCCAGCGCGCCGACTTCGGGCAGAGTTTCGAGAAACGCGTCCAGCGCCTCGGTCACCAGCAGCTGGGCCGAGCGGCCCGACAGCGCCGAGGCGAGACGCAGCTTGAGATGACGGTCGGTGTCGAGCCGGAGCGTGAAAGCGGCCTTGCCCTTCTTCGCCGCGACCTCGCGCCCGATGCGGGCGGCGGTGGCGGTCGAGACCGGGCGCGGCGCGGGCTCCTCGGCATAGGCCTGCGCGGGCGCGGCTTCGATCACCGGCTCGGGCTGGGGCTGCACGACGGGTTGCGGCGGCGTGAATTCCTCGGCGAGCGCCTGGCGCTGGGCCAGCACCGGCGGGACCGGCGCGGCGGCGGGCGCATGGGCCATCGCCTCATGCCCCATGTCGTTCCAGCCGAGATCGTCGAGCGACGTGCCCGGATCGAGGCCGACGAACCCCTGCGGGCGCATCGCGGGGCGCGCCTGGCCCTTGCGGGCGAGCAGGCCCGAGGAGAGCGAGGCGGCGGGCTTGGCGGTACCGAACATCAGCTCACCACCCGGCGGCCGAAGCCGCCCTGCGGACGGCCGGCGAACGCGACATGGGTCGCGGCCGGCGCGGTGAACACGGTGCGGCGGAAATTCTTCTCGAGCCGGTCGTTGATGTACGACCAGAGCGCGATCACTTCGCCCGCCGAGCGGCCGTTGGGATCGATTTCCATGACGGTGCGCCCGTCGATCATCGACGATGCGAAATCGGTGCGCTGGTGCAGCGTCACCGGTGCGACGGTGCCGTGCTGCGACAGCGCGACCGCGGCCTCGCTGGTGATCTTGGCCTTGGGCGTCGCCGCGTTGACGACGAACAGCAGCGGCTTGCCGGCGCGATCGCACAGGTCGACCGTGGCGCCGACCGCGCGCAGGTCGTGCGGCGAGGGACGCGTCGGGATGACGATCAGCTCGGCGACCTGGATCACGCTCTGGATCGCCATGGTGATGGCGGGGGGCGTGTCGATCACGGCGAGGCGGAAGCCCTGCTGGCGAAGGACCTCGAGGTCCGCCGCGAGCCGTGCGACCGTGGTCTGGGCGAAGGCGGGGAAATCCGTCTCGCGCTCGTTCCACCAGTCCGAAAGCGACCCCTGCGGATCGATGTCGATGAGGACGACGGGACCATGACCCGCGCGCTGCGCCTGCACCGCCAGGTGCCCGCTCAGCGTGGTCTTGCCCGAACCACCCTTTTGTGATGCCATCGCGAGTACGCGCATCTACCCCTCTGAAAATCCCGGTTGCCCGACGCTGGGATGCCAGTGGGAAGCTAAGAAGCGGTTAATGTGGCGGCGACGACGTGCGCCGCGGCTCGTCGCGTGCTTAACCCTCGCGCAAGCATTTCTTGGCCAGACGATGGTTAACTGGCATTATCCAGACAGTGCCGAGGCGACCGGGGGACTGGCGGTATGCGTAAGATTTCATGGGCGATGCTGCTCGCGGCGACGGCGCTTCCGGCCGTGCCCGCGCTGGCGGACGTCAAGGCCGGGGTCGATGCCTGGCAGCGCGGTGACTATAAGAAGGCGATCGCCGAATGGCGCGGCCCGGCGGTGGCGGGCGATGCCGATGCGCAGTTCAACATGGGCCAAGCCTACAAGCTCGGCCGCGGCGTGCCCGCCGACTTGGCGCAAGCCGAGGAATGGTATCGAAAGGCCGCACTTCAGGGCCATCCCCAAGCCGAGGAGAATTACGGCCTCACCCTGTTCGAGAACAACAAGCGCATGCAGGCGGCCGAATGGCTGCAGCGCGCTGCGTCGCGGGGGGAGCCGCGCTCGCAGTACGTGCTCGGCACGATGTACTTCAACGGCGATGGCGTGGAGAAGGACTGGGTCCGTGCCTATGCGCTGACCGCTCGCGCCTCGGCGCAGGGGCTGGCGCAGGCATCGAGCGCGCAGGCGCAGATGGATCGCTATATCGCGCTGCAGGACCGGCAAAAGGGGCTCGAGCTGGCGCGCCAATATGAGCGCGACGCGAGCCGGCCGCAGATGGCGTCGGTCGCGCCACCGCCCGCGACGCGTCCGGCCGGCCGGATCACGCCGACCGAGACCCCGCCCTCGACCGCCTATCCGCGCCCAATCCCGGGCGGCGCGGGCAGCGAGACCGCCGAGGCGAAGCCGGCGCCCCCGATCGTCCGCCCGGCGCCGCGCCAAACTCCGCGTCCCGTCCAGCCCAAGCCGGCGGCGGCGCAGCCCGCACCCGTGCGCGACGGCGGCTGGCGGCTTCAGCTCGGCGCGTTCGGCGATCCGGGCAATGCCCGAAAACTCTGGTCACAGGTCGGCGGCCGCTTTCCGGGGCGGCAGGTCTATTATGTGAAGTCGAGCAAGCTCACCCGCGTGCTGGTCGGCCCGTTCGCATCCAGCGGCGAGGCCAGCGGCGCGTGCCGCGGCGTCAGTCCGTGCGTGCCGGTGCGGAACTGAGTTTCTAGTCGATCCACTCGCCGCGCGGGATGCCCTGAGCGTAGAGCAAGGCCGTCAGGTCGTTGTGATCGATCCGCGCGCCTGCCGCTGCGGCGACGATCGGCTTGGCATGATAGGCGACGCCGAGGCCCGCCTGCTTGATCATCGCGAGATCGTTGGCGCCGTCGCCGACCGCCATCGTTGCACTCGCGTCGAGGCTGAGCTCGGCCATGGCGCCGAGCAGCACCGTCTCCTTGGTCGCGGAATCGACGATCGGCTTGGTCACCATGCCGGTCAGCGCCGCGGCCTCGATCAGCAGTTCGTTGGCGATCACGCGGTCGAAGCCGATCTGCTCGCCCACCGGCTGGGCGAAGCGGGTGAAGCCGCCCGAGACGAGGATCGTGGTGGCGCCCTGCGCCTTCATCGTCCGCACCAGCGCGCGCGCGCCGGGCATGAGCTGGACGCGCTCGGCGAGGCAGCGGTCGATCGCATCGGCGCCGAGCCCCTTGAGCAGCGCGACGCGAGCGTCGAGCGCCGCGGCGAAATCGAGCTCGCCGCGCATCGCGCGCTCGGTGACCTCGGCGATCTGCGGCTTGATCCCGGCATAGTCGGCGAGCTCGTCGATGCACTCAACGGTGATCATGGTGGAGTCCATGTCGGCGACGAGCAGGCGCTTGCGGCGGTCCGCGGCTGGCTGGACGACGATATCGACGCGGCCGAAGGCCCCTTCCAGCGCGGCGCGCGCCTGATCCGCGCGCTCGGCAAAGGCGATGTCGACCGCCCTGCCCCCCTCGAGCTCGGTCACTTCGCCGGGCGCGCACCCCGCATCGCGCAGCTTGTCCTGCGCGGAGGAAATATCGCCCGCCGAAAGCCGATCCGCTGCTATCAGCGTAACGATGAACATGCCGCACTCCTATAAGCCAAGGGTGGCGCTCATCGCAGGGCCGACCGCCAGCGGCAAGTCCGCATTGGCGATCGAACTGGCGGAGCGCGTGGGCGGCACGGTGATCAACGCGGATTCGGCGCAGGTCTATGCCGAGCTGCGCGTGCTGAGCGCGCGACCCTCGGTCGAAGACGAGGCGCGGGTGCAGCATCGCTTGTTTGGCCATGTCGCGGGGACCGAGGATTATTCCGCCGCGCGCTGGGCGGAGGAAGCGAAGGCCGAGATCAAGACGGCGCAAGAGCGCGGTAGCCTGCCGGTGCTGGCCGGGGGAACGGGGATGTATATCCGCACCCTGCTCGACGGGATAGCGCCGGTGCCTGAGATCGACCCCGCGATCCGTGCCGAGGTGCGTGCCCTCCCGGTCTCGGAAACCCATCGACTGCTCGGCGAGGCGGACCCGGAGGCGGCCGCGCGGCTCAATGCCGGTGACACGACGCGCGTCGCCCGGGCGCTGGAGGTGGTGCGCTCGACCGGGCGCACCCTCGCCGCCTGGCAGGCCGAGCGCGTCGGCGGGATTGGCGAGGCGATCGACCTTGCCCCGCTGATCCTGCTCCCGGAGCGCGCCTGGCTCGCCGAGCGTTGCGATCGTCGTCTAAGCGCGATGTTCGGCGAAGGCGCGGTCGAGGAGGTTCACGGGCTGCTCGAGCGCGCCGACATCCCTGCCAACGCGCCGGTGCGCCGCGCCATCGGGGTCGCGGAAATCGCCGCGTTTCTCGAGGGTTCGCTCACCCGCGACGAGGCGCTCGAACGCGCGCAGGCGGCGACGCGGCAATATGCCAAACGCCAATATACTTGGCTGCGGCATCAGCCGCCCGCAGATTGGCCGCGAACTGACTCGACAGATATTTCCAAACAGATCGGATATTTCGCACGATTCTTATAATCTTTACGCTTGACACGCAGTTTTCATACGCATAGCAGCGCCCTTCCCCTGCTGCTATTGCAGCGCGACAAATTCATGGGAGACGAACAGTGACCGAGAAGAGCGGAGCAGACATCCTGATCGAGGCGTTGAGCGACCTCGGTGTGGAGGTCGTGTTCGGCTATCCCGGCGGCGCAGTCCTTCCCATTTACGACGCGATCTTCCAGCAGAAGAAGATCCGCCACATCCTCGTCCGCCACGAGCAGGCGGCGACGCACGCGGCGGAGGGCTATGCCCGCGCCACCGGCAAGCCGGGCGTGGTGCTGGTCACCTCGGGCCCAGGCGCGACCAACGCGGTCACCGGCATCACCGACGCGCTGATGGACTCGATCCCGATGGTCGTGATCACCGGCCAGGTCCCGACGCACCTGATCGGCTCGGACGCGTTCCAGGAGGCCGACACCGTCGGCATCACACGCCACTGCACCAAGCATAACTACCTGGTGAAGGACCCGGCGGATCTCGGGGCGGTCGTCCATGAGGCGTTCCACATCGCCACCTCGGGCCGCCCCGGCCCGGTGGTGATCGACATCCCCAAGGACGTCCAGATTGCGACCGCGCGTTATGCCAAGCCCGGCCCGATCCAGCACAAGACCTATCGTCCCCAGATCAAGGCCGACAAGGCGCTGATCGAGAGCGCAGTCGAGATGCTGGCGGCGGCCGAGCGGCCGGTCTTCTACACCGGCGGCGGCGTGATCAACTCGGGTCCGGGCGCGGCGCAGCTGCTGCGCGAGCTGGCGAAGATCACGGGGGCGCCGGTCACCTCGACGCTGATGGGCCTGGGCGCCTTCCCCGCCTCGTCCGACCAGTGGCTCGGCATGCTCGGCATGCACGGCACCTATGAAGCCAATTACGCGATGAACCAGGCCGACCTGATCGTCGCGCTGGGCGCGCGCTTCGACGATCGCGTGACGGGGCGGCTCGACGCCTTCGCCCCGCATGCGCGGAAGATCCATGTCGATATCGACCGTTCGTCGATGAACAAGACGGTGCGCGTCGACCTGCCGATCGTCGCCGATCTCGGCCATGCGCTCGAGGACATGATCCGCATCTGGAAGGCGCGGCAGCATCCCAAGCCCGACCTGTCCGAATGGTGGCGGCGGATCGAGGGCTGGCGCGCGGTGCGCTGCCTCGACTTCCCCGAGGACAGCAACGAGATCATGCCGCAGCGCGCGATCCGCGCGCTGTGGGAAGCGACGCGCGACCAGGCGCCCATCATCACCACCGAAGTTGGCCAGCACCAGATGTGGGCGGCGCAGCACTTCCACTTCGAAAGCCCGAACAAGTGGCTGACGAGCGGCGGGCTCGGTACGATGGGTTATGGTCTGCCCGCGGCGATCGGCGCGCAGCTCGGCAACCCGGGCGCCCTGGTGATCGACATCGCCGGCGAAGCCTCGATCCAGATGAACATCCAGGAGCTGGCCACGGCCACGCAGTACCGGCTGCCGGTCAAGATCTTCATCCTCAACAATGAATATATGGGGATGGTCCGCCAGTGGCAGGAGCTGACCTATTCCAGCCGCTATTCCGAGAGTTACAGCGACGCCCTGCCGGACTTCGTGAAACTGGGCGAAGCCTATGGCTGGAAGGGTATCCGCATCGAGGGGCTGGACCAGCTCGACGACGGCATCGCCGCGATGTTGGCGCATGTCGGGCCGGTGATCGTCGATTGCCGCGTGGCGAAGCTCGCCAACTGCTTCCCGATGATCCCGTCGGGCGCCGCCCATACCGAAATGCTGCTCCAGGCCGCCGAAGTCTCCGGCGAAATGGACGACGAAGCCAAGGCGCTGGTCTGAACCCATGCACATCAAGGAAGAGAAAGCCGAGCGGCATACGCTTGCCGTGATCGTCGACAACGAGCCGGGCATCCTCGCCCGGATCGCCGGCCTGTTCACCGCGCGCGGCTATAATATCGAGAGCCTGACCGTGTCCGAGATCACCTCGGACAAGGCGGTGAGCCGGATCACCATCGTCACCTCGGCGAGCGCGCACGTGCTCGAGCAGATCGTGGCGCAGCTCGACCGGCTGGTGCCGGTGCACAAGGTGCACGACCTCACCGCCGAGGGCGACCATGTCGAGCGCGAGCTGGCGCTGGTGAAGGTCGCCGGCACCGGCGACCACCGGATCGAGGCGCTGCGGCTGGCCGATGTCTATCGCGCCCGCGTGGTCGACGCGACCACCGCGAGCTTCGTGTTCGAGGTGACGGGCAGCACCGAGAAGATCGACAAGTTCATCGAGCTGATGGGCGAAGTCGGGCTGATCGAGGTCGCGCGGACCGGCATCGTCGCGATCTCGCGCGGCAAAGAGGCGGCCTGACCGCTCTACAGATTAACTGTCGCCCCATGCGGGCACCAATGAACTAAGGCGCGGTGGAATGACGCCGTCTGCGCGGGAATGACGAAAGGGAATTTTCGAAATGCGTGTCTATTACGATCGTGATGCCGACCTGAACCTGATCACCGGCAAGAAGATCGCCATCGTCGGCTATGGTTCGCAGGGCCACGCGCATGCGCAGAACCTGCGCGACAGCGGCGTCAAGGACGTCGCGGTCGCGCTGCGCGCTGGCTCGGCGACCGCGAAGAAGGCCGAGGGCGCCGGGTTCAAGGTGATGTCGACTACCGAAGCCGCGCAATGGGCCGACATCCTGATGATCCTCGCCCCAGACGAGCATCAGGCCGCGATCTGGGACAACGACATCAAGGGCCATATGAAGCCCGGCGCGGCGATCGCCTTCGCGCACGGCCTCAACGTCCATTTCGGCCTGATCGAGCCGCCCGCGGACATCGACGTGATCATGATCGCGCCCAAGGGCCCAGGCCACACCGTGCGCAGCGAATATGTCCGCGGCGGCGGCGTCCCCTGCCTGATCGCGATCCACCAGGACGCGACCGGCAACGCGCATGATGTGGCGCTCGCCTATGCCTCGGGCGTCGGCGGCGGCCGTTCGGGCATCATCGAGACCAACTTCAAGGAAGAGTGCGAGACCGACCTGTTCGGCGAGCAGGCGGTGCTGTGCGGCGGCATCACCCACCTGATCCAGGCCGGGTTCGAGACGCTGGTCGAGGCGGGCTATGCGCCGGAGATGGCCTATTTCGAGTGCCTCCACGAGACCAAGCTGATCGTCGATCTGCTCTATGAGGGCGGCATCGCCAACATGCGCTACTCGATCTCGAACACCGCCGAGTACGGCGACATCAAGACCGGCCCGCGCATCATCACCGACGAGACCAAGGCCGAGATGAAGCGCGTGCTCGCCGACATCCAGTCGGGCCGCTTCGTCAAGGACTTCGTGCTCGACAACCGCGCCGGCCAGCCCGAGCTCAAGGCCAGCCGCAAGGCGGCGGCGGCGCACCCGATCGAGAAGACCGGCGCCGAGCTGCGCGCGATGATGCCGTGGATCAAGGCGAACCAGCTGGTGGACAAGGAAAAGAACTAAGTCCGGAAAAGATCGGGAAGGATGGCGGGGCGGGGTTGGATTCCCCGCCCCGTCTTCATACACCGGGGCATGTTCCGCCCCACCCTGCCCTTCGCGCTCGTATTGGCGATACTGGCGGGCGGATGCGACCGGCGGCCCGACGATGTCGCGGTGGTGGTGAGTGCGATCGGCGGCGAGGCGAGGCTTGCCGATCCGGCGCGAGGCGAGCTGGACTTCGCGGCGCGCGTAATGCTCGATTCGACCGCCCAGGGTCTGGTGCGGTTCGACGGCAGCGGCGGCATCGAGCCGGGCCTCGCCGAGCGCTGGATCGTGATCGACGGCGGGCGCAGCTACATCTTCCGCCTGCGCGAGGCCGAATGGCCCGACGGCACGCCGGTCGACGCCGCCGATGTCGTGCGCAGCCTCAAGCGGGCGATCGATCCGAAGAGCCGAATCGCGATCGCGCCATTCGTCGCGGTGATCGACGAGATCGTCGAGATGACGCCACGGATCGTCGAGGTGCGCTTGAAGCGTCCCCGGCCCGACCTGCTCAAATTGTTCGCCCAGCCTGAACTCGCGATCCTGCGCCGCCCGACGCTCGCAGGAACCGGGCCGTTCCGCGCCGAGCGCGGCCAGGCACCGCTGCTGCTGCGCCCCGGCTTCGACCCGTCGCGCGAAGGCGGCGAAACGCAGGAGCCCGATCCGGCCGACGATGTCCGCCTGCGCGGCGAGCGCGCGGCGAGCGCGATCGTACGCTTCGTGGAACGCCAGTCGGACCTGGTGCTCGGCGGCACCTATCGCGACTGGCCGCTGCTCGCGCGGACCGAGATCGCGCCGAGCAACATCAAGGTCGACCCCGCGGCGGGGCTGTTCGGGTTCGCGATCGTCTCGCGCGAGGGCTTCCTCGCGACCACCGACAACCGCGCGGCAATCGCGATGGCGTTCGACCGCGCGGCGCTGACCGCGGCGTTCCGCCCCGAATGGCAGCCGGTCGAGACGCTGCTTCCCGCCCGGCTCGATTCCGCCGCCGATCCGGCGATGCCCGAATGGGCGGTGCTGCCGCCGGAGAACCGGCGGCTCACTGCGCGCAACCGCGTCGCCGCCTGGCATGCGGCCAATCCCGACGCGTCGCTAACGATCCGCGTCGCGCTCCCGCGCAGCCCGGGCGCGACGTTGCTGTGGAGCCGGGTCGCGCGCGATCTGCTCGATATGGGGCTCCGGCCCGTCTGGGTGCAGGAGAGCGAGGACGCCGACCTGCGCCTGATCGACGCGGTCGCGCCCTATGACAGCGGACGCTGGTACCTGGTCACCGCCTGCCGCCTGTGCCCGGCGCCGCTGATGGAAGCAGTCGAGGCGGCGCGCGACGCGCCCACCCTCACCGATCGCGCCCAGCGCATCGCCGACGCCGACATGGCGCTCACCGCGGACACCGCCTATATTCCGATCGCACAGCCGCTGCGCTGGTCGCTGGTCGCGCTCCGCCTGCGCGCATGGCAGCCCAACGCCCGCGCCTGGCACCCGCTCACGCATCTGCGCGAAGCGGGTCAGTGAGAGGACAGGAATGGCCAAGGCGACCCCGATGAACGAAGGACCGGCTGCCGGCCTGTCGCTGCGCCGCGACGCCGCCGCGGTGCGCAAGCGGGTCGAGGCGATGGAGAAGCTGCTCGAACGAACGCTTACCATCCCGGGCACGCGCCAGACCGTCGGGCTCGATGCGCTGATCGGCCTGATCCCGGTGGGCGGCGACGTGATCGCGGCGGCAATGGGCGCTTACATGATCTGGGAGGCGCGCAATCTCGGCATGCCCAAGCGCGCGATGCTGCGGATGGCGGGCAATGTCGGGTTCGACTGGGCGATCGGCCTGATCCCCGGTGTCGGCGACGCGGCGGACTTCTTCTTCCGCTCGAACACGCGCAACCTGAAGATCATCAAGCGGCATCTCGACCGCCATCACCCCGGCACGGCAACACTCGAGGGCTAGCGGTCCCGCCAGATCCTGAGCGGCGCGTGTGCCGCCAGGCCGCGCTGATGCGCCGGGCAGGCGCGCGGGCGGAGACGCGTGTCGAGGCACAGCCAGAGCTCGTCGAGCCAGCGGTCGCGTCCGGCGCGCACGCGGAGCATCGCCGGCGTCATCCCCGGATTAACGCGGGCGAAGGCGGCGGCGAACTGACCGGCCGTCAGCCCCTGGCGGCGCGACAGCGCATCCATGTCCGGGTAGCGGATCGCCGCGTAAACGCCGCGCGCCCGCGCGAAATAGGCCGAGGGCGGGAGGCCGGAGCAGGTGCCGTGCTTGGCATATTGGTGCCGCTGCAGCGCCGCCGAGGGCATGACGCAGAGGTTGCGGCGGATCTCGGCGTCTGGGATGCGCGGGGATGGCGCGCAATATTGCGGCCAGGTCGAGTCGCGTCCGTCGGGCCACAGCCCATGAAGCACGAACCCGAAGCGGTTGACCGGCTCGCACTGGAATTGGCCGCGATGGACGGGTTGACGGCAGAAGCCCGGGTTCCAGGTCAGTGCCAGCGTATAGCCGCCGACCGGCACCACGCGGCGCGGTCCCCCGCGCCCCGTATCGCTGCCGGCTTGCGGAAGCCGATCGGAAACCACGCAACGATCGGCTTGCGCCAGCGCGGTCCCCGCGGTCAGCAGCAGGGGCAAGAGAGCGAGCGGCGCCGCACGCCGCACCCGCACCGTCATTCGGACGGCGCCGCCTCCGATTCGGGTGCGGTCCCCGCGAACCAGGCGCGCGCATCCGGGCGGAACAGCATCCACACCGCATAGGCGGTGACGACGAAGGCGACGAGGCTCAGCACGACGCTCAGCACGCCGACCACGGGATAGCTCATCAGCGTGAACGGCAGGCCGACCACCGACAGGCCGAACAGCGCGACCACCACCCATTTGGCCACCTCGCTCGCGCGGCGGGCGGTGAAATACCAGAGCAGCAGCCACAGGATCAGCATGAACACCGTCGTTCCGATCATCATGGTCTGCGCCAGCTCGCCCATCTGCGGATTGCCGGCGAACGCGGGATTGTTCTCGAGACTGCCCAGCCGCGCCTTCCAGCCGAGCGCCAGATTCACCAGCCACAGCACGACTGAGGCCAGATAGGCCTGCTCGAAACGGACGATCGAAACCGGTCGCATGGATCTTCTCTCCCCTTTGCAGCAGCTAAGGCTCAAGCGGGCGCGAAGTCCAGCCCGATATCGACCGCGGGCGCCGACTGCGTGAGGCGGCCGACGCTGACATAGGTCACGCCGGTCTCGGCGATGGCACGGATCGTGTCGAGCCGGACGCCGCCCGACGCTTCGGTCGGCACGCGCCCGCCGACCAGCGTCACCGCGCCGCGCAGGGTCGGCGGGTCCATATTGTCGAGCAGCAGGTGAGTCGCTCCGGCAGCCAAGGCGGGCTCGATCTGGTCGGTGCGGTCGACCTCGACGATGATCCGCTCGATCCCGGCCATGACCGCGCGGCGCACCGCCTCGCCCACCGACCCGGCGACGGCGACGTGATTGTCCTTGATCATCGCCGCGTCCCACAGCCCCATGCGGTGGTTCTGCGCGCCGCCCATGCGCGTGGCGTATTTCTCGAGCCGGCGCAGGCCGGGGATGGTCTTGCGGGTGTCGAGCAGGGTCGCGCCGGTGCCGGCGATCTTGTCGACATAGGCCCGCGCCATCGTCGCGATGCCCGAGAGGTGCTGAACGGTGTTGAGCGCCGCGCGCTCGGCGGTGAGCAGCGCGCGGGCATTGCCGCGCAGGCGCATGAGGTCGCTGCCCGCGGGGGCGCGCGCGCCTTCCTTCGCGAGCAGCTCGATCTCGACCGCCGGGTCGAGCGCGCGGAAGAAGGCGGCGGCGATCGGCAGCCCCGCGACCACGATCGCATCGCGGCTGTCCATCACGCCGGTGAACACCGCGTCGGCGGGAATCACCGCGGCGGAGGTGACGTCCCCCGCCCCCACATCCTCGGCGAGCGTGGCGGCGACGAAGCCCGGAAGATCGAATCCGTCGAGCTGGAAGGCAGTCATGCGCGAAGTCCCCGAAGCTGGTTCGGCGGCTATAGCCGATGCCGCCGCCGCGCAAAGCCCTGCGCCCACCGATTATGGGCCGACCCGTTGCCATGCCCCCTTCCCCCACCTATCTCCCACCCGAAACAATCAAGGGGTGTTTAAGGATGACGACCTTCGACGATCGCGAACGCGCATTCGAAGCCAAGTTTGCGATGGACGAGGAGATGGCGTTCCGCGTCATCGCGCGCCGCAACCGCCTGCTCGGCCAGTGGGCGGCGGCGAAGATGAACCTCACCCCCGAGGAGACCGACGCCTATGCAAAGGCGGTGGTGCAGGCCGATTTCGAGGAATCGGGCGACGAAGACGTGATCCGCAAGCTGCTCGGCGACCTCACCGCGGCAGGCGTCGAGATCGACGATGCGGCGGTCCGCCAGGCGGTCGAGGACCAGACGGTCGAGGCGCGCCGCCAGCTGATCGAGGCGAAGTAACCATGCCGATGGCGGCAGGCGAGATCGAGGCGCTGATCCGGCAGGGCATTCCCGATGCCCGGGTCGAGATCACCGACCTGGCCGGCGACGGCGATCACTATGCCGCCCGCGTGGTGAGCGAGACGTTTCGCGGGGTTCCCCGCATCAAGCAGCATCAGGCTGTCTATGCCGCGCTCGGCGGGCGCATGGGAGGCGTGCTCCACGCGCTCCAGCTCACCACCGCCGTGCCCGCCAGCAACGAATGATCCGGAGCGAGTGACATGACCGACGAAACCCAGGCCCACCTCCAGCAGCTCGTCGACAGCAACGACGTGCTGCTGTTCATGAAGGGAACCCCCTTGTTCCCGCAGTGCGGCTTCTCCAACCGCGCGGTCTCGATCCTCAATCATCTCGGCGTGGAATTCGCGAGCGTCGACGTGCTCCAGGACCAGGCGGTGCGCCAGGGAATCAAGGAGTTCTCGGACTGGCCGACCATTCCTCAACTCTATGTAAAGGGCGAGTTCATCGGCGGTTCGGACATTATGATGGAGATGTACGAGTCGGGCGAGCTGGCGCAACTTCTCGACGAGAAAGGCGTTTCAGCCGCGTAACAACCGCGCATGCAGGCGTGGTTTTGTAGAGGTAGCGTACCATGTTCGTGCAGCCATTGGCTGCCGCGCCCGGCGCGGCGGCGAGGGACAGTGCGTCCCTGACGATCTGCGACCTGACGCAGAGCTATTCACCGGCCGGAGGCGGCGGCATCAGCACTTACCTGCGCGAGAAGCGCGATTATGTGCTCAACCACACGCCGCACCAGCTGCTGCAGATCGTCCCGGGGCCCGAGGATCGCGTGACAATCAACGGCCGCCACATCTTCGCCGAGGTCGGCGCCGAGCCGGTGCGCGGCAGCCCGAATTACCGCTTCATCCTGCGCACCGATGCGGTGCGCGACCTGCTGGCGCATTACCGGCCCGACATCATCGAATCGCTCTGCCCCTGGGTGCTGCCCTGGACCGCGATCGAGCACCGCCGCGATTTTCCCGAGACGGCGCTGGTCGCGGGCTATCGCACTGACTTTCCCAACGCCCATGTCCACCGCGTGGTCGAGGCGAAGGCAGGCAAGCTCGCGGCGCGGTTCATGCGCACGCTCGCCTATGGCTATGCCGAGATCACCTATCGCGAGTTCGACCGCGTCTACACGCTGAGCGAGGACGCGCAGCGCATCCTGGCGCGCAAGACGATCACGCGCACCGACGTGATGCCGCTCGGCGTCGACACGACGATGTTCGCGCCGGCAAAGCGCGACCCGGGCTATCGTGCCTCGCTCGGTCTGCCCGGCGACGGGCCGCTGCTGATCTATGCCGGGCGCATCGACAACGAGAAGCGCGCCGACCGGCTGGTCGAGATGTTCCGCAAGCTGCCCGAGGATCTGGGCGCCGCAATGGTGCTGATGGGCGACGGCAAGCTGCGCGAGAAGCTGATCGCCCGCGCTCAGGGGCTGCCGATCGCCTTTCCCGGCTTCGAGAAGGACCGGATCGAACTCGCCCGTGCGCTCGCCTCCTCCGACATCTATGTCTCGGCGATGGCGGACGAGACGTTCGGCATCTCGGTGCTCGAGGCGCAGGCATGCGGCCTGCCGGTAGTCGGCGTCGCCAGCGGCGCGATGCCCGATCGCGTGCCCGAAGGCCTCGGCTTGCTCGGCCGGGTCGACGATACCGCCGCGATGGCCGCCAATGTCGTCAAGCTGTGGAACCAGGGTCCCGAGCTGATCGGCGCGCGGGCGCGGGCGATGGTGGTCGAGAAATATGGCTGGCAGCGCACCTTCGAGCGGCTGTTCGACGAGATTTATCCCAAGGCGCTCGCCCGCGCCGCGGAACGGCTCGAAGAGGACGGCGTGAGACTGTTCCGCCGCCGACGGCGCCGTGACGGCCAGCCGGTGGACTATGCGCCCGGTGCCGCGACGGAATCGGTCCCCGCCTTCGTTGCCCCGGCGAGGGCGCGCGGCACTTTCGGCTGAGTCGAAAAAACGTCCCTGAAACGGGCAGGGCGGGCAGCATCCGGTAAATGCTGCCCGCCCCTGAAGCGTTACACGGCTTTGTGAACAGTCGTGTGCCGGAACTGCTGCAGCCCGCGTGCCAGAATCGGGAAGCCCCGGAAATCCGCCCTTCTCGTGGTTAACGAAATCTCGGCCTCCTACAAGCTGTAAGAACTCCCGACACTCCCCTGCCCTTTTTCGCCGAACGCCGTTCAGACAGTGTTCAGCCACTTGACTACAGATGTGGTCGAAACGATTACAGGCGTAATCGAAGGGGACTGAAATGAGCGAGCGAATCAGCGAAGCCGAGCACGCCGTGATGGAGGTGCTATGGGACGAGTCGCCGCTCACCGCCAACGATGTCGCCGACCGCGTCGCCCCTGCGCGCGGCTGGAGCGCCAACACGGTCAAGACGCTGCTCGGCCGCCTGCTCGCCAAGAACATCATCGCCGCCGACGAGGACGGCCGCCGCTACCTCTATCGCCCACTGGTCGAGCGCGGCGACTATGTCGAGGGCGAATCGCGGCGGCTGATCGACCGGCTGTTCGGCGGCAAGCTGACCCCGCTCGTCGCGCACCTCGCCGAACGCGACGCGCTCACCGATCAGGACATCGCCGAAATCGAAGCGCTGCTGAAGGAGATCAAGCAATGATCGCCTGGGTTGTGGAGACGTTCGTCGCAACGACGCTGCTGATGCTGCTGGTGCTTGCGATCCGCAAGCCGGTCGGCCGCCATTTCGGCCCCAACATCGCCTATGCGCTGTGGGCGCTGCCAGTGCTTCGCTTGGCCCTTCCCCCGCTTCCCGAGGGCTGGCGCGCGAGCGCCGAGACCCCGGTCGCGGCGGCGAGCGAGGTCATCACCTATTATGTGGTCGAGCCGATCACGGTGCCTCAGGCCTCTGCGGTTTCCGCGGCGACCATCGCCAACACGCCGGTGCAGGCCGCGCCGGTCGACTGGCTGCCGATCGTGCTCGCGGTCTGGGCGGCGGGCGCGCTCGTCTTTCTCGGCTATCACCTGATCGCCCATGGCCGCTTCTGCGCTCGGCTGCTGCACCGTGCGCGGATCGAGCGCACCGTCGCCGAGGGGCGCGTGCACGTGATCGAGACCGATGCGGCCACCGGCCCCCTCGCCTTCGGCATCTTGCGCAAGTACGTCGCGTTCCCGCGCGACTTTTCCGAGCGCTACGATCCGCTCGAGCGCAACCTCGCGCTCGCCCACGAACTCGGGCACCATTTGCGTGGTGACCTGATTGCCAACTGGATCGCGCTGGTCGTGCTCGCGCTCCATTGGTTCAACCCGGTCGCATGGCGGGCGTTCCGCGCCTTCCGTGCCGACCAGGAGATGGCCTGCGATGCCCTGGTGCTCTCAGGCCGCGCCCCGGCGCTGCGCCATGCCTATGGCCGCGCCATCGTCAAGTCCGCGCATGGGGGTGCGGTCTCGGCAGCTTGCCACTTGCATACCATCAATGAACTCAAAGGGAGATTGAGAATGCTCTCCAAGCATGACCGGAAGTCGCGCTCGCGGATCACCGCCGGCGTGGCGGGCGCGGCGGCGCTGACGCTGGCCGGCCTGGCGCTCACCGCGTCGGGCAGCCAGGCGGCGGCGAACCTGCGCGCCGATGTCGGCGACGCGATCGGCGTCGACCTGCAGGATGCGCCGCCCGCACCCGAGGCGCCGGATGCACCCGAGGCGCTCGACGCGCCTGCCGCGGTCGAAGCGCCCGATGCCCCTGACGCGCCCGAGCCGCCCAAGGCGAAGAAGCTCGAACGCCGTGTGATGATCATCGAGAAGGGCAAGGACGGCAAGAAGCGCGAGGTCCGCGTGATCGGGACGCATGGCGACGGCAAGTCCTTCGCGTGGAACGGTGACGGCAAGTCCTTCGTGTGGTCCGGCGACGGCGAGTCCTTTGCGTGGAACGGCGACATGAAGAAGCTCGCCCGCATCCCGAGCGTCTCCTCGATCAACTGCGGCCCGCCCAAGGACGGCGACGTCAAGATCGAGAGCAAGGACGGCGACAAGCGCAGGATCGTGATCTGCACCGACCGGATCGAAGCGCGCGCGCAGGCGGCCGCACACCGCGCCGAGATCGCCAGCGCCCGCGCCGAGCATGGCAAGGCAATGGCGATGGCCAGTGCCGAGATGGGCAAGCGCCACGCGCTGATGGGGCTCAAGATGGCGCGCCGCTCGATCGAGTCGCAGGATTCGCTCAGCGCCGCGCAGAAGGCGGCAGCGCTCAAGGGCATCGACGATGCGATCCGCGAGGTCGAGGCCGAAACCGACAAGGATTGACGCCAGGCGTCAACGAGAGGGAGGAGGAGGTCTGCGGCACGCCCATCGCCGCGGGAATGCTCCGACCGGGCCGGCCGCTACCCCTATGGCGGCCGGCCCTTTCCGCTGCGCCGCGGACTTGCCTCACCGCCCCCGAGCCGCCATCTGCAGCGCATGACCGATCCCGCAACCGGCCAAGCGATCCCGCTCGAACCGCTGGTCACGCGGATCCTGGCGGCGAACCCTTCGCCGTTCACCTATACCGGGACCGAGACCTATCTGATCGGCACCACGGACGTGGCGGTGATCGATCCGGGCCCCGACCTGCCCGACCATGTCGAGGCGATCCTGCGTGCGGTCGCCGGCCGCCCCGTGGTCGCGATCCTGTGCACCCACACGCATCGCGACCACAGCCCCGCGAGCCGCGTCGTCCAGGCGGCGACCGGCGCGCCGATCATCGGCTGCCCGCCCCTCGCACTCGATGACGACGGCCCGCGCGCCGACGCCGCATTCGACCGCGACTATCGGCCCGACCGCGTGCTGGGCGATGGCGAGCAGGTGAAGGGGGATGGCTGGACGCTGACCGCGGTCGCCACCCCGGGCCACACCTCCAACCATCTCTGCTTCGCGCTGGAGGAGAGCGGCGCGCTGTTCACCGGCGATCATGTGATGGGCTGGTCGACCAGCGTGATCGCGCCGCCCGACGGCGACATGGCGGCCTATATGGCGAGCCTCGACAAGCTGCTCGCGCGCAGCGACCGCGTCTACTACCCGGCGCATGGCGACGCGGTCGACAAGCCGCAGCGGCTGGTTCGCAGCATGATGGGGCACCGCAAGCAGCGCGAGGGGCAGATATTGCGACTGCTCGGCCAGCAGGCGGGCGAAATCCCGGTGATGGTCGAGCAGATGTATGTCGGGCTCGATCCGCGGCTTCACGGCGCGGCAGGCCGTTCGGTGCTCGCGCATCTGATCGACCTGAAGCAGCGCGGGATCGTGGCGGAGCAAGAGGACGGCGCGTGGCGGCTGGCATGACGACGGACCGGGCGTTGCGCGTCCTCGTCGCGGTCGCTGCGCTGGCGGCGATCGCCGCGGCGGCGTGGCTGTCCTGGGACCGCTATGCCGAGACGCGGCTGGAGACGCTGCCTGAGGAAGGCGGCGCGCCGGTCACCCAGATCGTCAGCGCGCGGCTGACCGGCACGGGCACGCTCAAGGTCGCCGAGCTCTCCGGCGTGGTCCAGGCGACTGCTTCGGATATTCGCGGGCTCGGCTGGCTGCGCAGCGACCAGGTGGTGAAGATGCCTTATTCGGTCGGCTACTTCGTCGACCTGTCGAAGCTCGCGCCCGGCGACTTGCAATGGAACGCGGAGAGCCGCACGCTGATCGTCGATGCGCCCGACGTCACCGCCGCGCCGCCCAACACCGACGAGGGCCGCCGTACCCTGGTCGAGACCAGCGGCATCTTCGTCACGCGCGCGGCGGGCGAGGCGCTGAGCCAGCGCACCTCGGTGCGCGCCGCCGCGGTGGCGCAGAAGGAGGCGACCAGCCCCGAGCGCATGGCCCAGGCGCGCGAGATGGGGCGCCGCGCGGTCGCCCGCTTGCTCGCCCAGCCGCTCGCGGCGGCGGGGCTCGGCGACGTGCGCGTGGTCGTCACCTTCCCGCCCGAGCGCAGCGCCCAGAACCGCGAGCGCTGGGACATGTCCAAGCCGGTCGACCAGGTGCTGCGCGAACGCGAGCTACGCGAGAAGAGGTAGTTAACCCGGCCGCGAAACGTGATAGATTCCGCCCCTGGAAACATGGTCCTGGGGGCAGGCACGATGGCAACGGTTGCGGATGATGTAGGCGCCGAGCGGCGCGACGACGGGTTCTTTCTGTGGGGCGGGGTCGCCATGGCGGCGGTCATCGTCGCGGGCTTCAGCTTCTTCGTGGTTATGGGCATCTCCAGCTTCAACGCGCCGCTGGTGGTTCACGCGCACGCGCTGGTCTTCTTCGGCTGGGTGACGATCTATCTCGCCCAGACCTGGTTCGCGACGCGCGGCAGCATCGCGCTGCACCGCAAGCTCGGCTGGATCGGCGCGGGTTGGCTCGCGGTGATGGCGGTGGTCGGGCCGCTCGTGGCGGTCGAGGCGATCCGCATGGGCCGCGCGGCACCGGTCTATGAGCCAGCCTTCTTCGTCGTGATGGCACCGCTCGCCGTGTGGACCTTCGTCGGCCTGTCGACCGCGGCGATCATGATGCGGCGCAAGACCGAGTGGCACCGCCGCCTGCATTTCTCGGGCATGGCGATCCTGACCGGCCCGGGTCTCGGCCGCTTGATCCCCGCGCCGCTGGTCATGCCTCATGTGGCGATCATCGAGCTCACGCTGATCCTGATGTTCCCCCTCGCCGGCGTGCTGTGGGACCTGCGCACGCGCGGCCGGGTGCATCCGGCCTGGTGGTGGGGTATCGGCACGATCCTGGTCGTGCGCGGGCTGAGCAATCTCATCGGCTACAGTCCGATCGGCCTCGCGATCTTCGAGGCGATCACCACCGGACAGCCCGGCGGCGCGCTTGCGCCTTACGAATTTCCGCCGATGCCATCGATGGGTTGAACCCGGGCCTCGACAAGGCCATGTGGGGCCAAAGATCGAGGGTCCCAGAATGAACGCACCGACCACCCTGTCCGGCGTCGACGTCCGCGCCGAGATCGACCGCCTGCGCAAGGAGCGCAACGCGGTGATCCTCGCCCATTACTACCAGAAGCCCGAGATCCAGGACCTCGCCGATTTCGTCGGCGACAGCCTCGAACTCTCGCGCAAGGCGGCGGAGACCGATGCCGAGGTGATCGCCTTTTGCGGCGTGCGCTTCATGGCCGAGACCGCCAAGATCCTCTCGCCGCAGAAGATCGTGGTGCTGCCCGACATGAACGCCGGGTGCAGCCTCGAGGACAGCTGCCCGCCCGAGCAGTTCGCCGCGTTCCGCGCGCAGCATCCCGATCACATCGCGCTCACCTACATCAACTGCTCGGTCGAGGTGAAAGCGCTGAGCGACATCATCGTCACCAGCTCCTCGGCCGAGAAGATCCTGAGCCAGATCCCCAAGGACCAGAAGATCATCTTCGGTCCCGACAAGCATCTCGGCGGCTATATCAACCGCAAGATGGGCCGCGACATGCTGCTGTGGCCGGGCGTGTGCATCGTGCACGAGGCGTTCAGCGAGACCGAGCTGCTCAAGCTCAAGGCCCAGCATCCCGACGCGCCGGTCGCCGCGCACCCCGAATGCCCGCCGCACGTGCTCGACCATGCCGACTATGTCGGTTCGACCAGCGGTATCCTGGCCTTCGCCAAGGACTTCCCGGGCGACACGCTGATCGTCGCGACCGAGCCGCACATCATCCACCAGATGGAAAAGGCGGTGCCGGAGAAGACCTTCATCGGCGCGCCCGGCGCCGACGGCAACTGCAACTGCAACATCTGCCCCTACATGGCGCTCAACACGCTCGAGAAGCTCTATGTCGCGCTGCGCGACCTCGAGCCGCGCATCGAGATCGAGGAGGAAATCCGCCTCAAGGCCAAGAAGAGCCTCGACCGCATGCTGGCGATGGCGAGCGGCACGGTCGGCCTCGGCGACCTCGGGCCGCTCCGGGTGACCGGGGATTGAAATTGTCGAGTTTGGGAAATCTGTTTCATCGTTCCACTTTCCGCCGATTCGAATGCTGCCAGCGCATATTTTAGGCGTTATTATATAAAGCGTACCCAATCGGCTCTGGAGGTGCTAGATGATGGCACCTAACCTTTGGAGCCTTTGGGACATCATGCAGCGCTTCGCGGCTAAAGACATCGTCGGATCAATCGCCTTCCTGTCGTCGTTTGCCACAAAGTGGGAAGGGGAATTGGGCCGCCCGCAGGATTTCACGCCAGAGAGCTACGCCAACTTCACGGTCAGAGTGGAAGCGCTTGAAAAGGGACTACTGTTCTTGGAAGCGCCTATTTCTCACGACCATGCGACAGCGCTCGTCGGGGCATTGGACCAGGCGCAGCAGCTAGAAGGGGGAGTGAGGCGCCTCGCCGGGCAAAACCTGGCCAATGCATGGCATGCCATGAACCAGATTTGCCAAGTAGCTCCTATGGAGCTTGGCAATCGTCTGATCGTGTGTCTGAGGGGGCCTTATGCGGGCCTTTACGAGCAGGACTTCAACCTCTTCGGCGAAGAGGTTGACGAGGCTTTTCCGGGTTCTGCTGAGGACATCAGCGAGGCTGGTAAGTGCTTGGCATTAGAGCGATATACCGCTGCCGTATTCCACCTCATGCGGGGAATGGAGGACGCGATTGCTGTGTTGGCTGATAAGCTTGGCGCGACCGTTGCGAACGACCGGGGGGAAATGCTCGCGTGGGGCATCCTGACCAGCAATATCGGCGAAAAGGTCAAGGCCATGGAACCGGGCCAAGAAAAAGATGAATGGCTCGGGCTTCACACATTGCTCTTTGCGGTAAATCGAGCGTTCCGCACCAAGACGGCGCATCCGAAGAAAACCTACACGGCGGACGAAGCCGAGCGTGCAATGCACGCTACGCGCTCCTTCATGCAAGCGATGGCAGAAAGGTTGAATGCCTAAGGTTTGCCTTTTGCGCCCCGAGCCACAAGACTATCAAGTGCCCTTTCCGCCTCGGTGGGGCTTAGTTCGCCAGCGTCGATTAGCTTTTGCGCCTCTCGCTTGAAGCGCTCGCTCTGCTCTTGGTCGGTTTCCGTTTTCGCCTTTTTTGGCATTAGGCCCTCGCACCAATCGTTTCATAGGTGAGGCGCTTGCCGACGATACCCGAGAGCAGCGCGTCGGCGCGGTCGGCATCGTTATAGCCGAGCACCACGCGATGCCCGTAGCGGAAATCGAACTCCGCCAGATAGCGATGCAGATGCTTCTCCGAGCAGAACTGATAGACGCCCCGCATGCCGCGCTTGAAGATGCTGAAATAGCCCTCGATCGCGTTAGTCGAGAAGCCGTCCTTGGCGTAGATGCCCGCGCCGTGAAACACCTTGCGATGGTCCGCGAACTCCTTGCCAACCCGCCAGTAGTGGCGGGCTTCGTCGGTCACTAG
The DNA here is from genome assembly GCF_049532975.1 of Sphingomonas sp. MS122. Classification (GTDB taxonomy): domain Bacteria; phylum Pseudomonadota; class Alphaproteobacteria; order Sphingomonadales; family Sphingomonadaceae; genus Sphingomonas. Next base: position 3,058,996 of record NZ_CP186695.1, on the reverse strand, counting down.
GACGCTCTCGCGATCGACGTTGGCGCGGACGATATTCGCCACTTCGTTCGGGACCATCGCATCCGCGTGGATGGCGCGGGCGCGACCAGTGCGCTGGTCCAGCAACGCCACCACCTTCATCTTGTGACGGAAGCCACCCTTGGCGCGCTGCGCACCCTGCTTGTTGCCGATGTAGGTTTCGTCGGCCTGCACCGCGCCACCCTCACCGCCGAACATGTCCATATTGGTGTCCCGCATGGCTTCGCGGATGCGGTGCGACATGAACCACGCAGTCTTGAGGGTCACGCCAAGGATGCGGTGAAGCTGGTTGCTCGAAATGCCCTTCTTGCTACCGGCGACCAGATACATGGCCTGAAGCCAGATATGCATGGCGACCTTGCTGTCCTCGAAGATGGTGCCGATTTTCACGGTGAAGGGCTTGCGGCATTGATAGCACTTCCAAACGCCAACGCGGGTGGACTTGCCCTGGAGCTTGCCGACGCGCTCCACGCCGCCGCAATGCGGGCAGATCGGACCCTCCGGCCAGATACGCGCCTCGACATAAGCGTAGGCGGCTTCTTCGTTGTGGAAGTGCGGTGCGGAAAGGGTGCTGCTCATGCTACGTACCTACGACAATGCGTTGGGTACGTCAAGTATAATAACGCCATATTTTATCCAAATAGGTTCGCGTAGGAAAGTTTCCCGGTTCGTGCCGGATTTGCGCGGGTTTCCCGGCATGTGGAAGCGGCGCGCGGGCCCGAAAAAATGATCGATTCGGCGATGCGGCGGGAGCCGGAAAGTGGAACATGTCGTGCACGATGTTTGCTTTTAGGGATCGTGCGATCTCTCTTTCGCCGAGGACGATGTCCGGAACATAGAAGCTTGTGTCGGGCGCCCTGGGTTCATGCCTATCCCCCTCGCTTGGCGCGGGATTGAGCGCGACCCGAGCTATGATAGGATAGCGCGATGACCGCGCAGGAGGCCCTCACCACCCCGCATCTCGCGAAGCTTCGCGTGGCGGATTTCCTGTTGCTCGCGGAATCCGGCGCATTCGACGATTATGCGCGGACGGAACTGATAGAGGGGGAAATCTGGGTCGTGAATTCCGTGCATCGCCGCCACGCGCGCGCCCATGCGCAGTTCACCGCGGAGATCGGCGCTGCACTCAAGGCGATCGGATCCCCCCTCACCTTCTACGCCGCGCCCTCGACCGAGCTTTCCGACGATTCGCTGCCGGAACCCGACATCGCGATCGGGGAGGTAAGCGATGCCAAGATATTCCCCGGCCCGGCGATGCGCGTGGCGGTCGAGATTTCGGATTCGACGCTGGATATCGATCTCGGCCGCAAGGCGCGCCTCTATGCGCGACATGGCGTGCCGGAATATTGGGTGGTCGACGTCGAGGGGCGTGTGATCCACCAGATGTGGGCGCCCGAGGGCGAGGTTTACAGGCAACAGGGCGACGTCGCGTTCGGGGAAACGCTGAACGCCGCGACCGTTTCGGGCCTGACGGTCGACACGGGCAGCCTTTGAGCGGAAGCGACCAGGCCGGCGAAACGATCGGTTTCGCCGCGCGGGATTGATCTTCGCCCGCCGGGATGAAAGGTTTCACCTACGCAACGGCGAGGCAGGCTTGCCGCGCGAGGAGAAACATCATGCCGATCCCTGCAAGCTGGTCCGACAAGCTGCTGAGCGTCCTGCGCATCGTCGCGGGGCTTTCGTTCCTGCAGCATGGCACGTCGAAATTCTTCGGGTTTCCGCCCTTCCCGATGGAAGGCCCGCTGCCGCCGATGCTGGTCGCCGCGGGAACGATCGAGCTGGTCGGCGGCGCGCTGCTCGTGCTCGGCCTGTTCACGCGGCCCGTCGCGTTCATCGCATCGGGCATGTGCGCGGTCGGATACTGGATGGCGCACGGCTCGAAAGGCTTCTTCCCCGCGGCCAATGGCGGCGAGGCGATCCTGCTGTTCACCTTCATCTTCCTCTACCTCGCCGCGGCCGGCGGCGGCGCGTGGAGCATCGACGCGGCACGCAGCAAACCGGCCGCCTGACCGATCAGAATGCAGGAGGCGCCTCGCGGGCGTCTCCTGTGACAGGCTAGCCGCGCCGCGCCTCTGCGCCCCAATAGTCGAACGCGCGCGCCTGCAGCCGCGCGACCAGCGCAACCGCGTCGGGTCCGCTCCACGCGCCGTCATAGCCATGGGCTTCGCGCACGCCGGTCCACCAGCCCTGCCCCGGCAGCCGGTCGGTCTCGCGCACCACCAGCACCGCCAGCTCGGGCTCGCCCGCGGCAGCCGCGGTCATATCGATCGCGTCGAGCGTCTTGCACACCGCGCGCATCTTGGGGCGCGTGAAGCGGTGGCCCAGCCCCGCCAGCAGCTCGGAATAGCTGACGGCACGCCGCTCGCGCGCCGCCGCGACCAGCAACGCCCGGACCCGCGCGGCATCGGCAAGCGATCCGGCGCCTTCATCCTCGGGCACCAATCCTTCGGCGATCAGCCACTGGCCGAGCGTGTCGACGAAGCCCGGCGCCTTGCGAACCATCAGACCGCAGGCGCCGGGATGAGCATCAGCGAGTCAGCTTCTTGTAGGCCAATCGCGTCGGACGATCCGCCGCGTCGCCCAGACGACGCCGCTTATCCTCTTCATACGCCTCGAAATTGCCCTCGAACCACTCGACATGGCTGTTGCCCTCGAACGCCAGGATGTGCGTCGCGAGCCGGTCGAGGAAGAAGCGGTCGTGGCTGATGACCACGGCGCAGCCCGCGAAATTCTCGATCGCCTCCTCCAGCGCGCCGAGCGTCTCAACGTCGAGATCGTTGGTCGGCTCGTCGAGCAGCAGCACGTTGCCGCCGCGCTTGAGCATCTTGGCGATGTTGACGCGGTTGCGCTCGCCGCCCGACAGCTTGCCGACGTTCTTCTGCTGGTCCTGGCCCTTGAAGTTGAACGCGCCGACATAGGCGCGGGTCGACTGGTCGTGGCCGTTGACCTTCATATAGTCGAGCCCGTCGGAGATCTCCTCCCAGACGTTCTTCGAATTGTCGAGATGGTCGCGGCTCTGGTCGACATAGCCGAGGCGGACGGTGGTGCCGATCTCGATCGTGCCCGAATCGGGCTGTTCCTGCCCGGTGATCAGCTTGAACAGCGTCGACTTGCCCGCGCCGTTCGGCCCGATCACGCCGACGATGCCGCCGGCCGGGAGGGTGAACGACAGATTCTCGAACAGCAGCTTGTCGCCATAAGCCTTCGAGATGTTGTCGACCTCGATCACCTTGCCGCCCAGGCGCTCGGGCACCTGGATGACGATCTGCGCCTTGCCCGGGGTGCGGTTCTCCTGCGCGGCGACGAGCTCGTCGAACTTCTTGATGCGCGCCTTGGACTTGGTCTGCCGGCCCTTGGTGCCGGCGCGGATCCACTCGAGCTCGTCCTTGATCGCCTTCTGGCGTCCGGTCGCCTCGCGGTCCTCCTGTTCGAGGCGCTTGGCCTTCTTCTCGAGATAGGTCGAGTAGTTGCCCTCGTAGGGGAAGTACTTGCCGCGATCGAGCTCGAGGATCCAGCCCACCACATTGTCGAGAAAATAGCGGTCGTGGGTGATCATCAGCACCGCGCCGGCATATTCCTTGAGGTGGTTTTCGAGCCACTCGACGCTCTCGGCGTCGAGATGGTTGGTCGGCTCGTCGAGCAGCAGGATCGACGGCTTCTGGATCAGCAGGCGGGTAAGCGCAATGCGGCGCTTCTCACCGCCCGAGAGATTGTCGACCGGCCAGTCCGAAGGCGGGCAGCGCAACGCTTCCATCGCCACTTCGAGCTGGTTGTCGAGCGTCCAGCCGTCGACGGCGTCGATCTTGGCCTGGAGCTCGCCCATCTCCTCCATCAGCGCGTCGAAATCGGTGTCGTCCTTGGGGTCGCCCATCTCGGCCGAGATCGCGTTGAAGCGGTCGAGCATGTCAGCGGTCTCGCGCGCGCCGTCCTTGACGTTCTCCAGCACGTTCTTGGTCGGATCGAGCTGCGGCTCCTGCTCGAGATAGCCGATCGTGATGTTCTCGCCCGGCCAGGCTTCGCCCGAGAAATCCTTGTCGATCCCGGCCATGATCTTGATCAGGGTCGACTTGCCGGCGCCGTTGGGGCCGACGATGCCGATCTTGGCCCCCTGGTAGAATTGCAGGTTGATGTTGCTCAGCACCGGCTTCTGCGCGCCGGGGAAGGTCTTGGTCATGTCCTTCATCACGAAGGCGTATTGGGCGGCCACGTGCGGGTCTCCGTTCGAAAATCGGGGTGTTCGGGATTTGGCGCCGATGTAGCGATGCCCCCGCCGATTGGCAAACCTGTCGCTCGTCGAAAATCGGCAGTGACGGGTTGCCGCGCGCACGGTCATTCCGTTACGCCTCCCCGCAACAATCTTACAGTGGAGGTCGTGAATGCGCGTGAAGACCCTTGCCCTGCTTACCTGTCTCGGCTTCGCCTTCCCCGCCCTCGCCCAGACCGACACCGCCGCGCTGCGCGACGCGGCGCTCAAGGACGACATCGCCTGGGACATCACCGAGGGGCTGACCACCGAGATCGGCCCGCGCCTCGCCGGCACCAAGGCCGAGGCACGCGCCCGCGCCTGGGCGGTGAAGAAGCTCGCCGCGCTCGGCTTCAGCAATGTCCGCAACGAGCCGTTCCGGATGAAGACCTGGGTACGCGGCGAGGAGACGCTCGAGGTCCTGGCGCCCTTCCCGCAGCCGCTGCGCCTCACCGCGCTCGGCAATTCGGGCGCGACGCCCGCCAAGGGGCTGGAGGCGGAGATCGTCTATTTTCCCACGCTCGCCGCGCTCCAGGCCGCGCCCGACGGCAGCCTCAAGGGCAAGATCGCCTTCGTCAGCCACAGCATGACGCGCACCCAGGACGGCTCGCAATATGGCGCGTTCGGCGCGGTCCGCCGCTCGGGCCCGGCCACCGCGTCGCGCAAGGGCGCCGCGGCGATCCTGATCCGCTCGGTCGGCACCGACCATCACCGCAATCCCCATGCGGGCGGCACCAACTTCCCCGAGGGCGTGACGGCGATCCCGGCCGCGGCGCTGTCGCTTCCCGACGCCGAGCAGCTCGAGCGCATCCTCGAGCGCGGCCAGCCGGTGAAGGTCAGGCTCACCCTCACCCCGCGCCAGATCGGCACCACCGAATCGGGCAACGTCATCGCCGAGGTGCCGGGCAGCGATCCCGCCGCGGGGCTGGTGGTGGTCGCCTGTCACCTCGACAGCTGGGACCTCGGCACCGGCGCGTTCGACGACGGCGCGGGCTGCGGCATCGTCGCGGCGGCGGCGAAGCGGATCATGGACGCCGGCCGGCCGCGCCGCACGATCCGCGTGCTCTGGGCCGGCGCCGAGGAAGTCGGCGTGTTCGGCGGCAAGGCCTATTTCGAGGCGCACAAGGGCGAGAAGCACGCGCTCGCCGCCGAATCGGACTTCGGCGCCGACCGTATCTGGCGGGTCGACTTCAAGCTGCCCGAGAGCGCCAGGCCGCTCGGCGACCGGCTCGCCGCCGCGCTCGTGCCGCTCGGGATCAGCCGCGGCCAGCAGCGCGCGTCGGGCGGGGCGGACGTGTCCGACCTGATCGCCTCGGGGGTCGCGGGAATCGACCTGCAGCAGGACGGCACGCGCTATTTCGACCTCCACCACACCCCCGACGACACGCTCGACAAGATCGATCCGGCGCAGCTGCGCCAGAACGTCGCGGCATGGACCGCGATGCTCGCGGAGGTGGCGAATGCGCCCGAGGAGATCGGTCCGGCGCAATGACGCGGCGCATCATTCCGGGGCGCCGCCAACCTTGCTGTCAGATGAATTCCCATTGACGGCGGCGTAACGGGCGTTATTCCGACTAACTCGCACGGCAATCGGGCCGGGGCGAACCGAATAATTTTGCTTGGGAGCAAACGAATGAAGAAGGTCCTCATCGTCGCTGCCGCGACCGGCCTGATGTCGCTCGCCGCCTGCAACGGCACGCCGGCTGCGAACAACACCGCCGAGAACGTCGCCGAGGCTCTGGAAGAGAGCGCCGACAACCTCGAAATGGCTGCTGACAACGCGACCAACGAAGTCACCGAGGGCGCGCTCGAGAACGCCGCCGACAACCTGGAAGAAGCTGCCGACGCGGCTGGCAACGCGGCCGAGTAATCGGACCCGTTCTTCCTGGACCCGATCGGGTCCGGTCGAATCGAAAAGGGCGTCCCCTCGGGGGCGCCCTTTTTTCGTGGCGCGACATTGCCGCCTCCGCACCGGGCCGATCGTTCGTCGCCGACGATCGGTCGTTGGTCGAGCCGAACGGTTCCGGTGGAAGCGGCGAACGCGCTGGTCGAGCGCCGATAGCTGGCGCCGCCGCCGGAGCGTAGCGGAAGAGTGCGTTCGCTAGAGGACGCACCCCGCAACCCCGGAGTGAACCATGTTGTCCAATCTCGCCCGCGCGGCCGCAATCGCCGCCGCGCTCCTCGCCGCGGTACCGGCCATCGCCGGCGGCGAGAAGGCCGTCCAGGTCTCCTACGCCGATCTCAATCTCGCCAGCGCGCACGGCAAGGCCACGTTCGACCGCCGCCTCAAGCAGGCCGCGCAGCGCGTGTGCGGCCCGGCCCCGCAGATGGAAGTGGTGCGCCTCGCCGCCAACAACCGCTGCGTCGCCGCGACGCTCGAATCGATCGCCCCCGCCATCGAACTCGCCCACCGCAACGCCGCCGACCGGCAGCTCGCGGCGCGCGATATGAGTGTCACTGTAGCACCCTGACGCTCATCATCACTGCCCCGCCCGCTGGCGACCCACGGGCGGGGCCTATTTCGCCATGATCGCCTTGGCCGCGGCCTGATAGGTGCGGCCGATCCGCACCAGCTCGCCATCGCCGAGCTCGGCATGCCACACGCCCAGGCCATCGTGGCGCAGCTTCACGATGCGGTCCTTGCGGACGATCGTCGAGCGATGCAGCCGCAGGAACCGATCGGGGTCCAGCCGCCGCTCGAGCTCGCTGATCGTCTGGTGGATCAGATAGCTTCGTCCGCCCACGCTCAGGCGCATATAGTCGCGCTCCGCGTCGATCCGCTCGACGTCGTTCGCGCTGACGCGCACCATTTCCGAACGGTGCGGTACCCAGAATTCCTCGATCCAGCGCGAGCTCGCCGCTTGCGGCTCGGCGCGCGGGCGGCCGGCGGCTTCCAGCGCGCGGCCGACCGCGCGCGCCAGCCGCTCCGCGCTCACCGGCTTCAGCACATAATCCACCGCCGCGACGTCGAACGCGGCCACGGCGTGCTGCTCGAACGCCGTGCAGAAGATCACCGCCGGCCGGCACATCGCCGCGCCCAGTGCCGAGGCCACGGCGATGCCGTCGCGATGCGGCATGGCGATGTCGAGCAGCACCAGATCGGGCTTGAGCGCCTCGATCAGGCGCAACGCCGCCTCGCCGTCGCTCGCGGTGCCGATCAAGTCGATCTCGGGAATGCCGGCGCACAGGATCTGCATCCGCTCGACCGCGAGCGGCTCGTCGTCGACGATCAGCGTGCGCAGCCGCTCAGCAGCCATTGTACACCAGCGGCAGTCTGAGCGTCGCCGCGAAGCCGCCCTCGGACCGCTTGCCGGCGGTCAGCGTCGCGGCCTCGCCGAACCGGGCGGTCAGCCGGTCGTGCACGTTGCGCAGCCCGACGCCGGTGCCGTTCGCCGCCTTCGCGCCGTCGCCATCGTCGCTGACCGTCACTTCCAGCATATCGCCGATCACCCTCGCGGAGACGCAAATCTGCACCGGCCGCCGCGCGGGCGCCACACCATATTTGATCGCATTTTCGATCAGCGGCTGCAGGATCAGGCCGGGCACGCAGGCATTGGCCGCGGCCGGGTCGATCTCGAACGAGGGCCGTAGCCGCTCGGGAAAGCGCACCGCCTCGATCTCGAGATAGAGTTTCTGCACCGCGATCTCGTCGGCCAGCGGCACGTCCTCGGTCGGCTCGGCGGCGAGGCTGGTGCGGAAGAAGGTCGAGAGATTGAGGATCATCGCCTCGGCATCCTCGCGCTTGCCCGACATGACGAGCGAGGAGATGGAGTTGAGCGTGTTGAACAGGAAGTGCGGGTTGACCTGGTAGCGCAGCGCCCGGATCTCGGCGGTCTGCGCCGCGGCGCGCAGCCGCGCGGTCTCGCGTTCCGAGGCGCGCACGGCGCCGGCATAGGACAGCGCGAGGTAGAAGACCGACCAGGATACGAAGAAGAAATACCAGCTGAGCGCATTTTCCGCGATCAGGTGCGCGGGTCCGTCCTGCTTCTTTTCGTCCGCCTGCGCCTGGGCCGCCCGTTCCATCTCCGCGGGCTTGGGGTCGACAACATAGAAGGACAGGTAGTTGACCGTCGAATAGGCGGTCGCGGTGATGGCGGAGAACAGGAACGCGGCCGCGACCCGGACGCGCAGCGTGTGGTGGCACAGCAGCCGGAGCGCGCGGTAGAGCAGATAGGTGAAGCCGATGCCGAACAGCGACACCCAGGCGCGGTTGTCGAGCATGTGCCAAGCGCCCGGATAGTCCATGATCCACGATCGCAGCGTGATGCTGACGTAATAGAAGATCCAGAATCCGAGGATCGACAGCATCGCGACGCGCGGCTGCACCGTGAACGGCGTGTCATGGGATGTGTTCGCGCTGGGCATTTGGGACCGTAACGCAATGGTTGCTGAAGAAACCACGTGTCTTCATGCCATTGATCGACCACCATGGCACGCCTGTCGAAATTTGGCGTGGAAAGATGGTCGGGGAGACAGGATTCGAACCTGCGACCCTCTGCTCCCAAAGCAGATGCGCTACCAGGCTGCGCTACTCCCCGCCTTCGCTCCTGCGGAGCTTCGGCGGGCAAGCCCGCCTTGGCGTCCGGCGCCTATACACGAACGAAGCTGGCTTGCCAGCCGAAGCTTCGCTTGCGAAGCGAAGGCTGGTGGGCCCGGCAGGACTTGAACCCGCAACCTAGCCGTTATGAGCGGCCAGCTCTAACCAATTGAGCTACAGGCCCCCAGCGCTTCCGCGATTAGGGGCGAACGCCGCCCCGGGCAAGCGCCGCGCGATCGAGCGCGGCCAGGATCTCGTCATGCGACGCCGGCGCGATGCCGAGCTTCGCGAGCAGCCCGAACGCGGCTTCCCACCATGAATGGAAGGCGCGCAGGTCCGCCGCGTCGCGGACATAGGGGGTGTAACCCGGCGCGGCCGAGGGTGAATGATAGGAGAAGAGGAGCATCCGCACCCCCTCCCCCGCCGCCACGCGGATCGCCTCCAGCGCCAGCTCCAGCGGCATTTCCTCCGGGGTCAGCGCCACGCGCGCGAGCAGGCCGAGCCGCGCGGCGATCCCGCGCCCCTTGGGCAAGTGCCTCAACGCCCCGTACAGCCCGACGCCGCCGACCCGCGCCGCGCCGGTATAGACGGTGGTGAGCGGAAACTCGGCGAGACCGCTCTCGCCCGTCCAGAAGGCGTGATTGCCCACCGCGGTGAAGTCCGGCCCGCCTTCGGCCGAATAGTCGTAGCCCGAGCGCATCGAGGTATCGACGCGATAGCCCTCCGCCGCCAGCAGCGACAGCGAGCTGGGGCCGATGCCGTACCGCCCCGCGCGGAACATCACCGGGCGCCTGCCAAAGGCCGCGGCGATCGCGCCGGTCAGCACCGCGAGCTTCGCCGCCTCCAGCTCGCGCGGCAGGTTGCCGACGAAGCTGTTGCGCGGCGTCACCGTCTCGTCGAACGGCGGATTGACCCAGGGGTGAAGCTGCGTGCCGATCGCCGAACGCCCGTCGGCGAGCAGCTCGCGCAGGATGTCGATCGACATCGGACAGGTCGCGACCGGGTGGTCGACCATGTAGCTCGCCGGCACGCCGTGCGCCGCGAACAGGCGGTGGACCTCGGGCAAGGCGCGCATCGCCTGCGTCGCGCGATTCTCGCGCCGCAGCGGCTTGGTCCAGTCGAACTCCTCCTCGGTGTCGACGAACACGGTGAAGCGCGTGCCGAAGTCCTCGGGCCACGCGATCGCGGCACCCTGCGCCGGCGCGGGCACGCGATATCCCCTCGGCGGCATGATCTGCTGTTCCATTCCCATCGGAACGGCCTAGCGCACTTGCTCCAAAGACTTGGTTACCGCCGCGGGCAGCCGGATCGTCAGCTTCTCCGCCTCGACGACCAGCGCGCCGGACAGCTCGCGCGCGAGATTGCGGATCAGGCGCAGCGCAAAGCCGGTGCCGAGCAGCGCGGCATCGTCCCCCTCGTCGTCGATCGCGAAGATCGCGTCGCCGGGATGGGCCGCGAACGCTTGCGGACGATCGAAGGCGATCGCCACCGAATCGCCGCTTTCCGAAAGGACGACGCCGATCCGCTCGCCCTCCCCGGCGGCCGACAGCAAGGTCGCGAGCATGCGCGACAGCAATCGCTCGATCGCCCGCACATCGCCCCGCACGGTCGAATCGCCGTCGGGCAGCGTCAGCACCGCGCCGCGCAGGCCCGCGAGACCCGCCAGCTCCTCGCCGATCCGCGCGAGCAGCGGCGGCAGCGCCACCTCGCCCGGATAGAGGCGCAGCGCCAGCGCATCGATCCGCGCCGCGATGTCGAGATCGTCGATCGCCGCGAGCAGCGCGCGCGCATGGTCGCGGATCGTGCTCGCGCGCTCGCGATAGACCAACGGCGCCTCGCCCAGGATCTCGCGCTCGATCAGCTCGGCAAAGCCCGCGATCGCGTTGGTCGGGGTGCGCAGCTCGTGCATCAGCTGGCGCAGCGAATCGGCTTTCTTGCTCCCGCCCCCGGCAGCAGCAGCGGCGGTCTCGTCGCGGCGCGGGCGCCGGGCGGTGCCGCGATAGCCGGAAAAGCGTCCCGTCGCCGGATCGAAGGCGGCGCTGCCCGAGATCCGCCAGTCGCCCGCCGCGTCGCTCTCCCCGGCGACGAACAGGCGGGCGCCGGCGAACGCCGCGCGGTGGCGGAACGCGCCCGTCACCACGCCGTCGACGCGCGATCCCCCGCCGGGCGCGGTGACGTCGAGCGACAGCCCGATCAGCGGCGCGCGCGACACGCCGGAAACCCAGGTGACGACCCCTTGCGCGTCGGTTTCGAACCGGAAGCCGCCGGCGCGCGCGGGCAGGCGCGGCGGCGGGGGCTGGTCGGGCTGGCGCGTGTAGAAGGCGTCGATCCGCGCGACCACGTCGGCGATCTCGAACGGCCCACCGGCATCGTCCTGCGGGCTCGAGGCGATTGCGTCTTCGCTCGGCATGGACGGCGTCCGCGCGTCGGCGGACTCCGGGGCCACCGGCGGCGCGACGGCCGGTTCCTCGCCGCCCGCCGCCTGTTGCAGCGCCGCCGCGACGACCGGAATGCCCATCGCCGCGACGCCGACGGGCACGAAGGTCGAGGACCCCGCCGTGACCGGCGCCGCAACCTCCGCCACCGCCGCCCGCTCGGCCGCCGCGATCGCCGAGGCGTCGGCCGGAATCACGAAGTCCGCCGCACGGAAGCCGTCAAGCGCCTCGTCCACGCCCGGCGGCAGGTCCCGGCGTCCGCGCAGCACGCCGCGGCCCGGCGGCGAGAGCTGCGGCAGCAGCTCGATCCATTCCTGCGCGCTCAGCCGGGCGGTGCGCAGGATCGGCGCGGCGACGGCGATCTCGTCGAGCACGCACAATCTGACCAGCGCCGCCGGCGGCTCGGCCATCTCGAGTGCGCGGGCGCTGGTGATCCGCACCCCGAGCGGCACCTCGCCGCGAATCGATTCGAGCAGGCCGATCGCGCGGTCATCGTCGGGAATGCGGCGGCGGCCGATCAGGTCGACGAGCTGGCGCCAGGCCGAAGCCTTGCCGAACGCCGTCGAGACGTCCGCTGCCAGCACCGTTTCCAGGGTATCGTCGAACCGCACCAATCTGTCGTCCCACCCCGCCGAGAAGCCGCGCGGTAAGGAAGCCTTAACTGGGGAAATCCCGGCAGGAAACCGCCCATTTTGCGCCGTCGCATTGTGGGACAATTGCGCTTGTGCGTAATTATCTTATGTATACGAGACACAATGCGATCAATTGCTGTCGCGTAAAAGGGGAAGACCGAATGGCCTTTGACGAGATCGACCGGCAGATCATGGCGCATCTACAGGCCGATGGCCGGATGACCAACGTCGATCTGGCCGACCGGGTCGGCCTGACCGCTCCGCCCTGCCTGCGCCGGGTCCGTACGCTCGAGGAGAAGGGCGCGATTCGCGGCTATCATGCCGATCTCGACCCGGCGTGGCTCGGCTATACCATCACCGTCTTCGCGATGGTCAGCCTCAAGAGCCAGGCCGAGACCGATCTCGAGGCGTTCGAGGCGCATGTCGCCGAGATCCCCGAGATCCGCGAATGCTACATGCTCAACGGCGACATCGACTTCATCCTCAAGATCGTCGCCAAGGACCTCTCCAGCTTCCAGCAGTTCCTGACCACGCGCCTGACGACCGCGCCCAACGTCGCGCATGTCCGCACCTCGCTCACGATCCGCTCGTCCAAGTCGCTCCCGGGGGTTCCGGTCGAGCCCTGACGCAAAAGGGGCGGCGCGACGGCCGCCCCCTCGCGTTCGCACGGCCGCGCGGCTCAGGCCGCGGGCAGGTCCATCCAGGTCGACCAGAAGCGCGCGATGTCGGCGCGCGGCGTGCCGGTCACCGCGCCGAACGCGGTCTTCGCCTCGGCCTTCTGGCCCGACAGCGCCAGCGCGATGCCGAGGCGCGTGTTCACCACATTGGTGTCCACGCTGCCCTTCTGCAGCGCCAGGCGGTACATCTCGATCGCCTTGGCATAGTTGCGCTGGCCGAGATAGGCGTCGCCGGTCTGCATCGCGAGGCTGCCGTTGGCGGCGGCGGTCGCCTTCTTCTCCTCGCCGGCGAGCGGCACTTCCGCCTTCTCCTGCTTGTCGGCGGTCGCATAGAGCTGGTTGATCTGGGTGTTGGTCTTGGTGACCTTGCCGTTCGCGCGGCCCTCGTCGATCACCGACTTGACCTCGCCCGGCAGGCCGCGGCGCTGCGCGACGTCGGCATACTGGAGATAGTCGGTCTCGCCGCCCATCGCCTTGGCCGCGCGCATCAGGCGCAGCACGTCGAGCCGCTGGTCGGGGTCGAGCGTCACGCCCTTGGCCTGGATCTGCTCGAGATAGATCAGCAGCGACGAACGCCACGCGTCGGGGCCGGGATAGGCCGCTATCTGCTTGTTGATCCACAGCGCGGCGGAGTCCTTGTTGCCCGAGCGGTAGAGTTCGGACACCGCGATCTTGTACCAGTTCTCCGGCGCCTTTTGGCCCGCGGCCTCGCGCGCCTTGATCGCCTCGTCGAGCGAGGCGACGCCGCCGTTCACGTCCTTGGTCTGGAACTGCGCCACCGCGCGCTGCAGCGGCAGGTCGGGCTGGTTGGCGTTCAGCTCGCGCGCCTTGGCATAATGGGGCAGCGCCTCGGCATATTTCTTGTCCTGCGCCAGCAGCTGGCCGCGCAGGAAGTGCAGGTTGCCGAGGTCCGGTCCGGCGATCTTGCCGCTCGCGATCAGCGTGTCGAGCGCGGCGCCGCGGCCGGCATTGCTCTTCTTCTTGGTCTCGAGGTCGTAGCGCATCCGCGCCGCGAAGAATTTCTCGTCGGGATTGGCGGCGAGCGCCTCCAGCGCGGCGAGCTTCGTTTCCTCGAGCGCCAGGTCGGCGCCCTTGGCGGCCTCCTGCGCCTCGACCGCGGCCTTGCGGTAGGCGGCGCTCATCTTGAGCTGCGCGGCTTCTTCCTTCTCCTTCTTCTGCGCCGCGGCGGGGGCGGCGGCAAAGAGGGCGGGCATGCCGAGAACGATCGCCGCGGACAGCGCGACTTTCGAGACAGACTTCATTCAGGACTCTCCTTACGCAGGGGTCAGCGTAGCAAAAAGGGGCGCAACCGCTCTAGTAATCCGCCTCGCCGGGTCAAGGCGCAGTGCATCGTTTCGCCCCTCGCATCGGCTCGCTGAACGCACATTGAACGCCTTGGCTCCGCCGGAACACGCCGCGCCGCCCACGCGCGCACGCGTACGCGCGTGGGCGTGCGCGCGGGCTTGGCAGGTGGTCACCGCCCCGCTAGAGCGGTCACAACTCTGAAACAACCCTTCGAAAGCACCAGCACTTGACCGACGAGACCGTCCTCGCGGACCCTTCCGACATTACCCCGATCTCGATCGTCGACGAGATGAAGACCTCGTACCTCGATTACGCGATGAGCGTGATCGTGGCGCGCGCCCTGCCCGACGTCCGCGACGGCCTCAAGCCCGTCCATCGCCGCATCCTCTACGCCGCGCAGGAAGGCGGCTATGTCGCCGGCCGCGCCTATCGCAAGTCGGCCCGCCTGGTCGGTGACGTGATGGGTAAGTACCACCCGCACGGCGACAGCTCGATCTACGACGCGATGGCGCGCATGGCGCAGGACTGGGCGATGCGCGTGCCGCTGATCGACGGCCAGGGCAATTTCGGGTCGATGGATCCCGATCCGCCCGCGGCGATGCGCTATACCGAGGCGCGGCTCGCCCGCGTCGCCTCCGCCCTGCTCGACGATATCGAGAAGGACACGGTCGACTTCCAGGACAATTACGACGGCTCCGAGAGCGAGCCGACCGTGCTCCCCGCGCGCTTCCCCAACCTGCTGGTCAACGGCGCCGGCGGCATCGCGGTCGGCATGGCGACCAACATCCCGCCGCACAATCTCGGCGAAGTGATCGACGCCTGCCTCGCCTATATGGACAATGGCGCGGTGACGGTCGAGGAGCTGATGGAGATCGTCCCCGGCCCCGATTTCCCGACCGGCGCGCTGATCCTCGGCCGCTCGGGCTGCCGCAGCGCCTATCAGACGGGCCGCGGCTCGATCATCGTGCGTTCGCGCCACAGCTTCGAACAGCGCGGCGAGCGCCGCTCGATCGTGCTCACCGAAATCCCCTACCAGCAGGGCAAGAACGCGCTGGTCGAGAAGATCGCCGAAGCCGCCAAGGACAAGCGAGTCGACGGCGTCAGCGACATTCGCGACGAATCGAGCCGCGAGGGCGTGCGCATCGTCATCGACTTGAAACGCGACGCGACGCCCGAGGTCGTGCTCAACCAGATCTGGCGCAACACCCCGGCGCAGTCGAGCTTCCCGGCCAACATGCTCGCGATCCGCGGCGGCCGCCCCGAACTGCTCAACCTGCGCGACATCGTCGAGGCGTTCGTCAAGTTCCGCGAACAGGTGATCACCCGCCGCTCCAAGTTCGAGCTCGCCAAGGCGCGTGACCGGGCGCACATCTTGCTCGGCCTGGTCATCGCGGTGACCAATCTCGACGAGGTCGTCCGCATCATCCGCAGCTCGTCGAGCCCCGTCGCGGCGCGCGAGGCGCTGCTGATGCGCGAATGGCCGATCGCCGAGATCGCGCCGTACATCCGCCTCGTCGAAGCGGTCGAGACCGAGGTCGCGGGCGACACTTACCGCCTGTCCGACATCCAGGTCCGCGCCATCCTCGACCTGCGCCTGCACCGCCTCACCGCACTCGGCCGCGACGAGATCGGCGACGAGCTCAAGACGCTCGCCGATTCGATCGCCGAGCTGCTCGAGATCCTCGCCAACCGCGCTCGCCTGTACGAAGTGATGCGCGAGGAGCTGACCGCGGTGCGCGACGCCTATGCGACCCCGCGCCGCACCGAGATCGCCGCCGCCGCCGACGGGATCGAGGACGAGGACCTGATCGAGCGCGAGGACATGGTCGTGACCGTCACGGTCCAGGGCTATATCAAGCGCACCAGCCTCGACACCTTCCGCGCGCAGGGCCGCGGCGGCAAGGGCCGCGCCGGCATGGCGACCAAGGACGAGGATGCCGTCACCGAGCTGTTCGTCACCTCGACTCACACGCCGGTGCTGTTCTTCTCGACGCTGGGCAAGGTCTACCGCATGAAGGTGTGGCGCCTGCCCGAGGGCGGCGCCAACACCCGCGGCCGGCCGATGATCAACCTGCTCCCGCTCGCCGCGGGCGAGACGATCTCGACCGTCCTCCCGCTCCCCGAGGACGAGGCGGAGTGGGGCAAGCTCCACGTCATGTTCGCGACCGCCAAGGGTTCGGTCCGCCGCAACTCGATGGACGCGTTCACCAACGTGCCCTCGAACGGCAAGATCGCGATGAAGTTCGAGGGCGAGGACGAGGACGACCGGCTGATCGGGGTCGCCTTGCTCGACGAGGCCGACGACGTGCTGCTGGCCACGCGCCAGGGCAAGGCGATCCGCTTCCCCGGCGACGATGTCCGCGAGTTCCAGAGCCGCAACTCGACCGGCGTGCGCGGCATGCGGCTGGCCGAGGGCGACGAGGTGATCTCGCTGTCGATCCTCCACCGCGCGGGCATCAAGGACCAGGACGAGCGCGAGGACTATCTCCGCCACGCCCCGTGGAAGAGCGAGGACACCGAGGGCACCCGCCAGCCGCGCCGCATGGACGATGCCCGCTTCGAGGAACTCAAGGCCAAGGAGCAGTTCATCCTCACCGTCTGCGCCAACGGTTATGGCAAGCTGTCGTCGGCGTACGAGTATCGCCGCACCGGCCGCGGCGGCCAGGGCATCACCAATATCGACAACATCGCCCGCAACGGCCTCGTCGTCGCGAGCTTCCCGGCGACCAAGGGCCATCAGCTGATGCTGGTCACCGACCAGGCCAAGATGATCCGCATGTCGCTCGGCGACCTGCGCGTGATCGGCCGCGGTTCGGCCGGCGTGCGGCTGTTCAACGTCGCCGACGACGAGCATGTCGTCTCCGCCGCCCGCATCGAGGAGACCGAGGATGAGGCCGAAGTGAACCTCGCCGACGGTCCGGACGTTGGAGAGCCGACGCCCGACGCGACTCCGGGCGAGGACCTGGCCGAGGGGCCCGAAGGAGGCGAATGAAGCCCACCACCGCCTACAAGGTGCTGACCGCCGCGCAGATGCATGCGCTCGAGCATGACGGCAGCTTCGCCGGCGCGCCGGTCGACCTTGCCGACGGCTATATCCACATGTCGACGCGCGACCAGCTCACCGAGACGGTCGACAAGCATTTCGCCGGGCAGGACGATCTGTGGGTCGCGGCGGTCGACCTCGAAGCGCTGGGCGGGGCGGTGAAGTGGGAGGTGTCGCGCGGCGGCGCGGAGTTCCCGCACCTCTACGCCCCGCTCCCGCTCGACGCCGTGATCGCCTATTCGCCGCTCGAACGCGATGCCGACGGCAGCGTCAGGCTGCCGGTGACGGGCTGACTCGATTCCCCCTGGCGGCGGCGCGGAAGAACGCCGCCGAGATCAGCCACAGCACCGCGAAGACGGTGTTGAACAGCAGGGCCTTGAACGGCCCATCCGCCACGCTTGCGGTGATCGGCGCGGTTGCGATGGCGATCCCGAGCAACGCCTGCATCGTCGCGGCGCCCAGCATCGTCCGTGCCACGCCCGCGGCCTGGAACCACGCCGCGAACGCGCCCACGCCTGCCGCCAGGATCACGAAGAAATAGCCGATGGCATTGCCGTCGTCGCGGACGATCGTGGTCCACACGCTGAGGAACGAGGTGAGAAACGCGATGCCAACGCCCGCGCGATATGATCCGGCCATGTCAGGTCTCCCGTGAGAACTGGAGCCATCATGGCAGCGGCCAGGATGAGCCGCATGAGCAACCGCTGAGGAAAGTCTGAAAGCGGCTATCCGCGCGCCGGCCGCGCCCCGATCCGCACCCGCACCTCGCCCGGCACCCCGAAATCCTCGAGGGGCGCGCCAAGGCCGTGGATCCCGCACACTTCGCGCTGGATCAGATAAACATGCGCCGCATCCGCCGCCGCCTGCACCAGCGCCTCGCGGCCCTCGCCCGCTCCGGCGTCGCGCAGCTTCGCCAGTGCCGCCTCCAGCGCCTTGCCCGCCCGGCCCAGCGTCGCGGCCTTCTCGGCCAGCACTTCGCGCTGGAAATCGTTGAACACTTCCTGCGCGCGCGACGAGGGCGAAAGCGGACGGCTGCTCATGCGTGCGATATGGGATCGGCGAACAGGTCTTCCACCTCGACCCCCTCGCCCTCCGCGGCGATCAGCAAGGTGCGGTGGCACATCCCGGGGTCGCGCTCGAAGCACAGCAGCGCGCTCGGCGTCTCGGCGATCAGCGCACGCATCCGCGCCGCCTGCGCCTGCGCCTCGGGCAGTTCGAGCTGGCCGGCATAGACCGCCTCCAGCGTCGCGCGGTCGCCCTTCTTGGCAGCGTCGCGTCCCGGCTTGGGCGTGCCCAGCGCTTTCAGATGCACATAGCCGATCCCGCGTTCCTTCAGCGCGGCGGCGAGCGGGACCTTGGAAAAGCCCGGCCGGCGCGACAAGGGCAGCTGCCGCACGTCGATCACCTGGCGCACCCCGGCGCCCTCCAGCGCGGCGAGGAACGACTCCGTCGTCGCGCCCTCATATCCGATGGTGAAGACCTTCATCCGCTCGCTCCCGCCGGCTCATTGGGGCTTATGACACACTGCCTCGACATTGATCCCGTCGGGATCGTGGACGAAGGCGCCATAGTAATCGGGGTGATAGTGCGCGCGGACGCCGGGCGCGCCATTGTCCCGTCCGCCCGCCGCCATCGCGGCCGCGTAAAAGGCGTCCACCTCCGCGCGGTTCTCCGCGACGAACGCGATATGGATGCCGCTGCCCTTGGGGCCGCCATTGCTCAGCCAGAAGTCCGGCTTGCCATGCTTGCCATAGCCAAGGCCGTGATAGACGCCCCCCGTCATCTCGGGCGTGACCTCCATCACCACCTTCGCGCCGATCGTGCCCAGCGCCGCGTCATAGAAACGGCGCGAGGTTTCAAAGTCGCTTGCCGAAACACCCATATGGTCGATCATCGCATCCTCCTCCAGAACCCTCGCGGCGCGTCACGCCGGCTTATGGCACACCGCCTCGACGTTCATCCCGTCGGGGTCGATCGCGAACGCGGCATAATAGTTCGGATGATAGTCTTCGCGTATCCCCGGCGCACCATTGTCCTTGCCGCCCGCCGCCAGCGCCGCGGCGTGGAACGCGTCCACCGCTTCCCGGCTCTCCGCGCGAAAGGCATGGTGCACCCCGTCGCTCACCGGCTCCCCGTCCGCGATGACGAAGTCCACCTCGTCCACGCCCATCAGCACGATGTTGTTGCCGAGCCCGTTGGTCTCCTCGCCCATGACGCGATAGCCGAGCGGGGCCAGCGCGGCCTCGTAGAAGCGGCGCGACGCCACGATGTCCGTCACCGGGATCCCGAGATGATCGATCATGGTTGACTCCTACAATTTCTGAAATTACAGAAATTACATCATGACCCGGTTCGCCGAACATCCCGACGCCAAGGCGTTCATCCTCCATTGGGGCGAGATGGGAACGCAATGGGGCGTCAATCGCTCCGTCGCGCAGGTCCATGCTTTGCTCTACCTCGCCGACCGCCCGCTCCATGCCGAGGAGATCGTCGAGGCACTCGGCCTCGCCCGCTCCAACGTCTCGACCGCACTCAAGGAGCTGCAGGGCTATGGCATCGTTCGCCGTGTCCATGTCGAGGGCGACCGCCGCGACCATTTCGTCGCGGAGACCGACCTGTGGGAGATGCTCATGCGAATCGTCGCCGAGCGCAAGCGGCGCGAGGTCGACCCGACGATCCAGCTGCTCGGCGAGCTCGCCGCGCGCCTCGCCGCCGACCACACCGCCCCGCCCCAGGTGCGCGAGCGCGTCGGCCGGATGCATGAATTCATCGGCACGCTCGGCGGCTGGTACGACCAGGTCCGCGTGCTGCCCAAGCCCACGCTCGTCACGCTGATGAAGCTAGGCGGCAAGGTCGCCCGCCTCATCCCCGGTTCCCGCAGCAAGGATTGATCCCACACGCTCATCCCACGGTCCAACCTCGCACGCCAATAAATTTCTGAAATTACAGAAATACCAGCAAGGGAGAAACAAGATGGCTCGACATCATCCCGGCCCCGCCGATCCGGCACTTCGCGGTGTGGCCTGGCGCGATCTGGTGCCGATGCGCCCGCGCGACGGCGTGATCGAGTGCCTCCACCCCCTGCCCTGGCTGGCGCTGTCGCTGGCCCTCGCCGAGTTCACCCTCTGGCCGCTCGCAATTCCCGCCAGCTTCATGTTCTTCCTCACCGCGCTGCGGCTCAACCACGAGGCGATCCACCACAATCTCGGCTTCGGCCCGCGCGGCCACCGCCGCGTGCTCCATGTGCTGAGCGCGTTGATGCTCGGCTCCAACAGCTCCGTCGCGTTCAACCACCTCCACCATCATCGGAAGGTCGGGACTGCGGACGATATCGAGGGGAAATGCGGCGAGATGACGCTGTGGGAGGTGCTACGCTACGGCCCGCGCTTCCCGGTCGAGACGCACATCCATGGCTGGCGCAACGGGGGGCCGCAGCTTCGCCGGCGGATGGGCGTGGATCTCGCGCTCAACGCGGCCGTGATCGGCGCCGCGCTCGCCAGCCAATGGGCACCTTTGCTCTACCATATCGCCGCGATGCTGGTGGCGCAGAGCCTCACCGCCTTCTTCGCGGTGTGGATCACCCATCATGGCTGCGAGGACGGCATCGTCGCGCGCACCCAGCGCGGCCGGCTGCTCAACCTGGTCAGCTACAACATGTTCTTCCACCTCGAGCACCACCTGTTCCCCGCGGTGCCCGTCAGCCGCTTGGCGACCCTCGCCGCCCGCCTCGACGCCGCGGCGCCGAGGCTGGCGGAGCGGGTTCGGATGGTGGTGCCGGTGGCGCGATGACCAGCAAACGGGAGATTTCCAGATGAAGCGCTTCAGATTTGGCCCCGGCGCCGCACTCGCCCTGTTCTGCGCCGGTCCGGTTTTCGTCATCACCATGACGCTTGGGAGCGTGATCCTCTATTCTGCGCCAGCCGGGACATGGCAGGAGTCATTTGGCACCCTCTTCGCCATCGCGATCCTTGCGCTTCCGTTCGGAGCGCTTCTCGCGGCGATACCCGTGAGCCTGGGTGGATTTCTCATGGGGTGGCTCGGGGTGGATCAACCCGCCAGCCGCCACCCGCTCGTCTGGGCAGGTGCCGGCATTCTGTTCGCGCTGCCGATGGCCGCGATCATGGTCATCCCGCTGACCACGGAGGGCGCAGCACTCTTCGGTTCCACCGGCGCGATCTGCGCGCTGCTGGTCCGCTACGGCGCGCGCTGGGACGACGAAGCGGCAGGATAGCTCCGTCAACGCGGCCTTGAGCCCGGGCCCGCTTCCTTCTGCTGATCAGGATTTCAAGCGATGGATTTCACTTACTGGATCGCATTCGCGCTATCGCTGTTGGTCGGCTTGGTCACCGCCTTCGCGCTTGTAGCCGCCGGAAAACAACCGACACGGAAACATTATCGCCGCATCGTCGCCAGCGTGGTCGCAATCGATTGTCTCCTGCTAATCAATTGGAGCGCCATTACGCTCGAAGAATCCTGGATCTTGGCGGTCGACCTCGTTTTCTTCACCATCTACGGAGCCTTGGGCGCCGCAATCGGCATGTTCCCGGCCATCGTCGTCGGTGCGATCGTCCGGCGCCTCCGGCGCTGACCCCTTCACGCTTCCTCCGTCAGGCTCCGAACCACCCCCCACGCGATCAGCGCTTGCGCCGCGAAATAGGTCGGCCAGATCAGCAGGCTCGGCACGAACGACTCCCTGAGCAGCCCGAAGCGCGAGAAGATCAGCAGGTCCGACACCACGAACAGCACTGCGCCGATCCCGACGCGATAGCGCGGAAAGCGGCTCGTCCACGCCGTCGCCGCCATGACGCCGAGGAACGCGGCATAGACGCCCACCGGCAGCGCCTGCCCCGCCGGCGCCGCGAGCGGCGCCGCGATCCCGATCGTCGCGGGCGCGAGCAGATAGCCCAGCAGCTTCTGGCTCGATGAAGGGTTGGCGCGCCGGTTGCGGAGATACAGGACGATCGCCACCGCATGCCCCGCCGCGAACGCCGCGCCGCCTGCGGTGAATCCCTCGACCACCTCCAGCAACAGGTCGCCCAGCGCGCCCAGCGCCAGCGCGCCCGCGATCAGCCAGCCGTCGGTGCTGCGCGCCCGGCTCGCCGCCCACGCCGCGAGCAGCGCCACGCCGCTGGTCTTCCACGCCGCCTGCCACGCCCCCGCGTCGACGATCCCCCAACCGGTCAGCGAATAGCTCGCCCCCGCCAGCACCGCGACCCCGAACAGCCACCCCATCACTTTCCCTTTTCCTACAGCCCCCGCCCTGGCGTAAGGGCTTGGGGGAGGACGTCCGTCAGTCGCGGACAGGTGTCAAGCGCGCGCGTGACAACCCCTCGATCGTGTCAACTTTGTCAACTTCGAGCGAATGACCGAACATCAAGTCCATATCATCGGCGGCGGCCTCGCCGGGTCCGAAGCCGCCTGGCAGCTCGCCAATGCCGGCGTCCGCGTGAAGCTCTCCGAGATGCGCGGCAGCGGCGACATGACGCCCGCCCACCAGACCGACGGGCTCGCCGAGCTGGTCTGCTCGAACAGCTTCCGCTCCGACGATGCGGAGCGCAACGCGGTGGGCCTGCTGCACCAGGAGATGCGCGATCTCGGCTCGATCATCATGGCGCAAGGCGACCTCCACAAGGTGCCCGCCGGCTCCGCGCTCGCGGTCGACCGCGACCATTTCTCCGCCGGCGTCACCGCCGCGCTCGAAGCCCATCCCAACATCGCCATCGTGCGCGAGCGGGTGGACCAGCTCCCCGCCGAGGGCCTGACGATCGTCGCCACCGGCCCGCTGACCGCGCCCGGCTTGGCCGACAGCATCGGCAGCGCGACCGGCAAGGACAGCCTCGCCTTCTTCGACGCGATCGCACCGATCGTCCACCGCGACAGCATCGACATGGACGTCGCCTGGATGCAGTCGCGCTGGAACAAGGTCGGCCCGGGCGGCACGGGCAAGGATTACATCAACTGCCCGATGACCAAGGACCAGTATCTCGCCTTCCACCAGGGCCTGCTCGACGGCGAGAAGGCCGAGTTCAAGCAATGGGAGGACGTCCCGTACTTCGAGGGGTGCATGCCGATCGAGGTGATGGCCGAGCGCGGCGTCGACACGCTGCGCTACGGCCCGATGAAGGGGGTCGGGCTCGACGATCCGCGCACCGGGCGCTGGCCCTATGCCGTGGTCCAGCTCCGCCAGGACAATGCCAGCGGCACGCTGTGGAACATGGTCGGCTTCCAGACCAAGCTCAAGCATGGCGCCCAGGTCGAGCTGTTCCGCACCATCCCGGGGCTCGAGAATGCCGAGTTCGCGCGCCTCGGCGGGCTCCACCGCAACACCTTCATCCGCTCGCCCGAGCTGCTCGATGCAACGCTGCGCCTCAAGTCGCGCCCGCACATCCGCTTCGCCGGCCAGGTCACGGGCTGCGAGGGCTATGTCGAGAGCGCGGCGATCGGCCTGCTCGCGGGCCGCTTCGCCGCCGCCGAGATCCTCGGCCGCCCGCTCGCGCCGCCCCCGGTCGAGACCGCGCTCGGCGCGCTGCTCGGCCACATCACCGGCGGCGCGGAGATCGAGACCTATCAGCCGATGAACGTCAATTTCGGGCTGATGCCGCCGATCGAGGGCCGCACCAAGAAGGCGGACCGCAAGCTCATGTACACCGCCCGCGCCCGCGAAGCGTTCGCTGGATGGCTCAAGGCCGCCTGAGCTATTCCTCGGCGGCCTCGGCCAGCGCCTTGGCGACCTCGGCGCGGCAGTTGCAGCGCGGTCCGGCGGCAGCGCGGCGCTTGGGCGCGGTGGCGGCGAATTCGGCGCGGGTCAGCCCGCCCGATCGGTCCTTGTCGGCCTCGGCGAAGCGAGTCGAGGTCCGCACCGTCCATTCCTCGAACGAGAGCTTGCCGTCGCTGTCCTTGTCAAGCTTGGCGAATGCCTTGCGCCGCGGCTGCTGCATCTCGGCGAGCGTGATCGTGCCGTTCCTGTCCTTGTCGCCGCGGTCGAAGCGCTTCTCCTCGCGGCTCCGGTCCGCTCGCGGCACCTCCGCGACGCTCGCCTCGCGCTGCGCGGCAGCTTCGGTCTGCGCCGGCTTGGGCGCCGGCGGTACCGGTTCGGGAGTCGCGCTCCCCTTGAACAGAAAGATCCCCGCTCCGGCCATCAGCAACGCCGCGATGCCGCCCACGAAATAGCGCCACATGCCCGATTCTCCCCCTCAGGACGGCAGCAAGCTAGCGTCTCTACGGGCGGCAGCAAGACGTCACTTGCCGGTCATGCGATGCCACAGCGCGCGCGCCGTCCGCCGCGGCGAGCCCCGGGGCACGCCCTCCAGGCCGAGCCGCGCCAGATGGGCCATCGCCCCCATCGTGCGTCCGTTGCGGCTCCAGCGCGCAGCCGTCGCCTGCGCCAGCGAACGCTCTGCGATCGCCCGCGCCGCGGCAGCCTCGGCCGGATCGCTGAGCCCGTCCACCAGGTCCGCCAGCGCCCAGCCCTCGCCAGCCGGCGTCAGCGGATCGGCGGGCGATGCGCCCGCCAGGATGCCGGCAAGCTCGAAGATCCGCCGGCCCCGCGCGCCATAGGTGCGCAGCGCGAGATCATCGAGCTCCGCCTGCATCAGCGCCTGCCACGCCTGCGCGATCCCGGCCACCATCGACCCCGCCAGCCCCATGCGCAGAACGTCGCGCGCGATCCCCTGCAGCACCGGCTCGGGCGGCGGCGGCGCCGTGTCGAGCGCGATCAGGGCGTCATGCCACCATTGCAGGCGGATCTGTCCCAGCATCGGCTCGCTCGTCGTGCGCACCGTCTCCGCCAGCCTGTCGTCGAGCGCGAGCAGCGCCGCCAGCCCGGCGCGCGCCGCGGCGGTCGGGGCATAGGCGAGGATCATCCTCCGTTCCGGATCTGAAATCATCGGCCGCCTCCATTCCGGAGCCAGCGTAGACGCGGCGTTAACCATGCGCTTTCAGCGCGCGTTAGCCGCACCTGAGCCATGGCACCCGATGGAACGGGGGACGAGGCATCGATGACCAGTTGCGCAGAGGCAGCGCACAGCGCACGCACATGGCTGACATCACTTGCCCGCGACACGCGCGGCAACACGCTCGCAATCATCGCAGCATCGATCATTCCGCTGGCGGGCATGGTGGGCGGCGGCGTGGACATCAGCCGCATGTACATCGTCAAGACGCGCCTGCAACATGCCTGCGACGCCGGCGCGCTTGCGGGCCGCAAGATGATGGGCGGCGGCAGCTGGTCCGCGAACACCTATGCCGCGCGCGGCGAGGCCGAGCGTTTCTTCGACGCGAACTTCAATCCCAACGCATACGGGACCAAGCTCGAAGAGCCGGCGACACGGCGCAGCTTCACCGAAAGCGCAGGCAAGGTCACCGGGAATGCCCGTGCGGTCGTGCCGATGACGCTGATGCGCATCTTCGGCAAGACTGACGAAACGCTCACCGTCACCTGCGACGCCGAGATGCGGCTGCCGAACACCGACGTGATGTTCGTGCTCGATACCACCGGGTCGATGAACTTTTGCCCGAACGGCGATACAAGCTGCAACGGCGACGCGAATTCGCGCATCGCCGCGCTGCGCAAGGCGGTGAAGTGCTTCTATCAGATCGTCGCCCGACTCGACGTGCCCGATGCCGATTGCGAGGGTGACGAGCCGAGCGGGGGCACCGGCAACCAGGTGCAGATCCGCTTCGGTTTCGTGCCCTATTCGACCAATGTGAACGTGGGCAAGCTCCTGCCCAACGACTATCTGGTGGACCGTTGGTCGTATCAGACCCGCAGGCCCGACCTGGCCGTGCCGCCCCAGAAGACCGAGACACGCTGGGAAAGCTATGGCGGCGGTTCGCTTACCCAGAGCGACTGCCTCCTGTTCATGAACAACCAGGCCTTTGGCTCCTTCACTCCGACCCCGGCCAGCTCGGGCGGCCCCGCCCCTGCGCCAACGGTCGAGGCGAGCTTTCCGAGCGACGGGTCGGCCACCAATGGCGGCGCGAACGGCGAATGGGGTTGGACGTCGGGGTCGAACTCGACCGAGAGCTGGGGCAACGCGCCCGACAGGTCGACCGGTGGCAGCGACAACAGGAAGAGCTGCCGCCGCAAGAAGACGACGACCACCACCTATTATGAGGAAAAGTTCGCGTCTTGGGACTATGGGCCGTTCGAAATCGACGTGAGGGGGCTCAAGGCCGGCGGCAGCAGCTGGAACAGCAGCTTCACCATGCCAAGCTCGCTGACTGATCCCAACACGACTTCAATCGCCGATCCGGTGAACGGCATTGGCGGCAAGGATATCCCGGCAGCCACCATCACCTGGGCCGGGTGTATCGAGGAGCGCGACACGCCGAACGATACCACCGACTTCGACCCGATTCCGTCGGAAGCCCTCGACCTCGACATCGACATGGTGCCCAACAGCGACGAATCGCGCTGGAGGCCAGCGCTGCCGCGCCTGATATTCACGCGCGGCACTACCAGCGGCACCAACTATGACGGCAACATCTGGACGAGCGGGAATACCTACGGTTGGTCCACCGACCCGATTCCGGCGTCGACCACGGACTACGCCAACCGCTCAACCTTCTTCTGTCCCACCGAGGCACGCAAGCTGCAGGCCTGGAACGACCCGACGACGTTCCAGGGCTATGTCAACTCGCTCGATCCGGACGGCAACACCTATCACGACATCGGCATCATCTGGGGCGCGCGCCTGATATCGCCGACCGGAATCTTCGGGAGCGAGAACCAGACCACGCCCAATGGCGGCGAGATCGAGCGGCACATGATCTTCATGACCGACGGCGACACCAACGCGAACGCCGGCGACTATGCCGCTTATGGCCTGCCCTTCTTCGATCATCGCCAGACGCCCGAGAACCCCACCAAGGCACAGCTGGACGAGCAGGTGAACCTCCGCTTCCTCGCGATCTGCCAGTGGGTGCGGAACAAGAACATCACCCTGTGGGTGATCAACTTCGGCGAGGGACAGAGCCAGGCGACGCAGGATCGCCTCGAAGCATGCGCCTCCGAAGGTCGCTATTTCTCGGCCTCGGATGGCTCCGCGCTCCAGGCGACGTTCAAGTCGATCGCCGACCAGATCTCGCAGCTGAGGCTGACCAAATGAGCCGCGCCGCGCATCGCCTTCGCGCGCTCGCCCGCGACGAGCGCGGCGCCACGATCGTCGAGTTCGCGATCGTCGCGCCGGTGCTGGGCTTCACGCTGCTCGCGACGTTCGACGTGGCGCACACGCTGTACATGCGCGCCGCGCTGCAGGGCGTGGTGCAAAAGGCGGCACGCGACCTGACGCTCGAATCCGGCCTTACCACCGCGACGCAGGACGCGCTCGACGACAAGGTGCGGAAGCAGGTGAAGGCGCTTGCCAACAACGGCACGGTGACGATTTCGCGGCAATGGTACCGCAAGTACGAGCATGTGGTGGCGTCGCAATTCGAGCCCTGGACCGACACCAACGGCAACGGAACCTGCGACGGCCCGCAAGGCGGCACGCCGGGCGAGCCCTATGAGGACACCAACGGCAACAGCCGCTGGGACTCCAGCGGCGGCAATCTCAGCCAGGGCGGCGCCAAGGATGCGGTGCTCTACACGGCGACGGTCAGCTATCCCCGTTTCTTCCCGGTCTATAATGTGATCGGCGGCTCCAACACGACCAGGATCAGCGCATCGACGGTCCTGCGCAACCAGCCCTATGGCGACCAGGGCGCGCCCACCGTGAGGAATTGCCCGTGAAGCCCTTCCTGACCCTGATCGGCAACAGCGGGCGCCGGCTCGGCCGCGACACGAGTGGACTGGCGCTCCTCGAGTTCGCCTTCGGCATGCCGGTCGTGCTGCTGATGAGCCTCACCGGCGCCGAGCTCACCAACTACATCATCACCAAGATGCGCATCAGCCAGATCGCGTTGCAGCTGGCCGACAACGCCGCCCGTATCGGTTCGGGCAGCCAGCTCGAATCGAAGAAGATCTACGAAAGCGACATCAACGACCTGCTCGCCGGCGCCGATTTCCAGTCAGGCGAGCTGAAGCTGTTCACCAACGGGCGCGTGATCATCTCCAGCGTCGAGCCCCATGCAACGACGGCGAACAAATACCGGATTCGCTGGCAGCGCTGCAAA
The DNA here is from genome assembly GCF_049532975.1 of Sphingomonas sp. MS122. Classification (GTDB taxonomy): domain Bacteria; phylum Pseudomonadota; class Alphaproteobacteria; order Sphingomonadales; family Sphingomonadaceae; genus Sphingomonas. The sequence continues at coordinate 3,030,991 of NZ_CP186695.1, read as the reverse complement.
GGCAACAAGACGACCTGGACGTCGAGCTACGGCAATCCCACGTCAGCGACGCTCGTCGACGGCGTCGGACCCGCCGGCCGCCAGGTGATCGCGCCGCCCCGCGGCGTCGCGATGTTCGTGGAGGTGCGTTACCAATATCAGCCGCTGATCAAGTCTTCACTGTCACCGACGAGCGAAATCAACGAGATCGCGTCGATGATGGTGCGCGACGCCCGCGACACCACCGGCGGCACCAATGGCGTCTATCAGGAAGCCGGGGTCACCGCGTCGAACTGCAGCTGAGCCCCTCCCCGAAGGGAGGGGTCAGGGATTTCAGCGGTAAGTTACCTTCTTCACGCCCGCGACCACCTTGTCCGCGGTGATCAGCGCCAGCTTCTCGAGGTTGGCGGCATAGGGCAGCGGCACGTCCTCGTTCGCGACGCGCACGACGGGGGCGTCGAGATCGTCGAAACCCTCTTCCATCGCGATCGTCACGATCTCCGACGCGATCGAGCAGACCGGCCAACCTTCCTCGACCACCACCATGCGGTTGGTCTTCTTGAGGCTCTCCAGCACCGTCGCCTTGTCGAGCGGACGCAGCGTGCGCAGGTCGATCACCTCGGCGTCGATCCCCTCGCCCGCCAGCGTCTCCGCCGCCTCGAGCGCGACGCCGACGCCGATCGAATAGCTCACGATCGTCACGTCCTTGCCCGGGCGCACGATGCGCGCCTTGCCGATCGGGAGCACCCAGTCGTCGAGCTTGGGCACGTCGAAGGTGCGGCCGTACATCAGCTCGTTCTCGAGGAACACGACCGGGTCCTCGCTGCGGATCGCGGCCTTGAGCAGGCCCTTGGCATCGGCCGCGTCATAAGGCGCGATCACGATCAGGCCCGGCACGCTGGCATACCACGGGCCGTAATTCTGCGAGTGCTGCGCCGCGACGCGGCTCGCCGCGCCGTTGGGACCGCGGAACACGATCGGGCAGCGCATCTGACCGCCGGACATATAGTTGGTCTTGGCCGCCGAGTTGATGATGTGATCGATCGCCTGCATGGCGAAGTTGAACGTCATGAACTCGATGATCGGCTTCAATCCGCCCATCGCCGCGCCGGTGCCGACGCCGGCAAAGCCGTATTCGGTGATCGGCGTGTCGATCACGCGCTTGGCGCCGAACTCGTCGAGCAGGCCCTGGGTGACCTTGTAGGCGCCCTGATACTCGGCGACTTCCTCGCCCATCACGAAGACGCGCGCATCGGCGCGCATTTCCTCGGCCATGGCGTCGCGCAACGCCTCGCGGACCGTGGTCTTGACCATCTCGGTGCCCGCCGGGACTTCCGGATCGGCCACGGTCGCCGCCTTGTCGCTGGCGAGCTGCTTGGTGCCGCTGTCGGCCTTCTTGGGGCCGCCATCTTCGCCGGCTTCGGACTCGGCCGCCTTCTGCGCCTGCGCTGGCGCCTCGGCCTGAGCGGCAGGTGCAGGCGCGGGCGCCGGGGTCGAGGCGTCCTCGCCCCCCTCTTCGCCTTCTGCCGCGATCGTCGCGATCACGGTGCCGACCTTCACGCCGTCGGTGCCCTCGGCCACCAGGATCGACGCGATCGTGCCTTCGTCGACGGCCTCGAATTCCATCGTCGCCTTGTCGGTCTCGATCTCGGCGAGGATGTCGCCCGACTTCACTGTGTCGCCTTCCTTCACCAGCCACTTGGCGAGCGTGCCCTCTTCCATCGTCGGCGAGAGCGCCGGCATCTTGAGCTCGATCGCCATCTCAGTAAGTCCCCACCAGTACGTCGGTATAAAGTTCGGCCGGATCGGGCTCCGGCGTCTGCTCGGCGAAATCGGCGGCTTCGTTCACCGCTTTGCGGATCTCGGCCTCGATCGCCTTGAGCTGGTCTTCCTTGACGCCCGCGGCCTCGAGCTCCTTCTTGACGCCCTCGATCGGATCGCTGTTGTCGCGCACCGCCTGGACCTCGTCGCGCGAGCGGTATTTGGCGGGATCGGACATCGAGTGGCCGCGATAGCGATAGGTCTTCATCTCGAGGATGATCGGCCCCTTGCCCGCGCGCACCCACGCCAGCGCCTCCTCGGCCGCGCCGCGGCAGGCGAGCACGTCCATGCCGTCGACCTGGATGCCGGGGATGCGGAAGCTTTCGCCGCGGCGATAGAGCTGGTCCTCCGCCGAGGAGCGGTTGACGCTGGTGCCCATCGCGTACTGGTTGTTCTCGATCACGTAGATGATCGGGAGCTTCCACAGCTCGGCCATGTTGAAGCTCTCGTACACCTGGCCCTGATTGGCCGCGCCGTCGCCGAAATAGGCCATCGCGACGCCGCCGTCCTCGTTATATTTGTGCGCGAAGGCGAGGCCGGTGCCGAGCGAGACCTGCGCGCCGACGATGCCGTGGCCGCCGTAGAACTTCTTCTCGGTCGAGAACATGTGCATCGACCCGCCCTTGCCGCGGCTGATGCCCGCCGCGCGACCGGTCAGCTCGGCCATGATCTCCTTGGGATCGATGCCATAGGCGAGCATGTGGCCATGGTCGCGATAGCCGGTAATCACCGAATCCTTGTCGCCGTCGAGCGCCGACTGCAGGCCGACCGCGACCGCTTCCTGGCCGATATAGAGGTGGCAGAAGCCGCCGATGAAGCCGAGGCCGTAGAGCTGTCCCGCCTTCTCCTCGAAGCGACGGATGAGCAGCATCTGGCGGTAGAATTCCAGCAATTGCTCTTTCGAGGCTTTGTACCGCTCCGGTTCGTTTGGACGTTCGCGATTAGTTGCAGCTGGTTCTACTTTACGGCTCTTTGCCGGCGCTTTTGCCACGATGACCCTCATCCTGGGGAGAGATGGAAGCGGCCCTATAGGCCGGTTCGCAGCCCAGGCGCAATGATGACGCGCGCGTAAGGCAGCGAGGCGGTCGCCGCCCGCCCTCAATCGAGCGGAACGATCACCTCGTCGGGGTGGACGACGTTGAGTTTCTTGCGCGTCAACTCGTCGACCATGTCGGGATCGGCGCCCTTCTGGTCGAGCAGCTTCACGCGGTTGCGCAGCTCCGCGCGCGCCTTCTCGAGCTTGGCGAGCTCGGCGTGCTTCACGGCGAGCTGGCGCTTGTAGTCGCCATAGGTGAGCATCCCATTGGGGCCCAGCACCGCCGAATAGGCGAAGAAGCCCATGAAGATGATCGCGACCGCGGGAAGCCCCGCGCGGCTCAGGATCGCCTTGAAGGATGTCGAACGCGCCATGCGTGCCTTCTCGCGCAAAGCGAATCGCCGATCAACCATGAACTCAGACGTTGCCGCTGCCGGGCTCTGCCTGCTTGCGATGCATCTCGGCGAGCGCCGCTTGCGGCACGACGCCGGCGCCAGCGACCTGCACCTTGTTGGCGAAGCCGGAGACGAGGTGCCCCTTGCCCGCCATCAGCGCGTCCCAGCCGTCCTGCGCGACCTTGGCCGGATCGGCCTTGCCGTCGTCCTGGCCGATCTGCGTATCGAGCATGCCCGCGCGCGCGAAGAACTCGGTGTCGGTCGGTCCCGGCATCAGCGTGGTGAGCGTGACCCCTGCCACATCCTTGATCTCGTTGCGCAGAGCTTCGGCGAAATTGTCGATGAACGCCTTGGTCGCGTTGTAGATCGCATTGAAGCTGCCGGGGATGTAGCCGGCGATCGAGCCGGTCACCAGGACCTTGCCCTCACCGCGCGCGACCATGTCCCTGAGCACCTTCTGGATGAGATAGACGGTGCCGGTGACGTTGGTATCGATCGAGTGCCGCCAGCTGGCGACGTCCTGCTCGAGAAACGCGCCGCCTCTCCCGACCCCGGCATTGGCGAACAGCAAGTCGATCGATCGCACGCCTGCCGCGTCCAACAGCCGGTCGACGCCTTCGATCGTGGAAAGATCGGCCTCGACCGATTCCACCTGCGTGCCGAACTGCCGGAAATCCTCGGCCGCCGCTGCGATCAGCGGCTCGTTCGCGACCACGATCAGGTCGCAGCCTTGCCGCGCCGCGATATGCGCCAACTCGAACCCGATCCCCGTCGACGCGCCGGTCACGACCGCTAGCCTGTTCGCCACCCGCCTTACTCCGCCGCCGGCGCCAGGCCGGGCTTGAGCACGACCTTGGTCACCTCATTCTGGTTGTCGTGGAACATCTTGTAGCCCGCCGGCGCCTCCTCGAGCGGGAGGGTGTGACTGATCAGGAAGGTCGTATCGATCCTGTCCTCCATGATCGCGTTGAGCAGCCCAGGCATATAATGCTGGACGTGGGTCTGTCCGGTCTTGAGCGTCAGCCCCTTCTCCATGAACGCGCCGAGCGGAAACTTGTCGACGAACCCGCCATAAACCGCCGGCATCGATACCCGCCCGCCCTTGCGGCATGCCAGGATCGCCTGGCGGATCGCATGGATGCGGTCGGTGCCGAGGAAGGTCGACGCCTTGATCTGGTCGATGACGTTGTCGACGAAGAAGCCGTGCGCCTCGAGCCCGACGGCATCGATCACCGCATCGGGTCCGATCCCGCCGGTCATCTCCATCAGCGCTTCGTAGGTCGCGGTCTCCTCGAAGTTGATCGTCTCCGCGCCAAACTTCCTCGCGAGTTCGAGCCGACGTGGAAAATGATCGATCGCGATGACGCGCTCCGCGCCCATCAGCAGCGCCGACTGCACCGCGAATAGCCCGACCGGCCCGCAGCCCCACACCGCGACGGTATCGCCCGGCTCGATCCCGGCATTCTCCGCCGCCATCCAGCCGGTGGGGAGGATGTCGGAGAGGAACAGCACCTTCTCGTCCTCGACCCCGTCCGGCACCACGATCGGTCCGACATCGCTGAACGGCACGCGGACATATTCCGCCTGTCCGCCCGAATAGCCGCCGGTCATGTGGCTGTAGCCAAACAGCCCGCTCATCGGCTGGCCGTACAGTTCCTGCGCGATGTCCTGATTGTCGGCGGGGAGCGCGTTGTCGCACGCCGAATATTGATGCTTGCCGCAATGGAAGCACGCACCGCAGGAGATGGTGAACGGCACCACCACGCGCTGCCCCTTCTTGAGCGTCGACTTGGGCCCGACTTCGACCACCTCGCCCATGAACTCATGGCCGAGGATGTCGCCGGCCATCATCGTCGGGATGTAACCGTCATAGAGGTGGAGGTCCGAGCCGCAGATCGCGGTCGAGGTGACCTTGATGATCGCGTCGCGCGGGTTGAGGATCTCGGGGTCGTCGACCGTGTCGACGCGCACGTCGTGCTTTCCGTGCCAGGCCAAGGCGCGCATCAGTTCTTCCCCTCTTGCTGAAGGCGGCGATTGCGCGCGCCGGTGGCGATCTCGCCGGTTTCCATGAGCTGCTTGAAGCGCCTGAGGTCACGGCGCGCCTGGATCGCGGGCTCGCGCTGGAACATCTTGGCGATCACCTTGCCGATGATCCCGGCGGGCGGGTCGTAAAGGATCGTCGCGGTGACGATCGTGCCGCGATCGCCCTGTGCGTCGCGGAAATCGATCCGACCGCTATTGGGGACGTCGGCGCCCTCCTCGGACGCCCAGGCGATGAACTCGCCGTCGCGCTCCTCGGTGATGACGGCGGTCCATTCGACCGTCTTGTCGCCCGGCGCCTTCACCACCCACCGCGAGCGCCGGCCATCGAGCACGTCCACGCGCTCGACATTGTCCATGAACGTCGCGAGGTTGGCGAAATCGCGCCAATAAGCGAACAGCTCGGCGCGCGGGCGGTTGATCGTCACCGTGCGGCCGACCAGCGTGTCGGCATCGCCCTGCCCAGGCTTGTCGATCAGCGCAGCGGTGGCGGCATCGACCGCCGCGTCCGGGTGCTTCGATGTGGTGAGAGGAGCGTCGTCGCGCCCGGTCTCCAAAGTCTCGCCCATACGGCCCTCCTTCGGTTCGTTCCAGAACCAAGGGAGGGCGCGGGCGTTCCGCAGATACTCAAAAGATTTTCGTTGCGATACCGCAACTTAGCATAGGTTAGCGCAGGATCGAGCGCCCGGCATAGACCGCAGCGTCGCCCAGCTCCTCCTCGATGCGGATGAGCTGGTTGTACTTGGCGAGCCGGTCGGAGCGCGCGAGCGACCCGGTCTTGATCTGCCCGCAATTGGTCGCGACCGCGAGGTCGGCGATCGTCGCGTCCTCGGTCTCACCCGAACGGTGCGACATGACCGCGGTGTAGGACGCGCGCTGCGCCAGGCTCACCGCCTCGAGCGTCTCGGTCAGCGTGCCGATCTGGTTGACCTTGACCAGCAGCGAGTTGGCGTAACCGCCCTCGATGCCGCGCTTGAGCCGCGTGGGGTTGGTCACGAACAGGTCGTCGCCGACCAGCTGGACCTTGCCGCCGAGCTTCTCGGTCAGCAGCTTCCAGCCGTCCCAATCGTCCTCGGCCATTCCGTCCTCGATCGAGAAGATGGGATAGTTGGCCACGAGGCCCGCGAGGAACTCGGCATTCTCCGCGGAGGACAGCGTCTTGCCCTCGCCCACCATCTTGTAGGCACCGTCGCGATAATATTCGGTCGCGGCACAGTCGAGCGCCAGCATGACGTCGTCGCCCGGCTTGTAGCCCGCCGCCTCGATGCTCGCCATGATGAAGTCGAGCGCCTCGGTCGTGCTCGCGATGTTCGGCGCGAAGCCGCCCTCGTCGCCCACGCCGGTCGCCAGCCCCTTGTCGTGCAGCTTCTTCTTGAGCGTGTGGAAGATCTCGGCGCCGCAGCGCACCGCTTCGGCCAGGCTCTCGGCGCCGACCGGCATGACCATGAATTCCTGGAAGTCGATCGGGTTGTCGGCATGCTCGCCGCCATTGATGATGTTCATCATCGGCACCGGAAGGACATGCGCCGACACGCCGCCGACATAGCGGTAAAGCGGCAGCCCGCGCGCATCCGCCGCCGCCTTGGCGACCGCGAGGCTGACGCCGAGGATCGCGTTGGCGCCGAGCCGGCCCTTGTTCTCCGTCCCGTCGAGCTCGATCATCGCATAGTCGATATCGGCCTGGTCCTCGGCGTCGAGGCCGGTGATCTCCTCGGCGATCTCGCCGTTCACGCCCTCGACCGCTTCGAGCACGCCCTTGCCGAGATAGACGCTCTTGTCGCCGTCGCGCTTCTCGACCGCCTCATGCGCACCGGTCGAGGCGCCCGAAGGCACCGCGGCGCGGCCGAAACTGCCGTCTTCCAGCAACACATCGACCTCCACCGTCGGGTTGCCGCGGCTGTCGAGAATCTGGCGGGCATGGATGTCGATGATTGCGGTCACGAAATGGTCTCCCTAACTTGGAGGCGTCGGTGTCGCGCGGGCCTCTATCCCGTTCGCCGCCGCCGGGCAATTCGTGACGTAAAGGGAACCCTCCCCGCGCGCCGTGGTTGTTCCGGAAAAGGCAGCAAGAGGTTCAGAGCGATGGCTGACAAGACGTTCCCCAAGGACGAGAGCATGGATCCGGCGAGCGACGCGTTGGTCGTGGCCGATCCCGTGAAGGACACCGGCAATGCCGGCGTCGAGGGCAAGCGCGGCGCCGCGGACAAGATCCGCGACGAGGCCGGCAAGATCGCCAGCCAGGCCGGCGACAAGGCGCGCGCCTTCGCCGATACCGGCAAGGAGAAGGCGACCGGTGCGCTCGACGAATTCTCGAACATGATGCGCGAGGCGGCGGGCTCGGTCGACGAGCGGCTTGGGGAGCAATATGGCCAATATGCCCGCTCCGCGGCCGATCAGCTCTCGGACCTCGCCGAATCGCTGCGCGGCAAGCAGGTCGACGACCTGATCGACGATGCGCGTGATTTCGTGCGCAAGAGCCCCGCGGTCGCCGTGGGCATCGCCGCCGGGGTCGGATTCGTGCTCGCGCGCCTGCTCAAGTCGGGGCTCGACGCCGCCGGCGAGCTTGCCGACAAGGGCACCGACGACGGCAAGACCAAGGCGTAACCACCGAAACGGGGGGATCAGGTGGACGAGCGCCACGAGCCGGACGACGAAGAGGGCATCGGCACGCTGATCGGGCGTGCCGTCGCGGACGGCCGCGCCTATGCCGAGGCGGAGATCGCCTATTGGCGCGCGCTGGCGCTCGACCGGCTCGCCGATGCGCGTGCAGCCGCGGTGCTGGGGATCGTCGTGCTGCTGCTCGCCCAGGCTGCGGCGATCGCGCTGATCGTCGGGCTGGTGATGATCCTCACCCCCTATGTCGGCCCCGGATTCGCGACGCTGATCGTCGTGCTCGTCGCGGCCGGCGCCGCGGCATTGTTCGCGCGGGCAGCGCTTCGCCGCTTCCACCGCGCGACCCGTCCCAAGGATGCGCCATGAGCGACGACCAGCTTCCCGTCCCCCTGGTCGAGGCGCGCGCCCGCTCGCAGAGCGCCCGCCAGCGGCTGTTCGGCACGCTCGACGAGATGCAGACCAGGCTCAACCCGGTGACGCTGGCGCAGGACGCGGTCGAGACGGTGGCGAGCGGCCTGGTCCGCGACGGGATCGAGACGGTGCGCAAGCGTCCCAAGGCGATCGCGGCGGCCGCCGGGCTCGCCGTGCTGTTCCTGGCGCGCAAGCCGCTCGCCCGCCTGCTGTGGAGCGGCGCGAAACATGCAACCGCGGCGGTGCCCAAGAGTTTGAAGGCTTCGAAGAAAGGATCGAGCAAATGACCGAGAGCAACGGGACCCGCAGCCGCCGCGAACGCGCGGGCGAGACGATCGAGAACAATCCGCTGGCGCTGGTCGCGGGCGGGATCGCGCTGGGCGTGGTGATCGGGGCGCTGTTGCCGCGGCTCGCCAAGGAGAAGGAACTGCTCGGCCCGGTGGGCAAGCGCATCGCCGAGGGCGCCAGCGCCGCCGCGGCGGCCGCGCGCGACGCCGGCAAGGCCGAGATCGATGCGCTGCTGCCCAAGGGCGACGCCGCCAAGGGTCAGATCAGCAAGATCATCGGCACCGCCTTCACCGCGGCCAGGGACGCCTCGCGGCCCAAGACCGACGCCTGATCCTGCGGTATCGCCTGATCCTATCTTGAGCGCGGTGCGGCGTGCGCGCTAAGGCGACTGGGACATCTCATCCCCAGGAGTTTCCATGAGCAAGCTGCACCTCGTCTTCGGCGGCCGCGTGAAAGACCCGATGACGCTCGACTTTCAGGATCCGACCCAGCTCGACGTCGTCGGCATCTTCCCCGACTATGCCAGCGCCGAGAAGGCATGGCGCGGCGCGGCGCAGCGCACGGTCGACGATGCCGAGATGAAATATGTGGTGGTGCACCTCCACCGGCTGCTCGAGCCGGACCTGGAGGCGTAGATCGAGTAACCGCGGGCGACATCCTGCCCAGACACCGTCATGCTGAACTTGTTTCAGCATCCATCGTGCCACCAGCGACTCCGTCGCCTGTGGAGAAATGGACCCTGAAACAAGTTCAGGGTGACGGAAAACAGTGATGAAATCGGTGCTGCGTAAAGCGCGAACGGGACCGGCCGTCCGCGCTCGACTGATCAGATAAACTCGATCTTGTTGACCTCGTACCAGCGGTCGCCCGCGGGGACGGTCACCTCGACCTCGTCGCCCAGGCTCTTGCCGATTAGCGCGCGGCCGAGCGGCGAGTTGTAGCTGATGCGGCCGGTCTTGGCGTCCGCCTCGGCCTGACCGACGATCTGGTACTTCACCGACTTGTCGTCTTCGTCGAGCAGCGTGACGGTCGCGCCGAACACGATGCGGTCGCCCGACAGCTCGCGCGGGTCGATGATCTGTGCGCGCGAGAGCTTGTCCTCGATATCGGCGATCGACGCCTCGATCTGGCCCTGGCGCTCCTTGGCGGCGTGATACTCGGCATTTTCCGAGAGATCGCCGTGCGCGCGCGCTTCCTCGATCGCGTCGACGATCAGCGGACGCTCGGCTTTCAGCGCCTTGAGCTGCTCGTTGAGCTTCTCATAGCCTTCCGCCAGCATCGGCATCTTCTCGACCGTCGCCATTCGCTTCGTCCTTCGTCAAAAACCCCTTTCCCCGGCGTGCCAGAATTGGCCCGCCCGCACCTTAACTTCCGTTGTGGGGGATCAATTGTGCGAATGCGAATAGTAGGCTTGCAGGGGACGGACTTCAAGGGACTGCCCTGACAGCGCCGCGATGGCGCGCGCCGCCGCCACGCTCGCCGGAGCGGTCGTGAAATACGGTATCTTGAGCGACAAAGCCGAGGCGCGGATCGATTCGGAATCCTTGAGCGACTGCCAACCCTCGGTGGTGTTGAAGATCAGCGCGATATCGCCGTCGCGGATGCGGTCGACGATGTGAGGGCGGCCCTGCGCCACCTTGTTGACGCGCTCGACCGGCACGCCGTGCGCCGCGAGATAGTCCGCGGTGCCGCCGGTCGCGACGATGCCGAACCCCTGCTCCACCAGGATCTGCACGCCGGGCAGGATCACCGGCTTGTCGCCGTCCTTGACGCTGACGAACACCCGGCCGCCCTGCGGCAGGGTCATTCCGGCGCCGAGCTGCGACTTGGCGAAGGCGATCGGGAAATCACGATCGATTCCCATCACTTCGCCGGTGGACTTCATTTCCGGTGACAGCACCGGATCGACGCCCGGGAAGCGGTTGAACGGGAACACCGCCTCCTTGACCGCGATATAGTCGATGTCGCGGTCGATCTTGGGCAGGTCGCGCAGCTTTTCGCCCGCCATCACCCGGCTCGCGATCTTGGCGATGGGCGTGCCGATCGCCTTGGCGACGAACGGCACGGTGCGCGACGCACGCGGATTGACCTCGATCAGGTAGACCTGACCGTCCTTGACCGCGAACTGGATGTTCATCAGCCCCTTGACCTTGAGCGCCCGCGCGAGCGCATCCGCCTGGCGCTCGATCTCGGCGATCACCTCGGCGGGCAGGCTGTAGGGCGGGATCGAGCAGGCGCTGTCGCCCGAATGGACGCCGGCTTCCTCGATATGCTGGAGCACGCCCGCGACCACCACGTCGTCGCCATCGGCGATCGCGTCGACATCGACCTCGACCGCGTCGCGCAGATACTGGTCGATCAGCACCGGCGCGTCGCCCGATACCTGGACCGCGGTCTGGATATAATGGTCGAGCTGCTCGACCGTATCGACGATCTCCATCGCGCGGCCGCCGAGCACATAGCTCGGGCGCGTCAGCACCGGATAGCCGATGCGCTCGGCCACCGCGATCGCCTCCTCGCGGCTGCGCGCAATGCCGTTGGCGGGCTGCCTGAGGCCGAGCTTCGCCACCAGATCGGCGAAGCGCTCGCGGTCCTCGGCGAGGTCGATCGCGTCGGGCGAGGTGCCGAGGATAGGAATCCCCGCCGCCTCCAGCGCGCGCGCCAGGTTGAGCGGCGTCTGCCCGCCGAACTGGACGATCACGCCGACCAGCTCGCCCTTCGACTTCTCGACCTCGAGGATCTCGAGCACGTCCTCGGCGGTCAGCGGTTCGAAATAGAGGCGGTCGGAGGTGTCATAGTCCGTGCTCACCGTCTCCGGGTTGCAGTTGACCATGATCGTCTCGAAACCCGCGTCCGCCAGCGCGAAGCAGGCGTGGCAGCAGCAATAGTCGAACTCGATCCCCTGCCCGATCCGGTTGGGCCCGCCGCCGAGGATCACGATCTTCTTGCGATCCGACGGCATCGCCTCGTTCTCGGGCTCGCCGAAGCTCGGCGCCTCATAGGTCGAGTACATGTACGGCGTCTTCGCGTCGAACTCGGCGGCGCAGGTGTCGATGCGCTTGAATACCGGGCGCACGCCGAGCTTGTGGCGCAGCGCGCGCACATCGGCCTCGGTCACGCCGCCGGTCATCGCCTTGACCACCTCGCCGATCAGCCCCGACGAACGCGCCATCGGGCCGGCGCCCTCGCGCAGATTGGCCGATTGCAGCGCCAGCCAGGCGAGGCGCTTGTCGGAGAAGCCCATCGACTTGAGCTTGCGCATCCCCGCCGCGTCGCGCGGCAGACCGTTCGCGGCGACCTCGTCCTCGGCGCGGATGATCTCGGCGATCCGCTCGAGGAACCACGGGTCGTACTGGGCCAGCGCGTGCACCTCGGCGACGGTGAAGCCCTCACGCAGCGCCTGCGCCGCGATCAGCAGCCGGTCGGGCGAGCGCACGGCCAGCGCCGCCTCGATCACGTCGCGCGGTGCGCCCTGCAGATGCTCGACATTGTTGAAGCCGGAAAGCCCCGTCTCCAGCCCGCGCAGCGCCTTCTGCATCGATTCATGGATGTTGCGGCCGATCGCCATCACCTCGCCGACCGACTTCATCGCGGTGCCCAGCGTCGCCTCGGCACCCTTGAACTTCTCGAACGCGAAGCGCGGGATCTTGGTGACGACATAGTCGATCGTCGGCTCGAACGACGCCGGCGTGGCGCCGGTGATGTCGTTCTCGATCTCATCGAGCGTGTAGCCCACCGCCAGCTTGGCCGCGACCTTGGCGATCGGGAAGCCGGTCGCCTTCGACGCCAGCGCCGAGGACCGCGACACGCGCGGGTTCATCTCGATCACGATCAGGCGGCCGTCCCTGGGATTGACCGCGAACTGGACGTTCGAGCCCCCGGTCTCCACGCCGATCTCGCGCAGCACCGCGATGCTGGCGTTGCGCATGATCTGATATTCCTTGTCGGTCAGCGTCAGCGCGGGCGCGACCGTGATCGAATCGCCGGTATGCGTCCCCATCGCATCGACATTCTCGATCGAGCAGATGATGATGGCGTTGTCGTTGCGATCGCGCACGACCTCCATCTCATATTCCTTCCAGCCGAGCAGCGATTCCTCGATCAGCACCTCGGTGGTCGGCGATGCGTCGAGCCCCTTGCGGACGATCTCGACGAACTCTTCCTTGTTGTAGGCGATGCCGCCGCCGGTGCCGCCCAGCGTGAAGCTCGGGCGGATGATCGCGGGCAGCCCGACCTTCTCCAGCCCCTCGAGCGCCTCCGCCTCGCTGTGCGCGATCGCCGAGCGCGCGCTGTCGAGCCCGATCTTGTCCATCGCCTCGCGGAACTTGAGGCGATCCTCGGCCTTGTCGATCGCCTCGGCGTCGGCGCCGATCATGATGCAGCCGAACTTTTCCAGCGTCCCGTCCCGCGCCAGCGCGAGCGCGGTATTGAGCGCGGTCTGCCCGCCCATCGTGGGCAGGACGGCGTCGGGCCGCTCCTTCTCGATGATCTTGGCGACCACCGCGGGCGTGATCGGCTCGACATAGGTCGCGTCGGCCAGTTCGGGATCGGTCATGATCGTCGCCGGATTCGAATTGACCAGGACGATGCGATAGCCCTCTTCCTTGAGCGCCTTGATCGCCTGCGTGCCCGAATAGTCGAACTCGCACGCCTGCCCGATCACGATGGGACCAGCGCCGATGACGAGGATGGAGGAGATGTCGGTGCGTTTGGGCATTAGTTCGAGTTCTCGTCGTCGAGATTGATCCAGGTACGAAGCTGGCCGTCAGATGCGGCCGCTGCCTTGTATCCAGCAGTCAGCATGGCTTCCCTTTGCTCGGTATCCAGGGGCTGGAATTTGCTGAAATAGAGCCGTTGCAACGGGTCGACGGGATCGTCGGGCTGCGAGGCTAATCTCCAACCCGCAGCTTCAAGAACATTTCGGGCCTCGTGTGCCCGATCGACTGGTGCATCGATCCGCATCTCGACCCATCTCGGCGAGGTGGGGTCGTCGCGATCATCATCGGGATAGCGCCAATAGAGACCGTCACGGCTTAGAATTCTTGCAAGAACTTCGTCACCACTCACCGCATCATCCCCACAAACCGCTCGAACAGATAGAAGCTGTCCTGCGGCCCCGGCGACGCCTCGGGGTGGTACTGCACGCTGAACGCGCGGCCGCCGTCGATCTCGATCCCGCAATTGCTGCCGTCGAACAGCGACACATGCGTCTCGGTCACGCCCGCGGGCAGCGTGTCGCGATCCACCGCGAAGCCGTGGTTCATCGACGTGATCTCGACCGCGCCGTCGCTGAGGCGTTTGACCGGGTGGTTGGCGCCGCGATGGCCCTGGAACATCTTCGTCGTCTGCGCGCCCACCGCGAGGCCGAGCAGCTGGTGGCCGAGGCAGATGCCGAACAGCGGCTTCTTCGTCGCCAAGAGCTCGCGGATCACCGGCACGGCGTATTCGCCCGTCGCGGCGGGGTCGCCCGGGCCGTTCGACAGGAAGATGCCGTCGGGGTCGAAGCTCAGCACCTGCTCGGCGGTCGCGGTCGCGGGCAACACCGTTACCTCAGCACCAGCCTTAACAAGGTTACGGAAGATATTGTGTTTGCTGCCATAATCGATCGCGACGACATGCGGGCGCTTGGCACCGACAGTGTCAAGCTTGTGTGAACTTCCATATCCCTGGCCCAGCCGCCACACCCCGCCTTCCCAGCCGAAATGCGTCTCGGTGGTGACCGTGATGGCAAGGTCCATGCCCTCGAGCCCCGGCCACGCCCTGGCGCGCTCGAGCAGCCACGGGAGGTCGAACTCGCCGCTCGCCGAATGCGCGATCACCCCGTTGGGCGCGCCTTGCCCACGGATGCGGCGGGTCAGGGCACGGGTGTCGATCCCGGCCAGGCCGATCCGCTGGTGCTTGCGCATCCAGTCGTCGAGCCGCTCGACGCTGCGGAAGTTGGAGGGCTCGGTCACGTCCTCGCGCACGATCATGCCGAGCGCATGGGGCATGTCCGCCTCGACGTCGTCCGGGTTCGCGCCGACATTGCCGATATGGGGGAAGGTGAAGCAGATCATCTGACCCGCGAAGGACGGGTCGGTCATGATCTCCTGATAGCCGGTCATCGCGGTGTGGAAGCACACCTCGCCCGCGGCATTGCCCTCCGCGCCGAAACCGCGTCCCCAGATCACTTCGCCCGACACAAGAACAAGAACGCCTGTAGCTCCTTCAGGAGCATCGTAGGCCGGGGATGACGCAGTCATGACCGGACGGTCCGATGCGAGAAACAAATGCGCACGGTAAAAGGCGTCGCGTCGGCCATTATGAGAGGGCGCTCCTACGGGGGTTTCCGGCAATGTGTGCTAAGTGCCGCCCGCTAGACCCCTCCCCCCTTCCCGTCAACCGCCTGCGGGGTCTAATGGCGGATAATTCCGATTCACCTGTGGGTAGAACAACATGATCCGCGACGACATCAAGGCCGCTCTCGTCACCGCCATGAAGGGCGGCGACAAGGAAGGGACCGCCGCCATCCGCCTGATCCAGAGCGCGATCAAGAACCGCGACATCGAGGCGCGCACCCAGGCGCCCGTCGCCGACGACGACGCGCTGGTCGTCGAGGTGCTACAGAAGATGGTCAAGCAGCGCCGCGAATCGATCGAGATGTACGAGAAGGGCGGCCGCCAGGAACTCGCCGACGCCGAGAAGGCCGAGGTCGCCGTGATCGAGCGCTTCCTCCCCGCGCAAATGAGCGAGGCGGAGACGACGGCCGCGATCGAGGCGATCAAGGCCGAGCTGGGCGCTTCGGGCATGAAGGACATGGGCCGGGTGATGGCCGAGCTCAAGGCGCGCCACGCGAGCCAGCTCGACATGAGCAAGGCGTCGGGGCTGGTGAAGGCGGCGCTTTCCTGAGGTGGCGCTGACGCCGGCCTTTCTCGACGAACTGCGCGCCCGCACCACGCTCTCGGCGCTGATCGGGCGCAGCGTGAAGATCACGCGTGCCGGGCGCGAGTGGAAGGCGTGCTGCCCCTTCCACAACGAGAAGACGCCGTCGTTCACGATCAACGACGACAAGGGCTTCTACCATTGCTTCGGCTGCGGGGCGCATGGCGACGCGATCCGCTGGCTCACCGACCAGCAGGGCCTGCCCTTCATGGATGCGGTGAAGGAGCTGGCAGCTGCCGCGGGGATGGACGTGCCGCAGGCCGATCCGCGCGCCGCGGAGAAGGCGGAGAAGGCCAAGGGGCTGCACGAGGCGATGGCCGACGCGGCCAAATTCTATGTCGACCAGCTCCATGGCCTCGCCGGCGCGGAGGCGCGCGCGCTGCTCGAACGCCGGCGGATCACCGCCGACACCGCCCGCGCCTTCGGCATGGGCTATGCGCCGGATTCGCGCGCCAAGCTGCGCGAGACGCTCAAAACCTATGGCGACCCGATGCTGATCGAGGCCGGGATGCTGATCCAGGTCGAGGGCAAGGAGCCATACGACCGCTTCCGCGGGCGGCTGATGATCCCGATCAAGGACGCGCGCGGCCGGGTGATCGGCTTTGGCGGGCGCATCATCGGCGAGGGCGAGCCGAAGTACCTCAATTCCCCCGAGACCCCGCTCTTCGACAAGGGCCGCACGCTCTACAATCTCGACCGCGCGCAGGCGGCGTCGCGCAAGACCGGGCGGGTGATCGCGGTCGAGGGCTATATGGACGTGATCGCGCTCGCCCAGGCCGGGTTCGGCGAGGCGGTCGCGCCGCTCGGCACCGCGCTGACCGAGCACCAGCTCGAGCGGCTGTGGTGGATGGCCGATATCCCCCTGCTCGCCTTCGACGGCGACGCCGCGGGGCAGAAGGCTGCGATCCGCGCCGCACACCGCGCTTTGCCCCATCTCGGCCCGGGCCGCAGCCTCGCCTTCGTCACGCTGCCCCACGGCCAGGATCCCGACGATCTGGTGCGTAGCTCGGGCCCGCAAGCGTTCGAGGCACTGCTCCAGGCCGCGCAGCCGCTCGCCGACCGTCTCTGGCAGCACGAGCTCGCCGCCGAACCACTCGACACGCCCGAGGCGCGCGCGGGGCTCAAGCGCCGCCTCTCCGATCTCGCCGCGACGATCCAGGACGGCAATGTCCGCCACGAATACGTCGCCGAGTTCCGCAACCGCTGGGACGCGCATTTCGCGCCCGCACCGCGCAGCTTCGCGCCGCGCACGCCAATGCGCGGCGCGCGTCCCGGCCAGCGCTGGCTGCCGCCCGAGCCGCCGCCCAGCCCCACCGTGCAGGCGCTCGGCGCGACCGGCATCGACCGGGTGCTGGCCAAGGCGGTGCTCGCCGGACTGATCCGTCATCCCGCCGAGATAGCCCGGCACATGGAGACGCTCTCGAGCCTGCGTCTCGCGGACGGCGCGCTCGGCCGGCTGTTCGAGGCCGTGGTCGACGTTGCGCTGGAAGATCAGGCGCTTGATACCGCTCGGTTGCGCACCATATTGGCGGCGTCCGGTTTCGACAGACAAGCAGCCGAGTTGCTGCGCGCCGACACGCTTCCCTTTACTTTCACGCAGAAAGACTGGGATGCGGGGCGTGCTGCGCTCGATCTGGGTGAGGCGATCGCGGTGCTGGTGGCGAGGCCGCAGGTCGATGCTGCCCTGGCCGAGGCAACGGCGGCGGTTCAGGCGCGTTTCAGCGACGAGGCGTTCGAGCGTCAGGTGACGCTCGTGCGGCGCAAGGCGGAGCTCGAGGCGCGGCTCGCGAATCTGATGCTTGCGGACGAGACGTAATTCAGCGAATAGGCGGCGTATAATAGCCGCCATCCGATACAAAGGCATTCGATGGCAAAGGCAATCATGACGGACGGCGCGGACACGACCGAGGCGGGCGACGCGCCGCTCATCGATCTCAACGAAGGCTCAATCAAGAAGCTGGTCGCGCGCGCCAAGAAGCGCGGCTACATCACCGTCGACCAGCTCAACGAGATGCTCCCGCAGGACCAGTTCACCTCGGAGCAGATCGAGGACGTGATGTCCGCGCTCAGCGACATGGGCGTCAACGTCGTCGAGAATGAGGATGCCGGCGAAGACGGCGAGCCCGAGGACGACACCCCCGACGAGATCGACGGCGGCGACGGCCAGGACGACAGCGCCCCGGCCTTCGAGACCAAGAAGAAGGAAACCGTCGACCGCACCGACGATCCGGTGCGCATGTACCTGCGCGAGATGGGCGCGGTCGAGCTGCTCAGCCGCGAGGGCGAGATCGCTATCGCCAAGCGCATCGAGGCCGGCCGCGACACGATGATCCTGGGCCTGTGCGAGAGCCCGATCACCTTCAACGCGATCATCGGCTGGTCCGACGCGCTCAACGAAGGCACGATGCAGCTGCGCGAGATCCTCGATCTCGACGCGATGCTCTCCAAGGGTCCGTCGGCCGAGCAGGTCGAGGGCGCCGAGGACGACGATTCGGGCGAGATCAGCGAGAAGACCGCCGGCGCCTCGTTCAAGGAAGAGGAGGAGCCCGAGGAGGCGCCCGCCGACGACGAGGACGATGAGCTCACCGAGCGCCGTGCGCCGCGTCCCTCCGACGACGACGAGGAGGACAACACCCTCAGCCTCGCGCAGATGGAGGAGACGCTCAAGCCGCAGGCGCTGGAGCGCTTCGCCAGCATCACCGCGATCTACAAGAAGTTCAGCAAGGTCCAGCAACAGCGGCTCGACGCGATGGCGGCGGGCGGCGAGCTGTCGGCCGCGGACGAGAAGAAGTACCAGAAGCTGCGCGAGGATCTCACCGCCGAGGTCGAGTCCGTGCAGTTCCACCAGGCGAAGATCGAGTATCTCGTCGACCAGCTCTACAGCTTCAACCGGCGCCTGACCGCGCTTGGCGGCCAGATGCTGCGCCTCGCCGAGCGGCACAAGGTCAACCGCAAGGACTTCCTCGACCGCTATATGGGCCATGAGCTCGACGAGCAGTGGCTCGGCGCGGTCGGCGGACTGGACAAGAAGTGGGCCGCCTTTGCCACGAACGAGGCCGCGGCGGTCGACCGCATCCGCGTCGAAGTGAGCGAGATCAGCCAGCAGACCGGCATGGCGCTCACTGAGTTCCGCCGCATCGTCAACATGGTGCAGAAGGGCGAGCGCGAGGCGCGGATCGCCAAGAAGGAGATGGTCGAGGCCAATCTGCGCCTCGTGATCTCGATCGCCAAGAAGTACACCAACCGCGGCCTGCAGTTCCTGGACCTGATCCAGGAGGGCAATATCGGCCTGATGAAGGCGGTGGACAAGTTCGAGTATCGCCGCGGCTACAAGTTCTCGACCTACGCCACCTGGTGGATCCGCCAGGCGATCACCCGCTCGATCGCCGACCAGGCGCGCACCATCCGCATCCCGGTGCACATGATCGAGACGATCAACAAGCTCGTGCGCACCAGCCGCCAGTTCCTCCACGAGCAGGGCCGCGAGCCCACGCCCGAGGAGATGGCCGAGCGCCTGTCGATGCCGCTCGAGAAGGTCCGCAAGGTGATGAAGATCGCCAAGGAGCCGATCAGCCTCGAGACGCCGATCGGCGACGAGGAGGACAGCCATCTCGGCGACTTCATCGAGGACAAGAACGCGATCATCCCGGTCGACGCGGCGATCCAGGCGAACCTCAAGGAGACGGTCACCCGCGTCCTCGCCAGCCTCACCCCGCGCGAGGAGCGCGTGCTGCGCATGCGCTTCGGCATCGGCATGAACACCGACCACACGCTCGAGGAAGTCGGCCAGCAGTTCAGCGTGACCCGCGAACGCATCCGCCAGATCGAGGCCAAGGCGCTGCGCAAGCTCAAGCACCCGAGCCGGTCAAGGAAGATGCGGTCGTTCCTGGATCAGTAGTCGAGCGCCAATCGCAGATGTAGGGGCCGTCCAATCGGGCGGCCCTTTTCATTTCAAAGTCATCCCGTCAAAGTGATGGCGGAGGGGCTATCTGATGGATATTGCGGGTTATCTCGAACAGGTTCGCGCGGCCTACGACAGCGGCCATGCCACCGAACATAGCTATCGCCCCGCGCTTCACGCGCTGTTCCGCAGCATCGACCCCGCGCTCACGGTCATCAACGAGCCGAAGAAGTCCGAAGGCGGCATGCCCGATTTCCTGTTCAACCGCGGCGAAGTGCCGTTCGGTTGGGCGGAGGCCAAGGATATCGACAAGGACGTCATCCGCCTCAAGGGCTATTCGGTCGAGCAGCGCAAGCGTTACGAGCGCGCCTATCCGAACCTGATCTATACCAACGGCGTCGATTTCGAGTTCATCCGCGAAGGCGAGAGCGTCCACTTCGTCTCGATCGCCGATTTCGTGATGGGCCTGCAGCCGCGCCCGGAACGATTCGAGGAGTTGGAGCGTCAGCTCCGCCTGTTCGCCGAGCAGAAACCAATCAGTATCCGCTCGGCGGCGAAGCTCGCCGAGATGATGGCTGCCAAGGCCGCGATCATCAAGGACGAGATCGCCATCGCGCTGGCCGAGGACCCTGAGTTCCGCTCCGGCCTTGGCGGCCAGTACAGGAGCTTCATGGCCAACCTGCTGCCGCACCTCGAGCCTGACGAGTTTGCCGACATTTACGCCGAAACGATTACCTACGGCATGTTCGCGGCCCGCTTCCATGACACCGATCTGAACACCTTCAGCCGGCAGGAAGCGATGGAGGACCTTCCGGCCTCCAACCCGTTCCTGAAAGGGCTGTTCGAATATATCGCTGGGCCCGGCCTGCCAAAGCGGCTGGTCTATATCGTCGATGACCTGGTGCAGGTGATGCGCGCCAGCGACCCTCACTCACTGTTCCGCGACTTCGGCAAGTTCACCGCACGCAACGACCCCTTCGTGCATTTCTACGAAGACTTCCTCGCCGCCTACAACCCGAAGAAGCGCAAGAGCCGCGGGGTCTGGTACACACCCGAGCCGGTGGTCGACTTCATCGTCCGTGCGGTGGACGACGTGCTCAAAACGGAGTTCGGCCTGGCGGACGGGCTGGCGGACACCAGCAAGGTGACCGTCGATTGGGACACTGGGCAAGACGACCCCAAGACCGGCAAGCCCCGCACGATCAAAAAAGAAGTCCACAAGGTTCAGATTCTTGACCCGGCAACGGGAACGGGCACGTTCCTCGCCAAAGCGGCGCAGCTCATTTCCGATCGAGTGAAGGCGCGCGCGCCGGGCAAGTGGTCGAGCTATGTCGAGCAGGACCTGCTGCCGCGCCTGCACGGCTTCGAGTTGCTGATGGCCAGCTACGCCATGTGCCACATGAAGCTCGACATGATGCTCGACCAGACAGGCTACAAGCCGAGCGCCAACCCGCCGCGCCTGTCGGTTTGGCTGACCAACGCGCTGGAGCCCGCCGAGCGCGAAGTGCGCGATCTGTTTTTCCAACCGCTCGCGGAGGAGGCGCGCGGCGCCAGCGAGGTAAAGCGTCAGACGCCGATCATGTGCGTGATCGGGAATCCGCCTTATTCGGGGCACTCATCCAATTTCGGCGATTGGATTGAGGCGCTTATGGCAGATTACAAGGTCAGCCCGGAATTGAAGCGGCCCGCGCAGGCCAAGTGGCTTTCCGACGACTATGTTAAGTTCATCCGTATGTCGGAACATCTCATTGAGAAGAATGGCGAGGGCGTGCTCGGCTTCATCACCAACCACGGTTACCTAGACAATCCCACTTTCCTCGACATGCGGCGCCATCTCCGCGAAACCTTTGATCATATCTTTGTGCTCGACCTGCACGGCAACACAAAGAAAAAGGAGGTCAGTCCGGACGGCTCCCCGGACAAGAACGTGTTCGACATTCAGCAAGGCGTTGCGATCATCATCGCGGTAAAGCGGAGAACCGACAAAGCCAACAAAGGAGAACCTGCTGCGGTTCACCACGCCGAACTCTGGGGTACGCGCGACAGCAAGTACGAAGCTCTTTGGGCAAACTCGCCGCAGTCACTGAAACCCAGCGGAGTGGCAAAGGATGATCCGAGCGGCCGATATGCCCCGAGCGGCGGAGAACTTGAGAAGCGCTACTCGTCAGGGTTCTTGGTGGCTGAATTGATGTCTGTGAACGGAAAGCCCGCGCCCGGCTTTGCTACCCAGCACGATGACTTCGCAATCTCAGATACGAGAGGCGAAGCAATCGAGAAGGTTGAGCGCTTTCTCGCAACCCCCTCCGAGCTCGACGCCCGGAGGTTATTTAGGCTGTGCGCGCAGAGCCAATGGTTGTACACCCGAGCCAAACGGGAACTCGCCGATGGCAAATGGCGAGAGCAACTCACAGAACTGTGTTATCGCCCGCTGGATCGACGTTGGACTGTGTTCAATCGCAACGTTGCCGTGCACCGCCGTGAGCGCGTTTCTAAGCACCTATTCCACCACACAAACATCGCGTTCACGTTGAGCGGGAACGCCGGATCAATCGGGTCGCCCGGCTTTGATGCCGTAGGACTGGTTGATCGGGTGACCGAACTGAACTTCTTCCGGCGGGGCGGCGCGTACGTTTTCCCGCTTTACCTCTACCCCGAGGAAGGTACTCTCGACCAATCCATCCGGCTCAACCTCGACCCCAAGCTCTACGCCGCCATCTGCGCCGCCGCCGGGATAGACTCCGCCAATCAGGCCGCGCCGGACGGCGACTTCCGCGCCGCCACCGGCGATACGCGGCCGAGTGAGGTCAAGGTCTTCGACTATATCTACGGCGTGCTCCACGCGCCCGCCTATCGCGAGACCTTCGCCGAGTTCCTCAAGATGGACTTCCCGCGCATTCCCTACCCACCTTCACCAGAGGTCTTCTATCATGTCGGCGAAAAGGGCGAACAGCTGCGCCGCCTGCACCTGATGGAGGCCGCAGCCATTGGCGAAACCCCTTATCCCTATCACGGCGAAGGCGACGACGTTGTCGCAGCCGGCTTCCCGAAGTTCCAAGGCGGAAAAGTCCACATTAACAAGGACCAGTACTTCGCTGACGTGCCGGAGATCGCGTGGACCTTCCACATCGGCGGCTATCAGCCAGCGCAGAAGTGGCTCAAGGACCGCCGCAGCCGCACGCTCTCATGGGACGACATCGGCCATTATCAGAAGATCGTGAAGATCCTCACTGAGACCGACCGGATCATGCGTGAGATCGACTTGCCGATCGAGAAGGTTGATTGAAGCAATGCGCCGGAGTGGAGGGAAGAGCGGTCGGCCGCTAGGTCACCTTCCGATCGACGCACTTGAAATACTTACTCGCGCCAATGAGCATAATGTGGTCGAACTGCTGATCCTTAAGAGTGAGTTGGGATATCGACGGACAAAGAGAGCAGCCGAACTTGCTGACTTGGTGTCACGGCTTCTGAGGAACGCGGCACCGTGACCCGGTAGCGGTCTTTACACCCAGCGTGACCGTCGCCCCCCCTCACACCCCCCGCACCCCCACCCCGCGCGCCTTCATCACCTCGCCCACGCCCCACACCATCGCGTCGGCGCGATCGGGCGATTTTCCCGGGCCCTCGTACGCGCCGCCGGCGATCAGGCCCAGCAGCTGGGCCTCGAGCTCGGGCATGCGGCCGTGGAGGCGGACCTTGCCGGCTTCGAAGAGGTGCGCGACCGGCTCGGCGCGCAAGGTCTTGCCCTGGCGGGCGTTGACCAGGCGGACCTGGAGATCGGGGCCGGCGGCGAGGAGGACCGCCTTCACCATCCTGCCGCCCTGATTGGCCTCCGCCACCACCTCGTGCGTGCCGTGCGCGGCCGCCGCCGCGGCGACCGCCGCCGCCCAGCCCTCGGGCGAGCGCGCGGCGACGCTGTGGTCGGCGAGGACATGGGCGATGCCGCTCGCGTCGCGCGCGCAGGCGATGATGCCGCAGGTGCCGTCGCCGGCGGGCGGGTCGACGGCGATGAGGGTTCTTTGCATGGCTTCCATGGAGGGGGAGTCGCCGCGGGCTGGCGGCGCGGGCGTTTCGGCAAGCGGCGTCGCCCGGGGCGAATACCCCTCCACCGCTTCGCGGTCCCCCTCCCCCTCGGGGGGAGGAATTTGGGGGGCCGTGTCGGGGGAGCCGCCTGGGGCTGGGCCCCCTCCGTCAGCGCTGCGCGCTGCCACCTCCCCGTGGCGGGAAGGAGTCTGGGGGGAGTCACTCGGGCCGGCGCCCTCCGGCGCCCGCCCGCAGGCGGGCGGGGGCTTGATGCGGCTGCGTTCGATCAGCTCGACGGTCCACAGCGCGCCGGCGGCATCGGGGAGGAGCTCGCCTTCGAGCTCCTGGCGGCCGAGGCGGGTGCCGGCGTAGAGGGCTTCGACGCGGGCCTTGTACGCCGCCGAGATGTGCGGATTGGCGCGGGTGGCGCCGCTGGTCACCACCGTGCCGGGATCGGCCATGATCGCGCTCAGCACCGTGCCGGCACGCGGCGTGGTGGTGACGAGCGCGCGCGGGCGCTCGCCGAGGCGCAGGCCGAGCTGGAGCATGTCCCAGGTCTCCTGCGGCCGCGCCCATTTGGCGAGCTCGTCGCACCAGGCGACATGATGCTCGGGGCCGCGCAGCCGCTCGGGCGAGGCGCCGGAGAAGAGCACCGCCTCCGCCCCGGTGCGGAAGCGCAGGCGGTGGAAGCTCGGCGTCCAGTCGCGGATCCAGGCGTCGGCGACCTCGAGCAGGCCGCTCTTGCCCTCGACCATCACGCGGCGCGCGTCCTCCATCGTGGCGCCGACCAGCGCGATGCGCAGCGGCTGGGCGGCGCCCTGGTTCGCGGCGACGAGCGCGGTGATCCATTGCGCGCCGGCGAGCGTCTTGCCGAAGCCGCGGCCGGCTTTCAGCACCCAGGTGTGCCAGTCGCCGGGCGGAGCGAGCTGGCCGGCATGCGCCCATTGCGGCCAGGCGCGGTCGAGCGCGTCGCGCTCCGCCTCGCCGAGCAGCTCGACCGCGCGGCGGCGCAGGTGCGGCGCGAGGGTGAGGAGCCAGGGGACGAGCGCGGTGTCGCGGGGGAGCAGCTGTCCCCCGGCGCGCAGCTTCTGGCGGCGGGTCGGCGCGGGCTTACGAGGCACGCCCGGCTTCCTCGCGGCGGCGCTGGGCCTCGATCGCCTCGAGCTTCAAGAGGATCGAGTCGCGCATCTCCTCCAGCGTGCGCGGGCGGCCGCGCCAGCCCTGGCGGCGGCCCTCGCCCTTCACATTGTTGCGGTGCTGGCCGAGGACCGAGATGGCGTCGCGCACGGTCATGTCGGGGATCGGCGTGGCGGTGTCGGGGACGTGGCCCTCGAGCGTTTCGGTGGCGCGGCGGACGAGCAGCTCCTCGATCCGGGCATAGCCCTGGTCGAGCGCGAGCTGCCAGCGTTCGGCGAAGCCGGGGTCGCGGCGGCGGCGCTGGTAGAGCGCGGCGCCGCTGAAGCCGGCGGCGGCCGCCGCGGCGGTGACGTTGCAGCTGGCGGCGAGGTGATCGAGGAACTTCGCCTCGGCCTCGTCGCTCCAGCGGTGGCCGGCGGTGCGGACGATCTGGGGGCCGTCCTTGCCGTGCGCCCGGGCGGTGGCGCCCGCGGGCTTGGCCGCGCGCTTGTGTGTCTTGACCATATGCTGCTCCCGATGTTCCTGCAATGTTCCATATATGCACGGAAATGTCAATAGGTTTGAACCTATCTGGTTCGCTGCCATGGTCGGGGGAAGTCAGGTTGCAGTCGGGCGATTGCGGGGATATTCATATGATGACTTATCATATGACGGATCAGGAGATGGGGATGCTCGGGCGGACGATGGCGATCGCGGCGGCGTTGGTGGCGACGGGTGCGGCGGCGCAGAATTACGGACTCGACCGCCGCGACGCGAGCTTTCGCGAGAAGCTGACGGTGATCGAGGAAGCGCAGGCGCCGGTGATCGGTCCGGACAGCGACCAGCTCGGCGACAACAAGTCGGGCTTCGAGACCGGCATGACGCTCAAGATCGACGGCACCTACCACCTGTTCATCTCGGAGATGTTCGGGCGGCCGCATCTCGACCTGCGTATCGCGCACTGGACCAGCCCGGATGCGGTCAACTGGACGCGGCGGGGCACGGTGGTCGACAGCGTGCCCGGCCGGTCGCACCTCAACCACCGCTCGGAGGTGTGGCTGCAGGGGGTGATCTTCGACGAGAAGAGCGACCGCTGGAACCTGTTCTACATCGCCTATCGCGGCGGCAATCGCGAGAAGGGCGAGGCGCTCAACCTCGACTATGAGGGCATCGCGGTGCGCGCGGTGTCGCAGACGCCCGGGCGGAAGGGCATCGGCGGCCCCTACAAGGACGCGAGCGTGTCGATGGCGCCGGGCGGCAAGGACGCGGCGCTATGGGAGGGGCAGCAGGGGCTCGACAGCTTCTTCCCCTACAAGATCGGCAACAACAAATGGGCCGCGCTGCACGGCAGCCACAATCATTTCCCGGTCTCGCCCTGGTATGTCGGCGTCGCGACCGGCGACAGCCTGACCTCGACCAGATGGACTCGCGTGCCGAGCGAGCAGCCTTCGCCGATCGAGAGCCTGTTCATCGAGAACCCGATCGTCGAGAAGCTGCCCAACGGCCGTTACATGGCGCTCTACGATTCCAACCACTTCACGCCGGTCCAGCCCGACCTGCCGGCGCGGCCCAACAATTCGGTGAGCTACAGCGTATCCGCCGACGGGATCCGCTGGCACCAGGGGCGCTCGCTGATCGTGCAGAGCGACGCCAACAACTGGGCGTCGGACATCCGCACGCCGCTGGGGCTGGTGGCGGAGGGGAACGGGATCTACACGATCCTCTATACCGGGCGGATGAAGGACAAGCCGTTCTGGGCGATCGGGAAGGTCAAGGTGAAGCTCAGCGAGTGAGCGGCTATTCCAGCGTATCTCCGTAGCGGCGGATCGCGATCACCGCGAAGACGCCGCCGAGCACGGCGAGGATGAGGAGCTGGGGCAGCGCCTCGCCCGCCTGCCAGCCCTTGAGCATCACCCCGCGCACCACGCGCAGGAAATGGGTGACGGGCAGCAGCTCGCCGAGCCACTGCGCCCAGCGCGGCATGCCGGCATAGGGGAAGGCGAAACCCGAGAGCAGGATCGAGGGCAGGATGTAGAAGAAGCTCATCTGCATCGCCTGCATCTGGGTCTTGGCGAAGGTCGAGAGGGTGAAGCCGAGCAGCAGGCTCACCGTGATGAAGACGAGGGTCGCCAGCGCGAGCAGCCACGCGGCGCCGGCGAAGGGCACGGAGAAGATCAGGCCCGCCAGCACCACGATGATCACCGTCTGCGCCGCGCCGATCAGCACATAGGGCAGGATCTTGCCCGCCATCACCTCCATCGGGCGCAGCGGCATGGCGAGGAGGTTCTCCATCGTCCCGCGCTCGCGCTCGCGCGCGACGGCGATCGAAGTCATCATCACCATCGTCATCGACAGCACCACGGCGAGCAGGCCCGGGACGATGTTGTGGCTGGTGATCCCCTCGGGATTGTAGCGGCGCTGGATCACGACCTCGACCGGCGAGGGCATCGCGGCGCGCGCCGCGAGCGGCCCGATCAAGTCGTGGCGCAGGCCCGAGAGCACCGCCTGCTCGACCGCGAAAGTGGCGTTGCCGGTGGCGGCGGGATCGGTCGCGTCGGCGAGGACGAGGAGCTGCGGCCGCTCGCCGCGGACGAGATCGCGGGTGAAGTTGGTCGGCACGACGATGAGGAACTGGACCGAGCCGCGGCGCAGCATCGCCTCGCCCTCGCCCGGCTTCGTCACCGGGACGAGCTCGAAATAGGAGCTGGCGCGCAGCGAATTCTCGACGGTGCGGGTGACCGACGAATGGTCGTTCATCTCGAGGGCGGCGCGCAGGTGGCGCGGATCGTTGTTGATCGCGAAGCCGAACAGGATGAGCTGGACCAAAGGCAGCCCGACGACCATGCCGAAGGTCAGCGGATCGCGGCGGAGCTGATGCACCTCCTTGACGAGGACGGCCCAGATGCGGCGCCAGGCGAGGACGAGCCCCTGGGTCATGCGCGCGGCTCCGTGCTGTTGTCGCGAGTACTGTTATCTGGGGCGCCGCGCATCAGGTGGATGAACACGTCCTCCAGCGTCGGATCGGTCTCGCGCCAGTTGATCTGCGGCGCGACGTCGGCGACCGCGGCGCGCAACGCGGCCATGTCGCGGCCGCAGACATGGAGGGTGGGGCCGAAGGCCGCGGCCATGTCGACCCCGGGCTTGTTCTCGAGCTGCGGGGCAAGGCGGTCGGCACCCGGCCCCTCCCCCGCCAGCGCAACCAGGCCCGAGCCGGCGACGATCTCCTCCGCCGTGCCGCGCGCGAGCAGCACGCCATAGGCGATGTACGCGATGTCGTGGCAGCGCTCGGCCTCGTCCATATAATGGGTCGAGACCAGCACGGTGGTGCCCTCGGCCGAGAGCATATGGACCTGGTCCCAGAATTCGCGGCGGGCGAGCGGGTCGACGCCGGCGGTGGGTTCGTCGAGCAGCAGGATCTCGGGATCGTGGAGCACGCAGGCGGCGAGCGCGAGGCGCTGTTTCCACCCGCCCGACAGCGTGCCGGCGAGCTGGCCGGCGCGAGTCTCGAGCCCGAGCCGCTCGAGCGCGGCGGTGACGCGGGCGTCCTTGTCGTCAAGGCCATAGGCGTCGGCGACGAAGGCGAGATTCTCGCGGATCGTCAGGTCCTCGAACAGCCCGAAGCGCTGGGTCATGTAGCCGATCTTGAGCTTGATCAGCTCGCGCTGGGTGCGCAGGTCGAGCCCGAGCACCGTGCCCTCGCCGCCATCGGGAATGAGCAGGCCGCAGATCATGCGCAGCGTGGTGGTCTTGCCCGAGCCGTTGGGGCCGAGGAATCCGCAGATACGGCCGCGCGCGACCTCGAGGCTGAACTTGTCGACCACCGTGCGGTTGCCGAACTTCTTGGTCAGCCCGTTGACGTCGATCGCGGGCGCGTCGCTCATCGCGGATGGACCTCGACCGGCAGGCCGGGGCGCAGCCGCTCGACGCCGGCATCGGGATAGGCCTCGACCAGGAAGACGAGCTTGGCCCGGGCGCGCTCGGAGTAGATCACCGGCGGGGTGAACTCGGCCTGAGGCGCGACGTAGCGAACCGTGGCGACGACCGGATCGCCGCAGCCATCGCAGCCGACGCGCACCTTCGATCCCGGCTTCAGCGCTGAAATCGCCGCCTGCGGCGCGTAGAAGCGGATCTTGACCCGGCCGGGCGGGAGCAGGCGCACGACCGGCGTGTTGGCAGGCACCCACTCGCCGGGGTTGAAATAGGTCTGCTCGACCAGCGCGGCGATCGGCGCGGCGGGCGCGATTTCCGCGCCGCGCCGCCGCTGCGCCGCGATCGCGGCCTCGGCCGCGGTGATCTGCGCATCGGCAGCGGCGATCTGGTCGGTGCGGCCGGCGAGCTCGCCCGAGGCCTCGCTCGCCTGCGCCTGGCTGAGCGACGCGCGGGCGCTCTCGGCAGCGGCACGCGCGGCATCGAGCTGCACCTTGGTCGCGAAGCCGCGCTGGGCGAGCGTCGCGATCCGCTGATAGTCGCGCGCGGTGCGCGTCACTTCGGCGCGCGCCGCCGCCTGCTGGGCGCGGGCGATGTCGAGCTCGGCGGGCCGCTGGCGGGCCTTGGTCAGGTCGTCGCGCTGGGCGCGCGCGGTGGCGAGCTGGGCCTCGAGCCGGCGCAGCTCGGCCGCGGTCGTCTCCGGGTTGAGCGCGAACAGCGCCTGCCCCGCCGCCACCTGCCCGCCGCGCTGGACGTTGAGCGAGGCGAGCTGCCCGGAGACCGGCGCCGCGACCTCGATCGCCTCGCCCTCGACATAGCCGAGCCACGGTTCGGGTCCGTCGTCGCGGCCGAAGGCGAACCAGATCAGGCCGGCGAGCACCGCCAGGCCGATCACCACCAGGGGCAATATCCGTTTCATTCGCGCACTCCCGCGAGAAGCCCGTTCAGCACGACATCGAGATGCGACTCGGCGAGCGCCTCCATCTCCACCGGCTCGGCGCCCACCGGCTCGAACACCGTCTTCCACAACGCGCCGAGCAGCAATGCACCGGCCACGCTGCGCGCCGCGAGATGCGGATCGACCTGGCGGAATTCCCCCGACGCGACGCCCCGCGCGACGATGTTCTCCACCAGCGTCAGGATGCGGCTGACCGCGCGATCGTGGTAGGTCCGCGCCATCTCCGGGAAATTGCCGCCCTCCCCGATCACCAGGCGGGGCAGGAAGGCGATCTCGGGCTGGGCGAGCTGGCCCGCCCCGAACCGCACCAGCGCCGCGAGCTGCGCGGCGGGCGGCGCCGACTCCATCTCGGGCGGCAACGCCGCGGGCAGCCGCGTCGCCAGCATCCAGTCGACCAGCTCGCGGAACAGCGCCGCCTTGTCGGCGAACTGGAGATAGAGCGTCGCCTTCGAGATGCCGACTCGCGCCGCCACGTCCTCCATCCGCGTCCCGGCATAGCCGCGCGCGGCGAACTCGGTCCGCGCGGCGGTGAGGATCGATTCGCGGCGGTCAGGCGGGGTGCGACGGGGCATGAGTTATAAATAACTGACGCGTCAGTTATTGAAAAGCCCCTATCTGAGTTGCCGCGTCGTTCAGCAGCTTTACCTTTCGGCCATCGTCCGTTTTCCCCGGCCGCCGCCGCGCCGGCGTCTTCCCGGCCGGACTTGCGCCGCGGCGCGCGGGCGAACGGAAGACAAGCATCTGGATTCAGGCCCGAAAGCGGGGTGACCAGCCATTCTCCTGGCGCGCGAGGCGTCCGGCGGCGCGTGCATCCGTCGGGCTTTCCACACCCTTCGGCCTGGTAAACCGCGCATCAACCACGTCTTTACGTGCTTCGGTATAGACCTGTGGACCACAGGGGATTCACACGCGCCGGAGCGGCCGGCGCGCAAGGAGCGTGGGGACCTATGGCGGTAGAGTCGGTGCAGACGGCGGGACTTGGCGGAGCTTCGGGCACGTTGACGGCACTGGTTGCCGCCGACGGCAGCGCGAGCCATCGCTTCCTCGCGCGCCTCACCACGGGCATCGCGCCGATGCGCGACCTGGCCGACGCGGTGCACCAGTTCTGCCTGCTCCATGCCCGCCATCCCGACGTGATCGAACAGGCGCTCGGCCATTCCGACGAGGGCGCGACGGCGGCGTGGATGGCCGAGGCTGCGGCGGGCTTCGCCGCCGAGCGCGCCTATATCGTCCGTCTCGTCGCCGCAGCCGGGCCGCTGCCGAGCACGCCCGGCCAGGCCCAGTCCGAAGCGGCGATCGCCGCGCAGCGCCATGCGCTCGACATGCTCGCCCAGTCCGACCGCACCGGCTGCGCCGACGGCACGGTGCTCGCGCTGGTGCTCGACTGGCCCGCGATCCGCGCGCTGCTCGACATCGCCGGCGAGCGGCTGGGGATCGACCCGCCCGCCTCCGCCCTGCCCCCGCCGTTCGAGACCGCGACGGTGATCGACGCGCTGGCGGCGACGCTGCCGGTCGAGCGCGCGATGCTGTTCGGCGCGCAGCAGATGCTGGCTCAGCATCGCGGCCTGTGGGACGTGCTCGAAGCGCGCGCTTCCGCCCGCGACGCGCACTGACCTTATCGGCTGAGCAGGCGGGGCGCGATCGCCGCGCCCCGCCCTTCATGAATCAGCCCCGGCGCGGACTGCAGCTCGAGACCTTCTTCTCGTCGGCCTCGGTGCCGCCGACCTTGCCCTCGAGCAGCGTGCCGTCCTCGCCCTGGGTCGCCCACACCAGGGTCTTGCCGGCCGAGCGCCCCTGGTCGGTCGCGTATTTGGCGCCGCTCGCCGCCGGGACGCCGGTCAGGTCGTAGCTCTTGTCGCCGATCGTCAGCCGCGCCTTCGCCGGCGCCGTGCTGTTGTCATAGGTCGCGCTGAGCAGCAGCGCGGGCATGCAGTCATAGGCCACGGTCTGCGGCGCCGCGGCCGGCGCCGCCGCGGTCTCGTTGACGGCGGTGGTGTTCTCGGCCGTCCCGTTGGCCGGTGCGGTCGCCGGCTTCTGGCCGCATGCGCCCAGAAGCGCGAGACCCAGAAGCGGCGAGCTCAGAAGCAGGGATCGAGTAGACAGTTTCGGCATCGAACTTCCTCTCTCTGCATGCGCGGCGTCGAGTCGAACCGCGCGCGAACTGTATGAAAGCGCATGATGACAGGCAAACTGCTTGCGTCGTCCCTCGCAACCCCGCTACCGCCATACCCGATCTTCCAACCGGAGACCGGAATGCGCTTCGAAGGCACGCAAAGTTACGTCGCGACCGAGGACCTCAAGGTCGCGGTCAACGCCGCGGTCACGCTGCGCCGCCCGCTGCTGGTCAAGGGCGAGCCGGGGACGGGCAAGACGGTGCTGGCCTATGAGATCGCCAAGGCGGTCGGCGCGCCGCTGATCGAGTGGAACGTCAAGTCGACGACCAAGGCGCATCAGGGCCTGTACGAATATGACGCGGTCGCCCGGCTGCGCGACGGCCAGCTCGGCGACGCGCGCGTCCACGACATCGCCAACTATATCCGCCGCGGCAAATTGTGGGAGGCGTTCACCTCCCCCACCCTGCCCGTGCTGCTGATCGACGAGATCGACAAGGCCGATATCGAGTTCCCCAACGACCTGCTCCAGGAACTCGACCGGATGGAATTCCATGTCTACGAGACCGGGGAGACGGTACGCGCCGCCGAGCGTCCGATCGTGGTGATCACCAGCAACAACGAGAAGGAACTGCCCGACGCGTTCCTGCGGCGCTGCTTCTTCCACTATATCAAATTCCCCGACCGCGAGACGATGCAGGCAATCGTCGACGTCCACTTCCCCGGCATCCAGAAGCTGCTGGTGAGCAAGGCGATGGACATCTTCTACGACATCCGCGAGGTGCCGGGGCTCAAGAAGAAGCCGAGCACGAGCGAGCTGCTCGACTGGCTCAAGCTGCTGCTGCACGAGGACATGCCGCTCGACGTGCTCCAGTCGCGCGACCCGAGCAAGGCGATCCCGCCCTTGCACGGCGCGCTGCTCAAGAACGAGCAGGACGTGATGCTGTTCGAGCGGCTGGCATTCATGGCGAGAAGGCAGGCGAAGTAGCGCCGCGGATGAGCGAGAGCGCCGGCGCCACCCGTTTCGCCCGCATCCGCGCGCGGCTGGAGGCGGCGCAGCCCACTTCGGGCTGGCAGGGCGCGCTCTACGAGTTCCTGCTGTTCGGGTTCAAGCAGGGCTGGGCGTGCCTGTTCGGGGCGCTGATGCTCGCGCTGCTGCTGGGCACGCATCTGTTCTACCCCGCCGATGCGCCGCTCGCCCGCTATGATTTCCTGACGATCGGAGCGGTGGCGATCCAGCTCGGCATGCTCGCCTTCCGGCTGGAGAGCTGGAACGAGGCCAAGGTGATCCTCGCCTTCCACCTCGTCGGGACGGTGATGGAGCTGTTCAAGACCGCGCACGGCTCGTGGCTCTATCCCGAGCCGAGCCTGTTGCGGATCGGCGACGTCCCGCTGTTCTCGGGGTTCATGTATGCGGCGGTGGGCAGCTATATCGCGCGCGTCTGGCGCATCTTCCACTTCCGTTTCGAGCATTATCCGCCGCGCTGGACGACCTGGACGCTGGCGGCGGCGATCTATGTCAACTTCTTCGCGCACCACTGGCTGCCCGACGTGCGGCTGGCGCTGTTCGCGGCGACCGGCCTGCTGTTCTGGCGGACGAAGATCTGGTTCACGCCGTTCCGCACCGAGCGCTGGATGCCGCTGCTGGTCGGCTGGCTGCTGGTCGCTTTGTTCATCTGGTTCGCGGAGAATATCGGCACCTTCTCACGCGCCTGGCTCTATCCAGGGCAGGAGAATGGCTGGGCGATGGTCCACCCGGGCAAGCTCGGGGCGTGGTATCTGCTGATGATCATCTCGTTCGTGCTGGTGTCGCTGGTGCGCCACGAGCGGGCGGAGGACTAGTCCGCGACCCTGACCACCAGCTTGCCGATCGCCCCGCGGCCGGCGAGCCTGGCGATCGCCTTGCCGCCATCCGCGAACGCGAAGGTCTCGCTGACATGGGGATTGATCCTGCCCTCCTCCCACAGGCGGAAGAGATGCTCGACATGCGCGGCGTTGGCCTTGGGGTCGCGCGCGGCGAAGGCGCCCCAGAACACGCCGCACACGTCGCAGCTCTTGAGCAGGGTGAGATTGAGCGGCAGCCTGGGGATGCCCGCGGGGAAGCCGACGACGAGGTAGCGCCCTTCCCAGCCGATCGAGCGCAGCGCGGGCTCGGCATAGTCGCCGCCGACGGGATCGTAGATCACCTGCGCGCCATCGGGGCCGACCGCGGCCTTGAACTGCTCGGCGAGCGCCCTGGACTGGTCCTTGTCGAACGGCGCGCGGGGGTAGACCAGGGTCTCGTCGGCGCCGGCGGCTCTCGCGGCGGCCGCCTTCTCCTCGCTCGACACCGCGGCGACGACGCGCGCGCCGAACGCCTTGCCGAGCTCGATCGCGGAGAGGCCGATGCCGCCCGCCGCGCCGAGGATCAGCAGCGTGTCGCCTTGCTTGAGATGCCCGCGGTCGAGCAGCGCATGGATGCTCGTGCCATAGGTCATCAGCAGCGAGGCGCCCTGCTCGAAGCTCTTGCCATCGGGCAGCGGGTAGAGGCGGCGGCGGTCGATCGCGGCCTTCTCGGCGAGGCCGTTCCAGCCGGTCGAGCCGAGCACGCGGTCGCCGGGCGAAAGGTCGGTGACGCCCTCGCCCACCGCTTCGACGACGCCGGCGATCTCCCCGCCGGGGGCGAAGGGGCGCGGCGGCTTGAACTGGTATTTGTCCTCGATGATCAGGACGTCGGGATAGTTGATCGCGCAGGCCTTGATCGCGACCACCACCTCGCCCGGCCTGGCCACCGGGTCGGGCAGCTCACCCAGCGTTAGAGTTTCAGGTCCGCCGACTTCATTCGACAGCAACGCCCGCATCAGCTCTCTCCCGTGCGATCCACGGGCGCTGCTCGGCGACCGTCGACTCGTATTTCGAAATCGCGGTATCCTTTGCCAGCGTCAGGCCGACCTCGTCCAGCCCCTGCATCAGGCAATCGCGGCGGAACGGGTCCATCTCGAAGGGGAAGCGGTCCTGATAGGGGGTGGTGACGGTCATCGTCTCGAGGTCGATCGTCACGGGATCGGTCCGGGCGACCTCCACCAGCCGGTCGATCGCCGCCTGCGGCAGCACCACGGCGACGATGCCGTTCTTGAAGGCGTTGCCCGAGAAGATGTCCGAATAGCTCGGCGCGATCACCGCGGTGATGCCCATGTCCTTGAGCGCCCAGGCGGCATGCTCGCGGCTCGACCCGCAGCCGAAATTCTCGCCCGCGATCAGGATCGGCGAGCCGGCATAGCGCTCGTCGTCGAAGATGTTGCCGGGTTCGGCGCGCACGCTCTCGAACGCGCCCTTGCCGAGCCCCTCGCGGCTGATCGTCTTGAGCCAGTGCGCGGGGATGATGATGTCGGTGTCGATGTTCTTGGCGCCCCAGGGATAGGCGCGCCCCTCGACCTTCTTGACCGGTTCCATCACTCGGCCGCCTTCGGGAAGGCGGGCAGTAGCGCGAGGTCGCGCGCGTCGTGCTGGATGATGACCTTGGCTTTCAGCACCTTTGCAATCTCCTCGAACCGGTCGTGCGACGCCAATGTCTCGGCCCGGCTGGTGTTGAACTTGGGAACGCCGCGCCGCGCGCGGTTCTCGCGGAAATGATATTCGTCGCCGCTGAGCAGGACCGCGCCGGTGCGCGGCAGCTTCACGAGCAGCGCGGTGTGGCCGGGCGTGTGGCCGGGCATCGCCAGCATCTGCACCGAGCCGTCGCCGAACACGTCGAGATCGCCCGGCACCGCTTGCACCTTGCCCTTGCCGCTGCGCCAGTGCGCGAGCGGCGCGGCGCGCGGATGGTTGTCCTTGAGCGCCCTGAGCGCCTCCCAGTCGCGTGCGCCGATCAGCAGCTCGGCATCAGGGAAGTCACGTGCCCCGCCCGTGTGATCGGCATGATAATGGCTGATGCCGACATAGGTGACCGCGGCGGGTGCGAGACCGAGCGCCTTGAGGCGATCGGGGATGGTCGTGGCGAGGGCCTGCTCGGGCGTCGGCTTGCCGATCAGGTCGGGGGTCAGGCCCGTATCCCACAGCAGCACGCCCTTGGGATGGCGGATCAGGAAGCAGCCGGCGACGAATTCGCGCTTCTGTCCCTCGAAGGCAAAGGCGTCGTTGTACCAGCTCAGATCCTCCTGCAGCTTGCCGCATTCGAAGGCGTAGAGCTGGATCGCGGGCGCAGGCGGCGCGGCCTGCCCGGTCAGGGCCAAGGCGGCAGTCGCGGCGAACAGGGCTTTCAGCATGACGGTTCTCCCGGACGGCGCATCGCATCGATACGCCGCGTCGGTACACGAACCAAATCGCGGCCGGCAACGCGCCGGCGCGCGCGGATCAGCGGCGCGCCGCGTCCTTCGCGGTCGCCGGCTTCACGCCTGCCGGCTCGCTCGCCTGGACGTTCGCGGCGGCATAGACCGCCGCGGCTCCGCTCAACGCCGTACCCGCCACCAGCAACACCAATACGCGCTTCACTGGTCATCCCCCTACAAGGTCACGCACGTCCGTGAGCCTTCCCGTCACCGCTGCCGCCGCCGCCATGGCGGGCGAAACCAGATGGGTTCGGGCCCCCGGACCCTGCCTCCCTACAAAATTCCGATTCGAAGTGGAAGCGCAGCGTTCGCCGGCGGGCACCTTGTCCGGGTTCATCGCCAGGCACATCGAGCAGCCCGGCTCGCGCCATTCGAAGCCGGCCTCGATGAAGATGCGGTCGAGCCCCTCGGCCTCGGCCTGGCGCTTGACCAGGCCCGAGCCGGGCACGATCAGGGCCTGGCGGATGCCGCCGGCGACGTGACGGCCCTTCACCACGTCCGCAGCGGCGCGCAGGTCCTCGATGCGGCTGTTGGTGCAGCTGCCGATGAAGATGTTCTCGACCGCGATGTCCTGCATCCGCGTGCCGGGCTTCAGGCCCATATAGTCGAGCGACTTCTGCGCCGCGACGCGCTTCGCGGGATCGGCGAAGCTCTCGGGATCGGGGACGACGCCGGTGATCGGCACGACATCCTCGGGACTGGTGCCCCAGGTGAGCGAGGGCGCGATGTCGCTGCCGTTCAGGGTGACGACGCGGTCATAGACGGCGCCCGGGTCGGTCGGCAGCGTCTTCCACCACGCCACCGCCTGCTCCCATTGCTCGCCACTGGGCGCCATCGGGCGGCCCTTGAGGTAGGCGAAGGTCTTCTCGTCGGGCGCGATCAGGCCCGAGCGTGCGCCGCCCTCGATCGACATGTTGCTGACGGTCAGCCGCCCCTCGATCGACAGCGCGCGGATCACCTCGCCGGTGTACTCGACGACATAGCCGGTGCCGCCCGCCGCCCCGGTCTTGCCGATGATCGCGAGCACCACGTCCTTGGCCGAGACGCCGAAGCCGAGCGTCCCGTCGACGCGGATCTCCATCGTCTTCGACTGGGCGAGCAGCAGCGTCTGGGTGGCGAGGACGTGCTCGACCTCGCTGGTGCCGATGCCGAACGCCAGCGCGCCCAGCGCGCCATGCGCCGAGGTGTGGCTGTCGCCGCACACCAGCGTGGTGCCGGGTAGCGTGAAGCCCTGTTCGGGCCCGACGACATGGACGATGCCCTGCTCGGCCGCAGTCGCGCCGAAATAGTCGATGCCGAACTCGGCGACGTTGCGCTCGAGCGCGGCGAGCTGCTGCGCGCTCTCCGGATCGGCGATCGGCAGGCGGTTGCCCGCGGCGTCGACACGGGGCGTGGTCGGCAGATTGTGGTCGGGCACGGCGAGCGTGAGGTCGGGCCGCCGCACGCGCCGGCCATTGGCGCGAAGCCCCTCGAACGCCTGGGGGCTGGTGACTTCGTGGACGAGGTGGCGGTCGATATAGATGAGGCACGTGCCGTCGTCGCGGCGCTCGACGACATGCGCGGCCCAGATCTTCTCGTACAGGGTGAGCGGTTTACTGGCCATGACGGGGCCCACTTACGCCTTTGTTGCGCCGGAGCAAGCGCAGGCGGCATTTTCGTGCGTGAAGCTGGAGTTGGGGGCCCCCTCGTCCGGGAGGGTGCTTGCCCGGACTGTATTATTAGGATAATACAGTCGATATGAGCATCCTCGCGAACATGACGTCCGCCCTCCTCCTATTGGCGGCCTCTGCGCCGCCCGCGGACGATGGCGTTCTGGCAGCCGATGGCGCCTTCTGGCGCGCCTTCAACGAATGCGACGCCGACGCGATGGGCAAGCTGCTCGCCGACGACATCGAATTCTACCACGACAAGACCGGCTTGACGCAAGGCCGGCGCGCCGTGGTGCGCTCGCTCATGAAAGGGCCGTGCGGCACGGCGGGACTGCATGTGCGGCGGGAAGTGGTAGCCGATGGCGTGGCGGTCGATCCGGTACCGGGTCATGGCGCGATCGTGACAGGCGTGCATCGGTTCTACGCAAAGCAGGGCGACGCGGCCGAGCGACTGGACGGTGACGCGCGGTTCGCGGTGGTGTGGCGCAAGGCGGGTGCGCGGTGGGAAATGCGCCGGGTGCTGAGCTACGCGCATCGCCCCGCCGGATGAACCGGCGCCGGCGCGTCAGCCGTCCGATGCCGCCTCGAACACCGCCAGCTGGGCGGCGAAGGCGCGCTGATAGGCGGGCCGTGCTTCGGCGCGGGCGACATAGGCGGCGATGTCCGGATGGGCTTCGAGCAAGCCCGACCCTTCGAGCCGGCGCAGCACCGTCACCATCAGCAGATCGCCCGCGCTGAACGGGCCGTCGAGCCACTCGGCGTCGCCGAGATGGCGCGACAAGTCGCCGAGATAGCGCCGGATGCTCTTGTCGAGCGCTTGCAGGCGCTGCTCGAACCAGGGCTGGTCGCGCTCGAGGATGCGGGCCAGCGAACGCTCGAAGATCGGCGGCTCGACCGAGTTGAGCGCGGCGAACATCCACATGATCGCGCGCGCTCGGGCGTCGGGATCGCCGGGCAGCAGGCCCGGGTGGCGTTCGGCGATGTGGAGCACGATCGCGCCGGACTCGAACAAGGTGAGGCCGCCTTCCTCATAGGTCGGGATCTGCCCGAACGGATTGCGCGCGCGGTGCTCGGGCGCCTTCAGCGCGCGGAACGAGACGAGGCGCACGTCATAAGGCTGGCCCACCTCTTCGAGCGCCCAGCGCACACGCATGTCGCGCGCGAGGCCCTTGCCGCGATCCGGCGAGCTTTCGAAGGCAGTGATGATGGGCCTCATGCGGGGCTCCCAGATTGACCGGCCGATTCAGGGACGGAGGGGGACGGCGTCCCCCGCATCGGCCCAGCTTTCACGCCGCCCCAAC
Organism: Sphingomonas sp. MS122; assembly: GCF_049532975.1. Lineage (GTDB taxonomy): Bacteria > Pseudomonadota > Alphaproteobacteria > Sphingomonadales > Sphingomonadaceae > Sphingomonas. The sequence goes on along the minus strand of NZ_CP186695.1, from coordinate 2,992,197 downwards.
CACGGGTTGAGGAACAGCGCGGGCAGCTTGAGGAAGAGCAGCTCGGAGTGGATGAAGCTGTCGATCCCCCGCTCCCACCAGCGCGGGTCACGCTTGCCATTGGCCTTGAGCCAGCCGTCATAGGGCGCCCAGTGGCTCGGCTCGTCGCGATGGATCACCTCGAAGATGCGGATCAGCGCGCGGTCGTGGCGCACCAGCGGGTGGCGCAGCAGGATCTCGACCTGGCGGAAGCCGCGCTGCTCGGTGAGCGAGATGACGCGGCAGAGCCGTTCGAACAGGTCGTCGCGGGCGATGATCGCCTGGGTATCGAGATCGTCGATCGTGGTGCGGAACATGATCTCGACGAAGCGGTCGATATGGCCGCAGGTGCGGTCGACCTTGAGCGGCATCTCGCCGCGCAGCTCGAACCAGCGCTTGAACATGACGTAATGCTTGTGCTCGTCGGCGCGGTGCTTCTCGATCGCGGCGATCAGCGCGTGGTCGTCGGGCGAGCGGGCGCGCACCGCCTCCAGCACGCGATCGATGCTCGTGTAGCCGCGATGCTCGTTATAGATGTATATCGAGCAGAGAAGGTCGAGATAGCGGCGGCGGAACCACGCGATCATGGACGAACGCTACGCCTGTCCCGGGCGGGCGGCAAGCGGCTCCGCTAGGCGACTTCCTTGGGCGAAACATAGTCCGCGTCGTGCGCGAACGGCAGCGGCGTGCCGTCGCGGAGCGCGGCGAGGATCTGCGCGAAGCCGGTGTCGAAGACGAAGCCGAGGTCGCGGGTGATGCGGCCGCTGTCATAGACCCGGCCGATGCGCCCGGGCAGCTCCCAGCCCCGCGCGGCGTAGAGATCGGGTGCCTCGGGGAAGTAGCGGGCGATCACCGCTGCGGCATCGTGCTTGAGTTCGGCCGCGTCGGTGCGGACGAAGGGCGTGGGTGCGGAGACGAGATAGGTGCCGAAGCCGATGCCGGGTGCCTTGTCGAGCGCGGCGAGGTGGGCGCGCGCAGCGTCCTCGACGGTCAGGCGGCGGTGGAGGAACTCGTTGGCCTTGAGGTTCTCGCCCGGCGGGTGGCTGTGGGTGTCGTCCTCCTCGGGGAAGAAACGGCCGGTGCGCAGGACGATGCTGCTCAGGCCATGCTCGGCATGGAACAGGCGGCAGAGCTGCTCGGCGGCGTATTTGGTGACGCCGTAGATGTTGCGCGGCTCGATCGGGCCGCTGTCCTCGTCGAGCCAGACCGCGGCGTCGTCCGCCTCGTCGCGGATCGCCTGGCTGATCATCAGCGAGGTGGTCGAGGTGAAGACGAAGCGGTCGTGGCCAGCACGGGCCGCGGCTTCGAGCAGGTTGAGCGTGCCGGTGACGTTGACGTCGACGAAGGTCTGCCTGGAGTAGCGGGCGATATCGGGCTTGTGCAGCGCGCCGCCGTGGATGACCGCCTCGATGCCGTGCTCGCCGAAGGTGCGCTCGATCAGCGCGGCATCGGCGACGGTGCCGATCACGCCGGTGTCGGCGCCCGGCGCGACATCGAGGCCGGTGACGATATGGCCGGCGTCACGCAGCAGGGGCGCGAGATAGCGGCCGAGCCAGCCGGAGGAGCCTGTCAGGAGAACGCGCATGGCGGCGCGATTAGCGCGGCGCGGCGCAGGACGAAAGTGCCAGAGGGCCTGTAAGCCGGGTTCTGTCCACGCGGCCCTTTCCTTGCGGAGGTGCGCGCGATGGGCGGCCATTCCTCTAGGCCGGCACTTGCGTGCAGGCTCAAGCAATCAACCCGGGCCGCGGGGCGGAACTCCCCATGTGCGGCCCCTATTCGATCTTGCTCCCGGTGGGGTTTGCCGTGCCGCTTCCGTTGCCGGTCGCGCGGTGCGCTCTTGCCGCACCCTTTCACCCATGTCCTTACCCGAAGGCAGTGGACGGTCTGCTCTCTGTGGCACTTTCCCTGACCCCGGCGAGCCGAGACCGCCGGGCGTTACCCGGCACCGTGTTTCCGTGGAGCCCGGACTTTCCTCCCCCGTGCACGCACGGCGGCGGCCGCCCGGCCCTCTGGCGCGGCCGAGATAGGGGCAAAGTGCGCGCCGCGCAAATCGCTGGCTAGTCGTTGCCCTTGATCCGTGCGGGCAGGCGGTAGCGGGCGTCGTCGATCGCCACCTCGATCGCGTCCTTGTCGATCACCGAGACCGCCGCCTGTCGCGCGCCGTCGGCCGCGACCACGCCGCGGCCGTCCGTGGTGACGCGCAGGCGGTGGAAACCGCCGTCGGGCTGATGGATCGTCAGGATGAGGCCATCCTGGGTGCGCGCGCGGTCGATCGTGCAGTTGGTGGTGAACTCGGCCGCGCCGATCGCGCAGGGAATGCGGCCCTCCGCCTCGGCGCGCGCCAGTTCGGCCTTGGCGCGCTGGGCGCGCTCGGCGTCGGTCTCGACCTTGCTTCCGCAGGCGGCGAGCGACAGCAACGCCGCCGCCGCCAGGACTTCAGATATCCGCGTAGACATGCTTTTCGGACTTCGCCCCCGGGTGCGTCACCGCCCCCTTATAGGCCGGTCCGACATTCTGCGCATAGCGCCAGAGTGCCCCGGACTGGTACGCATTCTCGCGCGGCTGCCAGCGCGCGCGGCGCTCGGCGAGCACGTCCTCGGCGACGTCGAGGTCGATCGTCCCGACCTCGGCGTCGATCCGCACGATGTCGCCATTCTCGACCAGCGCGATCGGCCCGCCCTCGGCCGCCTCAGGTCCGACATGGCCGATGCAGAAGCCGCGCGTCGCGCCGGAGAAGCGCCCGTCGGTGATCAGCGCGACCTTCTCGCCCATGCCGAGGCCATAGAGCGCGGCGGTGGTCGACAGCATCTCGCGCATGCCCGGACCACCCTTGGGACCTTCGTAGCGGATGATGACGACCTCACCCTCCCGGATCTCGCGCTTCTCGACCGCCTCGAACGCCTCTTCCTCGCAGTCGAAGCAGCGTGCCGGGCCTTCGAACTGGAGGCGGTGCATGCCCGCGACCTTCACGATCGCGCCGTTGGGGGCGAGGCTGCCGCGCAGGCCGACCACGCCGCCGGTGGGGGTGAGCGGCGCCTTGACGTCGTAGATCACCTTCTGGTCGGGGTTCCACGTCACCTGGTCGATATTCTCGCCCAGTGTCTTGCCGGTGACGGTCAGGCAGTTGCCGTCGAGCAGGTCGTTGGCGAGCAGGGTCTTCATCAGCATGTAGACGCCGCCGGCCTCGTACATGTCCTTGGCGACATATTTGCCGCCCGGTTTGAGGTCCGCGATGTAAGGCGTTGATCTGAAGATCTCGGCGACGTCGAACAGGTCGAAGTCGATCCCCGCCTCGCTCGCCATTGCCGGCAGGTGCAGCGCGCCGTTGGTCGAGCCGCCAGTCGCCGCGACGATGCGCGCGGCGTTGACGAACGCCTCGCGCGTGCAGATGTCGCGCGGGCGGATGTTCTTCTCCAGCAGCTCCATCACCTGCCAGCCCGCGGCGACCGCGATCTGCTCGCGGCTGGTATAGGGCGCGGGGACCATGTTGCTATTGGGCAATGAGAGCCCGATCGCCTCGCCGACACAGGCCATGGTGTTGGCGGTATATTGCCCGCCGCACGCGCCGTGGCCGGGGCACGCGACCTTCTCGAGCGCATGGACCTCGCTGATCGGGCAGGTGCCGGCGGCGAACTTGCCGACCACCTCGAACACGTCGACCACGGTGACGTCGCGGTCCTGGTAGCGGCCGGGCAGGATCGAGCCGCCATAGACGAAGATCGACGGGATATTGAGGCGCAGCATCGCCATCATCATGCCCGGCAGCGACTTGTCGCAGCCGGCAAAGCCGACCAGCGCGTCGTAGCAATGGCCGCGCACCGACAGCTCAACCGAATCCGCGATCACCTCGCGGCTGACCAGCGAGGACTTCATCCCCTGATGGCCCATGGCGATGCCGTCGGTGACGGTGATCGTGTTGAAGCGGCGCGGCATGCCGCCATTGTCGATCACACCCTTGCGCGCGGCGTCGGCCTGCGCGTCGAGCGTGGTGTTGCACGGCGCGCTGTCGTTGCCCGCGCTGGCGAGCGCGACGAAGGGCTTGGCGATGTCCTCCTCGGGAATCCCCATGGCGTAGTAATAGCTGCGGTGCGGGGCGCGCTCGGGGCCGACGGAGACGTGGCGCGAGGGCAGGCGGGACTTGTCGAAGCGATTGGTCATGGCGCGAACGCCTATGTCGCCGGCGACCCCGTTCGCGCAAGAGAGTTGCGCACGTCTTTTACTATCGACGCGAGAAGCTGCGCCCAATGTGCCACCCCGGCGGCGTCCGAGATCAAGTCGTTGCGGATCTCGATGCCGAGATAGGGGATGCCGTTACCCTCGGCATGGCGGTTCATCGTCGCGTTGAGCAGCCGGCCCGAATAGGGCTCGTTGTCGCCGGTGACGACGCCGGCTCGCTCCAGCAGCTCGATCCCGATCCGGGCGGCGCGGGCGTTGCGGTTGTAGAGGACGCCGATCTCCCACGGGCGCGACGGGCCGTCATGCTGCTCGAGCCGCGGGGTGAAGCTGTGGACCGAGACGAGCAGCGCCGGGCGGCGGGCGCGGATCGTGTCGGCGATGCGGCGATGATAGGGGGCGTGGAAGCGCGCGATGCGCTCGGCACGGTCGACGCCGCCATTGCCGGGGATCGCATGGCCGTCGCTGATATGCGGGATCAGCCCGGCGCTGTCGGGTTCGCGATTGAGGTCGATCACCAGGCGCGAGACGGTGGCGAGGATCGCGGGGGCGCCGAGCTGCGCGGCGAGCGCCTCGCTCACCGCCGCGGCGCCGATATCGATCGCGACGTGCTTGCCGAGCAGCCGCGGGTCGATGCCGAGATCCACATCGGGCGGCACGGCATTCGAGGCGTGGTCGCAGAGGATCAGGATGTCGGCGCCGCCTTGGATCACATGCGCGGCACTCATCTTTTCCCCTCCAGAAAGGCATCGAGACGCGCGCGGAAGGCATCCGAGCCGAAGGCGTCGTCGAAGGCGCGTGCGTGCCCTGCCCCCGCCGGGTCGCGAAGCACCGCCTTGAGCGCGCGCACCGCCCCGGGGACGTTGGCGGCGATGGCGTTGGCGAATTCGTGCGCGGCGGGCTGGGCGTGCGCGACGCGGCGATGGGCGAGGCCGATGCGGGCCGCCTCTTCGGCCTCGATGCGGGCGCCGGTGAACAGCATCAGCGCCGCCTGCCCCTCGCCTGCTCGCGCCTTCAACCGGGCGACATCGGCTGCCGGGTAGGTCAGGCCGAGCTTGGCGGGCGTCGTCGCGAACACGGCCTCGTCGCCCGCCACCACGATGTCGCACGCCAGCGTCAGCGCGACGGCGGCACCGAAACAGCCGCCGTCGATCGCGGCGATCACCGGCATCGGCAGCGCCGCGATCGCCTCGATCGCCGCGGCCATCGCCTCGCGGAAGCGGACGCGCAGGCCGGGTTGCTCGACGAGGTCGCGGAATTCGGCGAGATCGGCGCCGGCCGAGAACATGCCCGGCATCGCCGAGCGCAGGATCACCGCGCGGGCATCGGAGGCGGCGATGGCGCGCGCGGCCTCGGCGAGCGCATCCCAGCCCGCGATCGGGATCGCGTTGCGCGCGCCGCCTCGATCAAGGGTGAGGATCGCGATGTGATCGTGGAGTTGCCAGCCGATCATCGCCGGCTCCCGCGGCGAGGATAGCGCCCGCCCGCCGGAGCGAGCGGGGGCCATCCACGGGCGTTTCGCTCCCGGCGCCTGACCCGCACCGCAGGCACAGCAAGTCGCGGGCCAAGTGCCCGCCCACAGAGCGGGGGAGCATAAGTCACGGGAATATGTGCCAAAATGGGACAATCATCTGTCACGACAGCACCGTTTCGAGACACCACCAGCCCGGGCGCGCGGTCCTGACCGTCGTCGCGGCCGAGGCACGCGCTTCAAGGCTGTCGAACAGCGCGAAACAGGTCGCGCCCGACCCCGACATGCGCACCAGCCACGCATCGCTGTCGCGCAGCCGAGCCAGCACGTCGGCGATCACCGGGCACAGGCGGATCGCCGGGTCTTCCAGGTCGTTTCGTCCGCCCAGCGCGATTTCCCGCGCGCTGCCCTCGGGCAACGGGCCGCGGTCGACTCCGTCCCAGGCCTTGAACACCGGCCCGGTTGCGAGCGGCACGCCCGGATTGACCAGCAGCACCGGGCATCTCGCCAAGTCGTCCGCTGCCATGTGCAGCTCGGCACCTGTGCCACGCCCGATCCGTGTCCGTCCGACGATGCACGCGCCGACGTCCGCGCCCAGATTCGCGTTGGCGATCGCCAGCTCGCGATTATCACCGTTATGCACATAATGCCGGTCGAGCAGCCGGATCATCGCCGCCGCATCGGCCGATCCGCCGCCGATCCCGGCCGCCACCGGCAAGTTCTTGGTCAGCCGGATCGCCAGCGGCGGCACGCCGCCGAACGGGGGCGACCGCATCGACTCCAACGCCGCGAGCACCAGATTGTCAGTTGTCGAAAGTCCTGCCGCAAAGGGGCCGTCGATCTCCAGCCGGTCGGCATCGGCTTCGGCCACCGTAAGCACATCGCCGTCCGCAGCGAAGGCGAACAGCGTCTCGAGCTCGTGATAGCCGTCGTCGCGCCGCCGCCGCACGTGCAGCGCGAGGTTGAGCTTGGCCGGCGCTGGCTCGGTCAGAGTCAGTTTGCCGCGGTCCTTTGAACGATGCCGTCGGCGAGCTTGGCCGAGAGCCGCGTCTTCTGCTCGCCCTCGGCATAGAGCGCGGCGGCACGCCAGGCGTAGCGCGCCTCGAAGCGCCGCCCGATGCGCCAATAGGCGTCGCCGAGATGCTCGTTGATCGTCGCGCTACCCGGCTCGCCCTGCGCGGCCTTTTCGAGCAAGGGCAGCGCCTTGGCGACCTCGCCCTGGCGGAAATAGGCCCAGCCGAGCGAATCGGTGATCGCGGCGTCATCGGGCCGCAGCTTGCTCGCGCGTTCGAGCAGGGCGGTCGCGTCGGCGACGTTCACGCCGCGCTCGATCTGCGCATAGCCGAGATAGTTGAGCGCGACCGGCTGCTCGGGCGCGAGCTCGACCGCCTTGCGCAGGTGCGGCAGCGCCTCGTCCCACCGCCCTGCCCGCTCGAGCGCGCCGCCGAGCTGGAGGTGCTGGATCCAGGTCGCCTGCTCGCCCGTCTGCGCCAGCGCGCGGGCATACACCTCGGCCGCCTCGCTCTCGCGGCCCTGTTCGGACAGCAGGTCGGCATAGCGCTGCAGGTCGGCCACGCTCGCCCCCGGCGCCCTGGCCAGCGTCGCGGCGAGCGCCAGCGCCCCGGCATCGTCGCCCTGCTTGTCGCGCAGTCCCACGCGCTCGGTCAGCGCGGCAGGATAGAAGGGGCTGTTCTTCCTGACCCCGTCCAGCGCGGCTTGAGCCCGCTCATAGGCCTGCTCGCCCGCCAGCGCGTCGGCGAGCAGCAGGCGTGCGCGATCGTCACCGGGGTCGAGCATCAGTGCCGAGCGGGTGAGCAGGATCGACAGCGCCTGAGTCTCCTGCCCGGCGAGGTCGGAGGCGAGCCGGGTGAAGGCGCGGCTGGCGCCGAACGCGGCACCGGGCTTCGGCCCCTTCTTCAAGCGCGCGCGCAGGCCGGAGAGCACCGGATCCTCCCCGGCGAGCAGCGACAGCGCGGTGTCGCGCCGGCCCTTGGCCGCGAGCAGGGTCGCGGCGTTCCAGCGCAAGTCGATGCTGCCCGGGTCCGCGCCCACCGCCGCACGCAGCGCCGCGATGCCGTCCTCGGTCCGGTCCGACGCGATCAGCAGCAGCGCGCGATGCTCGGCGATGTAACGGCGGGCGAGCCCGCTTTCGTTCGCCTTGTCGAGGATCGGAAAGGGGTCGGCGCCGCGATCATAGGCGAGCCAGGCGCGCAGCACCGGCGCCAGGAAATCGAGCGGGCCCGCGCCGATCCCGCCCAGCGCGTCGTCGGCCGCCTCCGCCTTGCGCGTGCGCAGCGCTTCGGCGAAGTCGAGGAGCGAGACGTCCGCGGGCGCCACGCCCGAGCGCTTGAGCACCGCCGCCGCGCGCTGCGCCAGCGCCATGTCGCCCGCCGCCAGCGCGTTGCGATAGGCGCGGATCGCGACCACCTCGTCATTGGGGGCGGCCGTCATCACCGCGGCATAGCCCGCCGCAGCCACGCCCACCGCGCCGTCCTCGGCCGCGGCGCGCGCGCGGACATAGTCGCGCGCGTCGGCCCAGGCCGCGCCCGGCATGGCGAGCGCGATCGCCGCGAGCGGAACGGTCAGGCGCCTACATGTTGGGATAATTCGGTCCTCCGCCGCCTTCGGGCACCACCCAGTTGATGTTCTGCGTGGGGTCCTTGATGTCGCACGTCTTGCAGTGGACGCAGTTCTGCGCGTTGATCACGAACTTCGGCGTCCCTTCCGCCTCGCCCACGATCTCGTAGACGCCCGCCGGGCAATAGCGCTGCGCGGGCTCGTCATAAAGGGGCAGATCGTACTCGACCGGGATATCCGGATCCTTGAGCGTCAGATGGACCGGCTGATCCTCCTCGTGATTGGTGTTCGACAGGAACACCGAGGAGAGCCGGTCGAAGGTCAGCACGCCGTCGGGCTTGGGATAGTCGATCGGCTTGACCAGGTCCTTGCGCCACAGGCTCTCGTGATCGGGCTTGTGGCCCATGGTGAAGGGCATCCTGACGCCCCAGCTCTCGAGGAACATGGTGATGTTGGCGAGGCCCGAGCCGACCAAGTCGCCGAACTTCTTCACCAGCGGCGCGACGTTGCGGACGATGCTCAATTCCTTGTACATCCAGCTGGCGCGGAACGCTTCCGGATAGGCGGTGAGCTCGTCGCCCGAGCGATCCGCCTGCACCGCCGCGAACGCCGCTTCGGCGGCGAGCATGCCGCTCTTCATCGCGGTGTGCGTGCCCTTGATCCGCGGCACGTTGAGGAAGCCCGCGCTGTCGCCGATCAGCACGCCGCCGGGGAAGGTCAGCTTGGGGATCGCCTGCAGCCCGCCGTCGCTGATCGCGCGCGCGCCGTAGGAGACGCGCTTGCCGCCCTTGAGGATCTCGGCGATCGCCGGATGCGTCTTCCAGCGCTGCATCTCCTGGAAGGGCGAGAGATAGGGATTGGTGTAGTTGAGCCAGGTGACGAAGCCCAACGCCACCTGCCCATTGGCCTGGTGGTAGAGGAAGCCGCCGCCGTTCGAGCCCTGCGTCTCGTTGAGCGGCCAGCCCTGGGTGTGGATCACGCGGCCGGGGACGTGGTTCGCGGGATCAATGTCCCATAATTCCTTGACGCCGAGGCCGTAGATCTGCGGCTCGACGCCCTCGCACAGGCCGAACTGGCGCTGGAGCTGCTTGGAGAGGTGCCCGCGCACGCCCTCGCCGAAGAAGGTGTAGCGCGCGTGGAGCTCGAGCCCGGGCTGATAGTCGGGCTTGTGCGTGCCGTCGCGCGCGACGCCCATGTCGCCGGTCGCGACGCCCTTCACCGAGCCGTCCTCATGGTAGAGGATCTCGGCGGCGGCGAAGCCCGGGAAGATCTCGACCCCCAGCCCCTCGGCCTGCTCGGCGAGCCAGCGGCAGAGGTTGCCGAGGCTCCCGGTATAGGTGCCCTCATTGTGCATGAAGCTCGGCACGATGAAGTGCGGGACGTTCCACTTGCCCTTCTTGGACAGCAGCCAGTGCTGGTTGTCGTGGACCGGCACCTGCGCCAGCGGGCAGCCCTGGTCGCGCCATTCGGGCAACAGCTCGTCGAGCGCCTTCGGGTCGATCACCGCGCCCGACAATATGTGCGCGCCGACCTCCGACCCCTTTTCGAGGATGCACACGCTGATCTCGCCGCCGGCCTCGGCCGCCAGCTGCTTCAGCCGGATCGCCGCGGCGAGGCCCGCAGGCCCCGCGCCGACGATCACGACGTCATATGGCATCGACTCGCGTTCGCTCACTTTTCGTCTCCCCTGGCGGGCGCACCTTCGGGTCATCGCACGCGCGGCGCGTCCTGTCCCTCCCCCGATGGCGGTAGATTGACGGTGGCGTCAAGGCATGACTCTGTGAAACGCATGGGCTTTGTGGGGGCTTCAGACTGGCGCGCCGAGGCGGCCAGCGCACTCGAATGGTGGCGCGACGCGGGCGTGGACATGCTCGTGGACGAAGCGCCGCGCGACTGGACCGCGCGCGAGGCGCCGCCTGCCGCTACGGCGAGCGCGGGCCAGCCCGTTGCGCTCGCCGAACCCGAGCCGGAGGCACCGCTTCCCGCGACGCTCGAGGCGTTCATCGACTGGCGGTTCGGCAGCGGCGCGCCCGAGGCGAGCTGGGGCGAGCCGATCGTCGCGCCGTCAGGCAATCCCGCCGCGCCGCTGATGGTGATCACCGACCTGCCCGAGTTCGAGGGCGAGACGCCGGGCCTGCTCGGCGGCGGCGCGGGACGGCTGTTCGACCATATGCTCGCCGCGATCGGGCTCGACCGGGATTCGATCTATTTCGCTCCGCTCTGCGCCGCCCGCCCGATCACCGGCCAGGTGCCGCGCGAGGCCGAGGCGCGGCTGGGCGAGCTCGCCCGCCACCACATCGCGCTCGCCGCGCCGCAGAAGCTGCTGCTGCTCGGCCAGACGGTGAGTCGTTCGGTTATCGGGGCCGAAGCCGGGCTGCGGCGCGGCCGTTTAGAAGCCGTTAACCAAGAAAATGGACAATCTTTGGTGGTCGCGACCTTCCACCCGCGGTTCCTGCTGACCAAACCCGCGGCGAAGGCCGACGCCTGGAAAGACCTGCAGTTGCTTCTTGGGGGGCAAAAGTGAACCCGCGTATCCTGTTCGCCGCCACCGCCATTGCCTTGGCTTTTCCCGCGGTGGCCCACGCCGCCGACGAGAAAGCGGCCGAGCGCTTCGAGAAGCGCGAGGCCGGCGACGGCGTCCCCGCCCAGCTCGATCCATCGGAACGCGAAGCCTATCGCGCGGTCTTCGCGGCGATCCGCGCCCAGCGCTGGGCCGACGCGCAGATCAAGCTCGATTCGATGCGCCCCGGCCTGCTCCACGCCACGGCACGCGCGGAACTCTATCTCGCCAAGGGCTCGCCCCGCGCCGAGCTGCCGCAGCTTCTGGCGCTGCTCGGCGAGGCGCCCGAGCTGCCCCAGGCCGAGCAGCTCGCGCGGCTCGCCCGCACGCGCGGCGCGGTCGAGCTGCCCGAACTGCCCGTGGCGCAGCGCATGATCTGGTACGACGCGCCGCCCGCGCGCATCCGCCACCGCTCGACCCCCGCCGCCGATTCCGCGGCGATGCAGCTGGTGCTGGAGATGCAGCCGCTGATCAAGGCCGACGACGCGACCAACGCCGAGGCCTTGCTCGAATCACGCGCCGTCGAGCTCGCGCCCGAAGTGCTCACCGAATGGCGCCAGCGCGTCGCCTGGATGTACTACACCACCGGCCGCGACGCCGATGCGCGCCGCGTCGCCGCCAAGGCACAGGTCGGCCAGGGCGAGTTCGCCCCGCTCGCGGACTGGGTGCAGGGCCTCGCGGCGTGGCGGCAGAAGGATTGCGCCGCGGCGCAGGCGGCGTTCACCTCGGTCGCGCAGCGCGCCGGGGACACCGAGAAGCGCACCGCCGGCCTCTACTGGGCTTCGCGCGCCGACATGGCGTGCGGCCGGCCCGACCTCGTCAGCATCCGCCTCAAGAGCGCGGCGCAGCATGGCGAGACCTTCTACGGCCTGCTCGCGCGCCAGGCGCTGGGCATGAAGGAAGTGCCGGTCCGCACCGAGAAGTTCGTCTCGGCCGACTGGAAGGCGATCGAGCGCCGGCCCAATGTCCGCGTCGCCGCGGCGCTGGTCGAGATCGGCGAGGACAGCCTCGCCGCCGAGGTGATCAAGCATCAGGCCAAGATCGGCGACGCGCGCGAGCATGCCGCGCTCACCCGCCTCGCCGGGCGGCTCGCCCTGCCTGCGATCCAGCTGTGGCTGACGCACAATTGCCCGCCCGGCGCGCGCCCGGTCGAGGAAGCGCGCTACCCCGCGCCCGACTGGACCCCCGATGGCGGCTGGCGCATCGACAAGTCGCTGGTATTCGCCCACACGCTCCAGGAATCGCGCTTCAACCGCACCGTCCAGAGCCCGGCCGGCGCCTATGGCCTGATGCAGATCATGCCCGCCGCCGCGACCGACATCGCCCGCAAGCGCGGCTTCGCGATCGATCGCAGCAATCTCGCCCGCCCCTCGACCAACATGGAGGTGGGCCAGTCCTATATCGAGCAGCTGCGCGACCAGCCCTTCACCGGCGGGCTGCTGCCCAAGGTGATCGCGGCGTACAATGCCGGGCCGACCCCGGTGACCAACTGGAACTACCAGATCCGCGACAATGGCGATCCGCTGCTCTATATCGAGAGCATCCCCTATTGGGAGACGCGCGGCTATGTCATGACGGTGCTGCGCAACTACTGGATGTACGAGAAGAACGACGGCCGCGAGAGCGCGAGCCGCGCGGCGATCGCCCAGGGACTGTGGCCCAAGGTGCCGGGCGCCAATGGCGGCGGCGCGGTGCGCATGCAGGCCTCGGCAGCGAGCGTGGCGAGCACCATCGGTGCCAATTGACCCCGAAGCTGCGTTCCGCCCGGTGCGGATCGCGGTGCTCACCGTTTCCGACACGCGCACGCACGAGGACGACAGGTCGGGCGACACGCTGGTCGAGCTGCTGACCGGCGCCGGGCACGAGCTCGCCGATCGCGCGATCGTGCCCGACGACCCCGACCTTATCGTCGGCAAGCTCCATGCCTGGATCGACGACGAGACGGTCGATTGCGTGATCACCACCGGCGGCACCGGGGTCACCGGCCGCGACGTCACGCCCGAGGCGCTGGAGCGCGTCGCCGACAAGATGATCCCCGGCTTCGGCGAGCTGTTCCGGTTCCTGAGCTACGCCAAGATCGGCACCTCGACGATCCAGTCGCGCGCCACCGCCTGCGTCGCGCGCGGCACCTATGTCTTTGCGCTGCCCGGCTCGACCGGTGCGGTGCGCGACGGGTGGGACGGCATCCTCGCGCACCAGCTCGACAGCCGCTTCAAGCCCTGCAACTTCGTCGAGCTGATGCCGCGCCTGACCGAGCGCTGAAGCAGGCTGCGGAACATTTGTTCATCTCGTTCGCGAGGGCGCGACGCTGGTTTCGCATTGCAGCTTCATCATCGAAGGCTTCGCCTATCGCCAGAAGCTGATCGCCGACGGCGTGGTGCGGCGCGACAAGCGGAACGTGGCGTTGGGCGACTGGGAGCATCGGTGCCCTGGTGACGCGCGATATCAGCCGGGCTGGCTAAAGCGCTTCAACGCCTCCCTGCCGAAGACGGCCCGTTCAGCTCGCCCATCTCCAGATCCAGGATGCGCCGGTCATAGGCGTCGGCCATGCGGAAATGGGCGAGCGCCACGGCATTGTCCTCGCAGATACTGGCCTTGTGCCGCTCGTCGCGGGCGCGGCGGCGATAATATTCATAATCCCTGCTCCGGTCCATCGACCTGCTCCTCGGCGCCCCCGCCTGACGACCTTGATATCCCAGCGTCATGCCGTCCGCTTTTACATCGGTTAAGCCGCTCGAAATACGATCTTAATTCAGCAGTCCCTCGAGCATCGCGCGGAACGCCGGAATCACGCGGCGCGAGGTGGCGCCGGGGTCGGGCGAGTTGGCGATCCACAGCGCCGCGTCGGTGGAGGAGCCGGTGATCATCCGCGCCGCAGCCTCGGCATCGATGTCCGCGCGGACCACGCCGTCAGCCTGAAGCCGCTCGATATTGCCGCGGATCGAGGCGATGCAAGCGAGCGCGCTCGGCCAGTTCGCCGGATCGCCGAGCACCGCCGGACCGTCGCGCAGCATGATACGCTGGACATCGGGTTCCAGCGCCAGCTCGATATAGCCGATATTCTCCTGCACCAGCCCTTCCCAGCGGCTCGGTGCGGCGGCGGCGATCGCGGACAGGCGATCGGCCATTTCGGCGTCGATCTGCTCGATCACCGCCTCGAGCAAGCCCTGCTTGCCGCCGAAATGATGGTAGAGCGCGCCGCGCGTCAGGCCCGCAGCGGCGGTGAGATCGTCCATCGACGCCTCGGCATAACCGTGCGCGGCAAAGGCCTTGCGCGCCGCGGCGATCAGCTTGGCGCGAGTCTCGGCGATCATCTCGGGACGCGATCTGCGCGACATTCAATTCCTCTGCATTTTTTTTCTCGAATGGTGCATTGACATACGCTGCGTATGTCACCACCTCACTCGCATACGAAACGTATGTAAGCTTTCAAGGTCTGCATTTCCAGCGACGAAAGGCTATCAGCGATGTTCGCCACGTATCGCGAGATTTTCCGCGCTCCCGGAACCAAGGGGTTCGCCGCGGCCGGGTTCGTCGCCCGCCTGCCCATCGCGATGGCGCCGATCGGGATCGTGACGATGCTCGCCCAGTCGGGCAGCGGCTATTGGCTCGCGGGTGCGGTCGCCGCGACCTTCACCCTGACCAACGCCTTCGCCGCGCCGCAGATCTCGCGGCTGGTCGACCGCTACGGCCAGAGTCGGCTGCTGGTGCCGACCACCGCAATCTCGGTCGCCGCCTTCGCGCTGCTGATGCTGGCGACGCATCTCGACTGGCCGGTGTGGACATTGTTCGCCTCGGCGCTGGCCGCGGCGGCGATGCCGAGCATGCCAGCGATGGTCCGCGCGCGCTGGACCGAGATCTTCCGCGACAAGCCCGAGCTCAACACCGCCTTCGCCTTCGAGTCGGTGGCGGACGAGCTCGTCTACATCGCCGGCGCTTCGCTCTCGGTCGGCCTCAGCGTCGCGCTGTTCCCCGAAGCCGGCGTGCTCGTCTCGACGCTGCTGCTCGCGCTCGGCATGACCGCCTTCGTGCTCCAGCGCGCCACCGAGCCCCGGGTGCGCGCGAGCGAGGCCGTGGCGCATCGCCCTGCGATCCTGCTGCGCCCGGTCCAGCTGGTGACGCTGGCGCTGGTGTTCGTCGGCTCAATCTTCGCCACCGCGGAGGTCACCACCGTCGCGCTGACCCGCGATCTCGGCCAGCCCGGCGCGGCGAGCCTGGTGATCGGCGTCTATGCGCTCGGATCGTTCGTGGTCGGGCTGATCATGGGCGCGCTCAACCTGCGCTTCCCGTTGCACCGCCAGCTGCTGGTGGTGCTCGTCGCGCTGCTGCTCACCACCCTGCCCCTGCTGCTGGTCGGCAGCGTGCCCGCACTCGCCGCCGCGATCTTCCTCAGCGGCGTCGCGGTCTCGCCGACCTTCATCACCGCCTTCGGCCTGGTCGAGCGCCGCGTGCCGCCCGAGGTGCTGACCGAGGGCGTGACCTGGGTGATGACGGGGATCGGCATCGGCATGGCGCTGGGCGCGTTCGTCGCCGGCTGGGTGGTCGACAGCTTCGGCGCGCAGAACGGCTTCTGGGCGTCGGTCGGAGCCGCGGTGCTGGCGCTGCTGGTCGTCGCATTCGGCCAGCGCGCGCTCGGTGGCGAGCGCGAGACCGGCGAAGCGGCGATGAGCCCCGCCTAGCGCCCCACCCGCATCGCCGCCACCGCCTGGCGCTCGGGTTCGCTCATCCGCTGCTCGAGCGCCGCCATCGCGCGCGGGGCATTGGGGTGGCCGAGCTTCGCCGCCTCGCGCAGCCACGCCCAGGCGCGCGGCACGTCCTTCCCGCCCTCGCCCCGCGCCATCATCGCGCCCAGGTTGAACATGCCGTCGCGGTCGCCCTGCTTCGCCGCGGTCTCGAACCATTTGCGCGCGGTGGCGTCGTCCTTGGCGATCTCCTTGCCCTCGTAGAAATAGGTGCCGATCGCCACCTGGGCGGCCGGATTGCCGAGCAGCGCCGCGCCCTTGTAGAGCACGATCGCGCGCTTGGGATCGGGCGCGGTTTCCTCGCCCAGGTCATAGGCGCGCGCCAACGCGTAGAGCGCGCCGGGATGCTCGGCCTTGGCCGCCGCCTTGTACCAGGTGAAGGCCGCCTTCTTGTCCTGCGCCACGCCCTCGTCGCCGTCGTAGAGCAGCTCCGCCAGCGCGAACTGGGCGGCGGCATGGCCGAACTGCGCGCCCTTGCGGTACCAGCTCGCCGCTTGCCTGGCGTCGCGCGGCATGCCGGCGCCGCTGAAATAGAGGTCGCCCACCGCCTTGGCCGCCGCGATATGGCCGACGTCATAGGCGCGCTGATACCATTTGCGCGCTTCGCCGAGGTTGCGCGCGACCGGTCCGAAGCCGCGGCGGTAGATGTTGCCGAGCATCACCGCCGCCTCGCCCACCGCGGTGTTCATCTCGGGCTGGGCGGGGTCGAAGATCGGCGTGTCGCGAGTCGAGTTGAACGGCGCGGTCGCCGCCTTCCTGAGCCACTCGACGCCCTTGGCCGGATCCGACTGCGCGCCGAGCCCCTGCAGGTAGAGCTTGCCGATGAACAAGGCCGCCTCGTCGCCGCCGCTCTCATAGGGCAGCTTGCGCTCGGCCTTCCGGAACCATTCGAGCGACTCGGCGTAGCGGCCCTGATCGAACAGCGCGAAGGCCATCGGCAGCGTCTCGTCCCTGCTCGCGATCGCCGCGCGGCCGCCGGCGTCCACCGAACTGCCGCGGCTATAGCTCGAGCGGCATGCGGCGCGCGCCGCGTCGAGGCTCATTCCGGTGCTCACCGCGCTCGAATCCGCGACCGACGACTCCGCATCCGCTGCGGCCACGGCCGCCGTCACATCCTCGAACTCGACGGCCGGCCCCTCTTCCGTATAGACGCGATCGGCGCCGAAACGCGACTTGCCGAGATCGGGCAAGGGCGACCCGGCCGCCACGCGCGGCGGTGCGCTGTAATCGGGATTGCGCGGCATGCGCGTCGGCAGCAGCACCGGCGGGCCGAGCAGATCGCCGCCCGCCTGCCGGATCGCGTCGAGCTGCGCGCGGAAGAACGGACTCCGGGCGAGCATCTCGCAGGTCGCCGACTTGGGCGCCTCCGCAGCCGGACGGCGCCGGCCGATGACGGTGGCATCGTCGGTGGAGGGCGACACCTGGGCCTGCGGCGCGGGCTGAGCCGGAGCGGTCTGCCCTGCGGCGACGCCGAGCGGAATGGAGGTCAGCAACAGGGCCGCGATCGCGCCCTTCTTCCTCGCGGTCCTCACGGCGCAGCTCTCCCCAAATCGCGCGGATCCTACGCGGCATCATGCTGTGCCGGGACGACCGCGCCAACAATAATCTGATTTATAGGGCTTACTGCGGCTGAATTACGGACTGCTATCCGCACCACTGGATGGCGGCGCCGAGCAGCACGTCGGGGCCTACCGCCTGCCACAGCCACCAGCCGGCGGCGAGTACCACCGCGAGCGCGACCAGGCCAAGCGCCTTCATGTCGCCACCACCTTCACCTGCGTCTCACGCAGGCGCGGCACCGGCCGGTCGGGGATCGGCATGTGCACCAGGGCCGCCATGAAACCCAGCGCCACCGAGGCGATCCAGATGCTGTCGTAGCTTCCGGTCAAGTCGAACATCAGCCCCGCCAGCCATGCGCCGAAGAAGCTGCCGACCTGGTGGCTCAGGAAGACGATGCCGTAGAGCGTGGAGAGGTAGCGGATGCCGAAGATCTGTCCGATCAGCCCGCTGGTGAGCGGCACCGTGCCGAGCCACAGGAACCCCATCGCCGCGGCGAAGGCGAGCGCGGTGAACGGAGTCAGCGGCGCGGCGAGGAAGGCGATCATCACCACGCTGCGCGCGGCATAGAGCGTGCTCAGCAGGTATTTCTTGCTGCGCTTGTCGCCCCACACGCCGAACAGATAGGAGCCGAAGATGTTGAACAGCCCGACCAGTGCCAGCGCGTTGGCGCCGATCGACAGGCCGAGGCCCTTGTCGGTGAGATAGGCCGGGAAGTGAGTCGCGATGAACGCGATGTGGAAGCCGCACACGAAGAAACCGGCATTGAGCAGCCAGAAGCCGCGATGCCCCGCCGCCTCGCGCAGCGCTTCCTTGAGCGACTGGGTCGGCGCGTCTCCCCTCGCCGTCTGCACCGCCGGCTTGCCCGCGACGCCGATCGCCAGCACGAACATCACCGCGACGATCCCGGCCATTGCGACCAGCGCCAGCCGCCAGCCGAGCTCGCCGATCAGCAGCTGGCCGGTCGGCACCAGCAGGAACTGGCCGAGCGAGCCGCCCGCGGTGACGATGCCGAACGCCATGCTGCGCTTCTCGGCCGGCACCGCGCGCCCGACCGCGCCGAGCACGACGACGAAGGTGGTCGCCGACAGCGCCATCCCGACCAGCACGCCGAACGAGAGGTGCAGGCCGACCGCATTGGTCGCCAGCGAGGCGCCGATCAGGCCGACGATATAGACCAACGTCCCCACCGCGACGACGCGGCCCGCGCCATGCTTGTCGCCGAGCGCGCCGACAAAGGGCTGGACGAGGCCGAACAGCAGGTTCTGGATCGCGAGCGCGAGGCCGAAGCTCGAACGGCCGATGCCGAGGCCGGCGCTCATGTCGGGAAGGAACAGGCCGAACGCCTGGCGCACGCCCATCGCGATGGTGACGATGATCGCCGCGGCGGCAATGACGATCGATGCGCGCTTCATGTCCGAACCCCCTGGCGACGGCGAAGACACCCCATATCGGAGCAGCGCCGGCCCATTTCACTACCCTTTCCGTTGTGAAACGAAATCTTTCCAAGCGGCGCGCGCTGGTGCAGCTTCGCTCGACCGCTTTGGGGGAGGAAAACATGCATAGTCAGATTCTGGGACCAGTGATCGCGCTGGTCGGCTGGTCGCTCATCATGTGGGTATGGCTCTACGCCCGCCGCATCCCGGCGATGAAGGCGGCAAAGATCGACATCGGCAAGCTCACCGGCGGCACCGGATCGGACCTGAAGCAGGTGATCCCGGCGAAGAGCCAGTGGCCGGCGGACAATTACAACCACCTGATGGAGCAGCCGACGCTCTTCTACGCGATCTGCCTGACGCTCGCGGTGATGGGCCAGGGCGACAATCTCAACGCGACGATCGCCTGGACCTATGTGATCCTTCGGGTCGCCCACAGCGTGGTGCAGGCGACGGTCAACCGCATCATCGTGCGCTTCACCCTGTTCGCGCTGGCGACGATCCCGCTGATCATGCTTACCGTCCACGCCGCGATGGCGTTCTGGGGGCTAAGCTTGCACTAACGCCCATATCATCCGTCATGCCGAACTTGTTTCAGCATCCATCGTGCAACCCGCGGCTCAGCCGCCTGTGGAGAGATGGACCCTGAAACAAGTTCAGGGTGACGGAAGGGAGTAGTGAATCGGCCGGGCCACAATTACCCGAACAACCGGCTGAGGCTGCGTTCGAGCATCATCAGCTGCCACAAGGTGCGGCCGTGCTCGGCGCGGCCGCTGCGGTGCTCCTCGGCGAGGCGCGCGATCGCCTTGGGCTCGAACCAGCCGCTGCCCGCCAGCACCGCCGAGCGCGACAGCGCCGCCGCCTCGTCGGCCAGCGCCTTGCGGAACCACGCCGAGACCGGGGTCACGAATCCCATCTTCGGCCGATAGAGGATATCCTTGGGCAACCACGGTTCGAGCGCCTTCTTCATCAGCCACTTGCCCTGCCCGCCACGGATGCGCATCGACGCGGGCAAGGTCGCGGCGAACTCGACGAAGCGATAGTCGAGCAGCGGCTCGCGCGCCTCCAGGCTCACCGCCATGCTGGTGCGATCCATCTTGGTCAGGATGTCGCCGGGCAGCCAGTGCTTGAAATCGGCATATTGCGCGCGGTCGAGCCCATCGCGGGCGGGTGCGCCCCGCATCGTCTCGACATAACGGTTCTCGGCGCGGTGCCCGGCGAGCTGCCCTCGTGCCGCGTCGGTGTAGAGCCCCATACGCACTTCGGGCGTGGTCACCCCCACCGCCTTGGCATAGGCGGCGCCGCTATCCTCGGCGAGCGCGAGCAACGTGGTCTTCGCCCGCAGCGGCCGCGGCGCCCAGTCGGCCTTGGGATAGACCGCCCCGAGCGCGCCGAACACGCCCTGCCGCACCGATGCCGGGAGCAGCCCGCGCACCCGTTCCTCGGCGGCGTGGAACTTGTAGCGGCGGTATCCCGCCAGCGCCTCGTCCGCGCCGTCGCCCGAGAGCGCCACCGTCACCGTCTCTCGCGCCAGCTCGCACACGCGATAGGTCGCCAGCGCCGAGGCATCGGCAAAGGGCTCGTCGAAATGATGGACGAGCGTGTCGATCAGCTGGAAATCGTCCGCCGCGACGGTGCGCGTGCGATGCTCGGTGCGGAACCGCTCGGCGATCGCGCGGGCGTAGACACGCTCGTCATGGCCGGTCTCGTCGAAGCCGATGGTGCAGGTCTTGACCGCGTTGCGGCTCGCCTCGGCCATCAGCGCGACCACCGCGCTCGAATCCACCCCGCCCGACAGGAACGCGCCGAGCGGCACGTCGGCGATCATCCGCGAGCGCACCGCCGCGCGCATGTGCTCGACCAGCTCGGCCTGGAGGTCGCGCGCCGATCCCTTGGCCCGCTTGGAGAAGTCGACGTCCCACCACTCGGTCGGGGCCGGCACCCGCTTGCCGCGCTCGAGCAGCAGATAATGCCCCGCCGGCAGCTTCTTCACCCCAGCCAGTACCGAGGCGTCGTCGGGCACGTAACCGAGCCCCAGGAAATCCTCGACCGCTGCGAAATCAGGTTGCCGCCGGAGCAGCGGATGCGCCAGCAACCCCTTGATCTCCGACGCGAACGCAACCGCCCCATCGGACAGCTCGACATAGTGGAGCGGCTTCACCCCGAGCCGGTCGCGCGCGAGCAGCAGCGACTGTTTCCGCGCATCGTAGAGCGCCACCGCGAACATGCCGTTGAGCTTGCCCAGCATCGCCGGCCCCCAAGCGCGCCAGCCGTGCAGCAGCACCTCGGTATCGCTGTTGCTCAGGAACCTCGCGCCCTTGGCCTCCAGCTCGGCGCGGACCTCCTGGAAATTGTAGATTTCGCCATTGTAGCTGACGATCAGGTCGCCCTCGGGCGTCGCCATCGGCTGCGCGCCGCCGGCGAGGTCGATGATCGAGAGACGGCGATGCCCCAGCCCCACCCCGGGCGCGGTCCACACGCCCGAGCCGTCGGGGCCGCGATGCGCCAGCGCGTCGGCCATCGCCTTGACGCGCGCCGGCTCCACCGGCTTGGGCACGCCCGGATAATAGAGCCCCGCAATCCCGCACATCAGCTTGTTCGTCCCGCCCCGTATCCCACGCTTGCTCCCGCTTTTGCGGGGATGGCGTCAAGGTGCAAGCGCCCCCCGCGACGGGCCGTTGCTCAATCCGCCCCGGCCGCGCGATCGGCGACCTGCTCCACCGGCCCCAGCGCGCCGAGGAACCGCTTGATCGCGGCGCGCGCGGGCAGTTCGCCCTTCTCGGCCGAGACCATCACCGCCACCGCGCGCTGCCTGCCGCCGAGCAGCTTGGCCTTGAGCGTCTCCGCCTTCACGCGCGATTCGCTCGGCGTCAGCACGTCGCCGACGCGGTACCAGGTGACGACCTCGCGCTCGACCGGGCCGGGCGCGGTCATGCGCATCGCGCCGCCGCCGTCGAGCTCGGGCAAGTCCTCGATCCGCACCCATTTGTCGTTCTCGCGGATCGCGCCCTGGCCGAAGCCGACCAGTTCCTTGCCCTCGCGCTGGCTGCCATAGACGGCGAGCACCAGGTCGACCTCGGCGCCCATGCCGTCCGAATAGCGGCCCATCACGAAATGGTCCGCGCCGGGGAAATTGGGCTTCCACTCCGCGCGCCGGCTCGGCGGCACCTGCGTCCAGCCCGCCACCTGCGGCAGCGCGACCTTGGCGGGCAGCGCATCGGCGCGCGCGGCGATCGCCCCGCCCCAGGCCATGAACAGGCTCACGATGAACAGCCCAGTCAGCGCGACCACCGCGGGCATCCGCGCGACGCCCGGCCATCGCGCCTGCAGCTTCGCCGCATCGAACCACGGCGCGTCGGGATCGCGGTCGAACCATTTCCAGCCGATCGCGAGCACGCCCGCCATCACCGCGCCGAAGAATACCCAGCCATAGACGATATGGTCATACCCCGTCGCCGCCTCGGGCGAGGTCAGATACGCCGCATAGACCGTCCCGAACGCGCGCAAGCCGTTGGCGAGCATCGGCACCACCAGCGCCACCGCCATGAACGCCGCGCGCCGCGTCCAGCTGACGTAGCAGACATTGGCCACCAGCGTGCCATAGGCGACCATCGCGATCACGAACTTGGCGCCCGAGCATGCCTCGGCCACCTCGAAATAGCCGTTGGGCGTGGTGATCAGCACGCCGTCGACATGCGCCGGCACCCCGAACAGGTCGAGCAGCGGCACCAGGATCGCCACCGTCAGGTCCTGAAGCGGCTTCTCCAGCCCTTCGCCGAACGGGACGAGGAAGATCATGTAGGCGAGCGGGAAGAGCAGCGCGCGGGCGACATTGGGGCCGAGCAGCGCGACCGCCGAGCCCTGCAGCATCACGACCAACCCGAGATGGCGGAACAGCGCCACCCCCGCGGCATCGCCGAGCAGCCAGGCGAACCCGCCGCCCGCCGCGATCGCGAGCCCCGGCCACCACGCCTCGGCGCGCACCGCGGGCAAGTCCGCGCGGCGCTGCCACACCAGCCACGCCACCACCGGCGCGATGAACAGGCAGTGGCCGAAGGTGGTGTTGGTCCAGTAGATCGTCGCAAGGTCGGCGACGTCGCGGCGGAACAGCAGCAGCAGGACCGCCCACATGCCGGCGAGCAGCATCGCATGGCGCTTCCAGGTCGAGTCAAACTCAACCCCGCGCGTCGCGAACGCGCCGTCCGCCGCCACCGTCGTCATGCCGCCGCCACCTTCCGGCGCGGCTGCGGATCGCGGAGCCCCTTGAACCCCATGATGCCGTCGAGCACGGCGAGCTTGGCCTCCCAGCTGTAATGACCGATCACCTGCTGCCGTGCCGCGCGGCCGAGCTCGGCCGCGCGCACCGGATCGTCGAGCAGCGCGTTCACGGCATCGGCCATCCCGCCGACTCCTTCGGCGACCTCGATCGTGTCGCCATGATCGATCCCCGTCGCGGCGGCGGCCGACGCCACCACCGGCCGCGCCATCGCCATCGCCTCGAGCACCTTGTTCTGCACCCCCCGCGCGAGCTTGAGCGGGGCGACCACCACCGAGGCCGCAGCCACCCATGGCCGCACATCGGGCACCTCCCCGGTCACCGTCACGCCGGGGATCTTCGCCAATGCCTGTACCGCGGCATCGGGCTTGCGCCCGACGATCGCGAACTGCGCGTCGGGATGGCGCAGGCGGATGTGCGGGAAGACCGATTCGGCGAACCAGGTGACGCCCTCGACATTGGGCCGATAATCCATCTGCCCGGTGAACACGAGCAGCGGCGCCACCGCCTCGAGCCGGCGGAACGGCGCATCGGGGTCGAAGGTCGCGGTGTCGATCCCGTTCTCGACGGCATGCACGCGCTGCGCCCGGGTGCGCTCGCGGAACAGCGCCGCCTCGGCCTCGCTCACGAACAGGCTGGCGTCGGCCTTGGCCGCCACCGCCTTCTCATATTGCGCCAGCATCCGCGCCTCGCGCCGCATCATCCAGCCGGAAAAGCCGCCCGTCGTCTTGCCGTAGGCCGCGAACTTGGCCGAATCCATGTCGACGAAATCCATCACCACACGCTGGCGCGGCTTGTGCGGGAGATATTGCGCCATCTGGCTCGAGAAGACGTAGATCGTGTCGATCGAATGCCGAGCGAGGACGTTCTCGACCGCCTGGCGCAGCTCGGGATTGTCGAACGCGGTGAGCGAGAAGGGCCTGCGCTGGACCAGCGCCTGAACGCCCGCGGTCGCCTGGCCCTTGCCGCGCCACACGATCTGGCGGTTGCCCGTGATCTTGTTGAGCCCGCCCTTGCGCTTCAAGTCCGCGGGATCGTCGGCAAAGGCGACGAGGTGCACGCGCTTGCGCTGGGCGAGATAGCTCAGGATGTTGAACGCACGGATCTTGTCCCCGCGGTCGGGCGGGAACGGCACGCGGTGCGCCAGGAACAGGATGTCGCCCATCAGCCCAGGCCCCGCGAGATCCAGGGGCCGACGCGGTTGGCGACGGCGAGGGGGAGCTTGCTCCACACCGCCACCTGGAACCGGTATTTGGGGTTGAGCGGGTTGGCGTCGCGGATCGAGGCGCCGTCGGCGACGCGGTCGTAATAGACGAGCGGCTCGGGCTCGAACCCCCAGTTCTTCTTGAACGCCGCCGCACCCGTGCCGACCTTCGACCGGCCGAAGTCGAAGCGCGTGCAGCCCCGCGCGCGGGCGTGGCGCATCAGCTCGAAATACATGCGGTCGTTGGCACGCAATCGCCGCGCGTCCGCCGTTCCGCCGCCCCAATAGGGATAGACCGTACCCCGCCAATACAGGCTCAACACGCCAGCCACCGCATTCCCCCCGTCCCGCACGATCAGGACGTCGGCAGCACTGCCAAATTCATGCAACATTTCTGTGAACAGCCGGCGCGGAAATACGGGGGTGCCGAGGTTGCGTACCGATTCGGCATAGACGGCATAATGGGCGGCCACGTCCGCCGGGTCCTGTCCTACGGAAATGTCGAGATCATAGCCGAGCGACTTGCGCACTTCGGCGCGCTGCTTGCGCGGGATCTGGAGCAGTTCGGCCTCGTCGTCCGCGGCGAGGTCGCGCGCGAAGCCGAGATAGTGGCTGTCGTCCACGCTCCATTCCGGGCCAGGCCGCGGCCCGCCGCGCAGCTCGGCGCTGGGACAGCTCAGCCTTATGGCGAGCCGCCAGCATTGCTCGGCGAGCAATCGCTTCACCTCGGGCTTGTCGGCAAGGATGCCGCCACCGACACCGAACCCCGCCGACGCAAGCACGCGGCCGAACAGCGGCGAATGCAATTCGGTCAGCGGCAGCACGCCGACGATGCCGAGTTCGCCGCGATCGGCGACGAGATAATGCGCGCGCTGCCCGCAGCCCTTCTCCACCGCCGCGCTCCACGCCGGCAGGTGAAAGGGCGTGCCATCGGGGTTAGCTTCGACATAGGCGTCGATCCGCGCCCGCTCGACCGGATCGGCCAGATCGGCGACGCGCAGCGTCGAGCCCGGGCGCGCGGGGGCGTTCATTGAAGCTTCGACGCTTCGGCCGCCGCGACGATGTCGGTGCGGTCCCAGCGATGCCTCGCCATCAGCGTGCCGAGCTTGCCCGCCATCGCGCCGAGCCGGCTGTAGTGGCGCAGCTTCGACTTGAGCGGCGCATCGGCGACGCGCGGCTGGCCGGGATCGACCTCCCACGGGTGGAAGTAGAAGATCGCCGGTTGCCCCGCGCCGTTGAGCGCGTCGATCGCACGGTAGATGACCTTGCCGGGCAGCAGGCGGAAGAACCCGCCGCCGGTCGTGATCTCGCGCCCCAGGAACTTCGCGGTGGTCACCGGCAGCTCGACCAGCTCGCTCCCCGCGACCGGGCGATAGGCGCGGCGCGGCGCGTCGGCCCAGCCATAATGATCGTGCCCGATCGGTGCGACGCTCGACGAATAGGCATAGCCCTCTTCCGCCAGGATCCCGTGCGCCCAGGGCGTGCGCTTGTCGATCGAGAAGCTCGGCGCGCGATAGCCGGTCACCCGCTGCCCGCTCGCATCCTCCAGCGCCGTACGCGCGCGCGCGATGTCGTCGCGAAACTGGTCGGGGGTGAGGTTGAACACGCGCTGGTGGTCCCAGCCATGGCTCGCCACCTCATGCCCCGCATCGGCGATGCGGCGCATCAGCGCGGGATATTTGTCCGCGACCCAGCCGAGCGTGAAGAAGGTCGCCTTGACCCCGCACGCGTCGAACAATTCCAATACCTTGTCGGTGTTCGCTTCGACGCGGTGATCGAGCGCGTCCCAGTCGCCCCGCGCGATCACCTTCTCGAACGCGCCGACCTGGAACCAGTCCTCGACGTCGACCGAGAGCGCGTTGGCGGGCGCGGACGCGGTCATTGCCAGGCGGCGGTCTCGCGCCGCGGCGCCCGATCCTCTTCGCCCTCGATGAAGTCGACCATCAGCGTCAGCACGCGACGAAGCGCGGCGTCCTGCTCCTCCAGCCGCGCCTCGAGCCGCGCGATCCGCGCCGACAGCGCGTCGATCGCGGAATTGTCGGCGGGCGCGGTCACGACTTCGCGCACCGCCGCCACCGCCGGCTGCGGTGCCGCCTCGACCGGCTGGACGGGCACAGCCGCGGCGGCGGCCAGCGGACGGCCCGCGACCACGGTGTCGTTGTCGAGATCGGCGATCACCGTCGCGACCTCGTCGCCGCCGAAGCTGTCGAGCTGCTCGATCGCACCGAACAGCATCACGCGCCCGGCGAGCTGGTTGACCTTGCGCGGGATGCCGCCCGACCAGCCATGGATCGCCGCGATCGCATCCTTCTCGAAGCGCGGGCGGCCGTTCCAGCCGACCACCGAGAGGCGATGGACGAGATAGGGCTCGAGCTCCTCCAGCCCCATCGGATCGAGCTGGTGCATCGCGATCACACGCTGGCGCAGCTGCTCCAGCCGCGGGTCGGCGAACAGCTCGCGGAACTCGGGCTGGCCGAGCAGGAAGATCTGCAGCAGCGGATAGCCGCCGGCCTGGAAGTTGGAGAGCATGCGCAGCTCCTCCAGGCTCTCCATCGGCAGCGCCTGCGCCTCGTCGACGATCAGCAGCGTGCGCTTGCCGGTGCGCGCGACGGCGTGGAGGCCCTTCTCGATCGCGGCCAGCGTCTGCGCCTTGGCAAGGCCGGTGGTGTCGCTGCCGAGCCCCGCGGCGACGAGATGCAGCAGGTCCTCCGACTTCACCTGGCTGGTCACGATGCGGATGACGTTGAGCCGCTCGCGATCGATATTGTCCATCAGGTGGCCGACCAGCGTCGTCTTGCCCGCGCCGGGCGCGCCGGTGATGACGATGAAGCCCTCGCCCTGGCTCAGGCCATAGCCGAGATAGGCCATCGCCTTGCGGTGAGTCGCGGTATCGAACCAGAACGCCGCATCCGGCGTCAGCTGGAACGGCCGTCCGCTCAGGCCATAATGCTCGTCGTACATCATCCCACCCGTTAGAAGCCGTACCGCAGGCCGAGCAGCGCCTGTGCAGACGTGTTGCCCTCGCCTTCGATATCGAATGTCGAGATACCGAGCGTCGCCATCGCGCTGAGCGCACCGAAGCTACGATAGTATGAACCGTTGGCGCCAGCCCCGAACACGCCCGGGGCGCCCGGAATGCCGCTCTCGAAATAATTGGCGTAGACGTTGCCGCTGACGCTCGACACCGAGTCCAGCGCCTGCGATGCGAAGAACTGCGCGTACCAGGTGTCGTCGCTCGTGCCCGACAGCACCGAGGTTCCGGCCGGCACGATGTAGCGGCGGTTGGCATAGCCCGCGCCGAAGCCGAACGTCGTCGGCCCGGCATTCATCGACAGCACGCCGACCACGCCGCGCGCGCGATAATTGGCGCTGGCGATCGAGCTCAGCGCGTCGGTCAGGCACCCGCCCGCTGCGGTGCCGGTGTCGCCGAACACGCAGCCATTGTAGATGTCGCCGAACGGATCGACCGGGGTGCGGAAGCTGGTCGGCAGCGCCGCGAGGTCGCGCTGGAGCTGGCGGCCGAAGCTGTCGACATGGTCGTAGACGCCGATCTGCAGCGCCGAGCGCCGCGACATCTGCCACTGCAGTGACCCGGTATAGCTCATCGATTCGTAGCGGCGGCCGACGCGCGCCTCGAGCATCAGGCGCGAGCTCGGCTTGTAGATCACGCCCGCGTCCCAGAACACGCCGTCGACGTCATAGGCGATGCGTGGCGGCGAGGCAGGATCGGTGACGAAGCGGCCGTTGCCGTCGCGCACGATGTCGCCATTGGCGTCGCGCAGCGGATCCTTCTGGGTGATCTCGATCTTCTCGTAGCCGACGCCGCCGACCACCGCGAGACCCGCGCCCACCGGCAGCACCGCATCGACGCGCGCGAACTTGCCGTCATAGGTCTGGTCGAGCTGGCTCATCTCCTCGCGCTGCCACGCGCCCGCGACGCTGAGGCCGACAGGGAGCACCGTGCCCGCCTTC
This sequence comes from Sphingomonas sp. MS122, assembly GCF_049532975.1. GTDB lineage: Bacteria > Pseudomonadota > Alphaproteobacteria > Sphingomonadales > Sphingomonadaceae > Sphingomonas. The sequence goes on along the minus strand of NZ_CP186695.1, from coordinate 2,964,211 downwards.
ACCCCGGCGGTGACCTGGGCGAGATGACTGGTCGCCGAATCGTAGAGATCGACCGGCGGCTGCGACGGGTCGACGCCGTAGATGTCCGGTTCCTCGACCTTGGTGTAGCCGAAGCGATAGGCGGCGCTGACGTCGATCGGGCCGTTGCCGGCCTGGAAGGTCGGGCCGGCATAGGCCGAATAGACCTGGCTGACGTTGCGGACATTGCCCGCGAGGTTGCCCGGCGCGTCGCCACGGATGTCGCTGCGCGTGCGCGTGGCGAGCGCACCGCCCTCGAGCGTCAGGTGCGGGGTCACGCGCACCGCGGCGCGGGCGAGGCCGCTATGCGTGTCCCCATCGGCCACGTCGCGATTGTAGGAGAAGCGATGCTCGTATTTGTAGGCGAGCTGCACCTCGACGCGGCGCGTCTGGATCGACGCGTCGATGCCCACGCCGACGCTGGTATAGGTCAGCACCTCGTCGGTGTCGAAATCGGCGACGAGCACCTGCGCGGCCTCGACATAGGGCTCGATCGACTTGCGCCGCTCCTGCGCGGCGGCCGGAAGCCCGGCGATGACGGTGGCGGCGATCGCCGCGGCGATCAGCCTCACGCCTCACCCTCCCCGTAATAGGCGCCATAGGTGCCGAAGCGGCGTCCGCCCGGCTGGAACGACACGCTGTTGAGCACGAGCTGGATCTGCTCGCACCCGTCGAGCAAGCCGACGGCTTCGCGTAGGTCGCTCTCGCTGGTGCGGTCGGCGCGCACGACGAGCATCACCTGCCCGACATGCCCGGCCAGCACCGAGGCCGGCGACGCGGCGAGCGCGGGCGGCGAATCGAAGATCACGATGCGGTTCGGATTGGCCGCGGCGAGCGCGTCGAGCACGTCGTGCGCACGCGCGCTGGCGAGCAGTTCGGTATCGGCGTTGGTGCGCGTGCCCGCGGGCAGCACCGAAAGCTGCGGCACATCGGTGTCGAGGATGCACGCCTCGGCGCTGTCGACATGGCCGGCCAGCACGTCGAGCAGGCCCGGTCCCTCGGGCGCGCCGAGGCGATGCAGCACGTCGGGCTTGGCGAAGTCGGCGTCGACCAGCAGGATCTCGACGTCCTTCTCGGCCGCCAGCGAAAGCGCGAGGTTGATCGCGCAGAAGGTCTTGCCGTCGTTCGGCTTGGCCGAGCAGACCAGGATCATGCGCGACTTGTCGGGCTCGGCGGCGTGGATCGCGCGCGCGGTGTTGAGCAGCTGGCGCTTGATCAGCCGGAATTCCTCGGCGAGCGCGGTCACCGCCGCGCCGGGAACGAGCATGCCCTCCTCGGCGAGCTTGTCACGGTCGATCGCGATGCTCGGGCGCCCGCCCGGCACGCGAGCGGCCGGGGCGGCGGGCGGGGCGACCGGTGCGGGCACCGGCGTCTCGACACGCGGCGCTTCGGCCAGGTCGAGCACGGGCGCCGCCGCCGGTTCGGACTGCGGCTGCACGCGCTGCTGCGGTTCCGGCTGCGGCGCCGGTTCAGCCTTCGGCTCCTGCGGCAGCGCCGGGATCACCCGCGGCTCGTGCATCAGGTCGTAGCGCGCCGCTGCCCGTTCGAGCAGCGAACCCTGGTAGCGGCGGGGAGTTCTGGTCGTTCATGTCTCGCCCCTCACGCCACGCCGCGCTGGAAGATTTCCAGCCCGAGCAATGCGACCCAGGCGAACACGAGCCCGCCCATCGCCGCCGCGAACATCTGCAGCCGCTTCCTGCGCAGCGCGGTCTGCGCCGCGGTCACCACTTCGCCGACCGATCCGATCACCGGCATGCCCGACGCCTTCTCCAGCCGCTTGGTGGTCGGGAAGGTCCCGGCGAGCTGGCTCAGGCCGAACGCCGCCGCCACGCCGCCGCCGAGCCCGACGATCAGCACGCCGGTGAGCAGCAGCAACCGGTTGGGCGCGGTCGGCGCCGCGGGAGTCACCGGCGGATCGATCACGCTGAACTTGACCGCGTCGGTCTGGCTCGCCGCCTGGCTGCGCAGCTTCACCTGCTCGCGGTCGGCGAGCAGCTTGTCGTACTGCGTCTTGAGCACCTGGTAGTTGCGGTCGATCTCGGCCTGCTCCTGCGCCGCGGCGGGATCGCCCGCGATCTTCTGGTCGAACGCGTTGATGTCGGCCTCGATCTGCGCCTTGCGGTTGGTCAGCGCGGCGACCTGCGCGGACTTGTCCGCCTGCATCGCGCGCAGGCTGAGATAGAGCGGGTTGGCGTTGGCGCCGCCCCCGGCCGCCGCGACCGGCCGCTCGCCGCGCGCCGCGACCTGCGCCTGCGAGAGCTGGCTCTTGAGCGCGATCACGTCGGGGTGCGCGTCGGTCCATCCGCGCGCGCGGGCTTCGGCCAGCTGTCCCTGAATAGCCGAAACACGCGCGCGCGCCGGCCCCGCGACGGCGCCGCCGCCCGGACCGGAGACCGAGGCGGACGTCCCCGCCATCTGGCCGTTGACCGCCGCCAGCCCGCTCTGGGCCGCGGCAAGGTCGGCATTGACCTGCGCCAGCTGGCTGCGCGCCGCCGCCAGCCGCTCGGTGAGCGAGCCGGTGCCGGGCAGCGAGCCGAGATAGCGCGCCTGGAACTCGGCTTGCTTGGCCTCGGCTTCCTGGAGCGCCTTCTGGCGCTGCTGGAGCTGCTGGTCGAGGAAGGTGAGCGACTGGCTCGCCTCGTCACGGCCCTGCGTGAGATTGTCCTCGACGAAGATGTCGATCAGCTTCTGCACGATGTCGCGCGACAGCTTGCCGTTGTTCGCGGTGGCGGTGATCTCGAACAGATTGTCCTGCTGCGCGGTCACCTTGATCTTCTGCTGCAGCCCGGCGACGCGGTCCGCCACGTCGCGATCGGTCGCGACGGTGTTGGCGAGCGCGGTGCCGCGCACCACTTTTTCGAGGTTGATCGCGCTGGCCAGCGTCTGGCGCACGCGGTCGATGTCCTTCTGCTGCTCCTGCTGCGTGGCGAGGGCTTCGCCCGGCAGGATCTGGCGCAGCTGCACGAACACGCGCGCGCGGCTCTCATACTGGTTCGGGATCTGCGACACGACCAGCCAGCCGAGCAGGCACAGCGCCCAGGCGACCGCCGCGGCGAGCCAGCGCCGCTGCCACACGCCATGGACTGCAGTCCGGACTTCTTCCCAAAGGCCCCCCATCAGCCGCGGCCCCTCAGAACATGCTCTCGGGGATGATGATCACGTCGCCCGGCTCCAGCCGCACGTTCGCGCTCGTATCCCCGTTCTTGAGCAGGTCGGACAGGCGCACGCGATACTCGCGCTGGCGTGCCGAATTCTTGTCGAAGCGCACCAGCCGTGCGCGGTTGCCCGCCGCGAACTCGTTGAGCCCGCCTACCGCGATCATCGCGTCGAGCAGCGTCATGTTGGCGCGATACGGGATCGACGCCGGCTTCTCGGTCGCGCCGACGACGCGGATCTGCTGGCTGTAGGTGCCGCTGAAATTCTCGACGATGACCGAGACGATCGGGTCCTTGATATACTCGCCGAGCGCGATCTTGAGGTCGTCCGCCAGCATCGCCGGGGTCTTGCCGACCGCGGGCATGTCGCTGATCAGCGGCGTGGTGATGCGGCCGTCGGGGCGCACCTGGACCTTGGCCGACAGCTCGGGATTGCGCCACACGAAGATCTGCAGGCTGTCGAGCGGGCCGATGACATATTCCTCGCCCGGCCCCTCGCGGCTGGCGACGAAGGTGGTGGCGGGCAGTTCGGGGCGGCTGCCACCCCCAGCGCAACTCGAAAGCGCGACCGCGGCGATCGACGCCGCCGTCAGAACCCGCGCACCATGCCGAAAACGCATCGCCCCAAACCTCCGTACCGCGCGCGGAGGACCGGCGTCCCGCCCCCGCAATCCACGCACATTCGCGGATGCTATGGGGTGTCAGAGGTAAAGATACCGTTAGGAAAGAAGATCGCGCGACTCGCCCGGGACATGCGTTATGATCGCCCGCGACGCGGCGCCGATTCGATTACGGCGCCGTACCGAAGCGGGAGATGGGCACATGATCGAGATTCGCACGCCAGTGACTTCCAGCGGACAGCATGGCGGCTATCCGCCCGCGCCATCGCCCTCGCCTTCGCCGACGCCGCCCCCCACGACCCGCCCCCAGAAACCCCAGGGGTAACCGGGGCACGAATGGGGCCGGGGCACCTCTACTATATCGGTATCCTGCTGACCGGCCTGTTCGTCGCGCCGTTCAGCCCGCTGGCGCGCGTCATCGTGCTCAGCTGGCTGGCGGGCGAGTTCGCCTGGTGGCTCGGGATGCCGATGCCCTGGGTCAACCTCGGCCAGCACCTCGCGGCCTTCGTGATCGGCAGCCGCTATCTGCGCAACGAATGGTGCCTGGCCGCCTGGGTGATGTTCGTCCCGATGCTCGCCTGCGACGCGCTGTCGCTGATCCAGGAGCAGGAGATCATGGCCTGGTGGGGCCTGTTGTGCACCGCGCTCGCCCAGCTCGTGCTGCTGCCGATGGGCATGGATGCGTGGCGCGTGGGCGACACGCTGCTCGGCGGCGGGGCGGCGGGCGACGCGCGTCCCCGCGACTTCCTGCGGATCGGCCTGCGCTCCGCCTGATCAGCCGCCGGCGACGATCTCCGCCGCGGGGCCATGCCCCAGGAACGCCGCCGGGCTCGCGCTCGCGCCATACGCGCCCGCCAGGAACACCGCGACGACGTCGCCCGGCGCCGCCTCGGGCAGCGCCACGCGATCGGCGAGCCGGTCGAGCGGGGTGCAGAGCGGACCCACGATGGAGACGGTTTCGCTCGGTTCCGAACTCAGTTTTCCCGCCACCGCCACCGGATAGTTGCGCCGCACCACCGTGCCGAAATTGCCCGAGGCGGCGAGCTGGTGGTGCAGCCCGCCGTCGCACACCAGGAAGGTCTCGTCGCCGCTCGTCTTCCGGTCGATCACGGTCATCAGGTAGACGCCGCACTCGCCCGCGATCCAGCGGCCGAGCTCGATCGCGAAGGCCGAGTTGACGAGCACCGACGGCCGCGCCGCCAGCGCGTCGCCCAGCGCCGCGCCGACCGCCTCGACGTCGACCGGCACGTCCCCGGCGAAATAGGGAATGCCGAACCCGCCGCCGAGATTGACCAGCGGCGGCTGCGCGCCCGCCTCGTCCGCCAGCCGCGCCGCCAGCGCCACCGTCGCCGCCTGGGTCTCGACGATCGCCGCGGTGTCGAGCGACTGGGATCCGGCGAAGATGTGGAAGCCGCGCCAGTCCGCACCTGCCTCGACTAGGCGCTTGACCAGCGCCGGCACCCGCGCCGCATCGACCCCGAAGGGCGAGGCCCGCCCGCCCATCTTCATCCCCGATCCGCGCAGCTCGAAGTCCGGGTTGACCCGCACCGCCAGCCTGGGCGCGATGCCCAGCCGCGCGCCGATCGCCAGCGCGCGCTCCGCCTCGCCCTCGGATTCGAGGTTGAGCGTCGCGCCCGCCGCGATTGCCGCCTCGAGCTCGCCATCCCGCTTGCCGGGTCCGGCAAAGCTGATGTGCGCCGCATCCTTGACCGCCAGCGCCTTGGCCAGCTCGCCGCCCGACGCGACGTCGAGCCCGCCGACCAGCGGCGCCACCGCCGCGAGGAATTCGGGCAAGGGATTGGCCTTGATCGCGAAATGGATCTCGCACGCCGGGGGCAGCGCCGCGCGCAGCCTGGCCAGCCGCTCGCGCACGACAGCGACGTCATAGACGAACAGCGGCGACCCGGCCTCGGCGACCCAGGCCGAAGCGGTCTTCCCGGCGATCGTCAGCTCGCGCTGATCCGCGAAATAAGGGGGAATCGGCCCCATCGGCTTCATGACGTCAACTCCGCCTTCAGGCCCGAACGATCGAACTTTCCATTGGCGTTGCGCGGCAGGCTCTCGCGCCATTCGTAGCGCGCGGGCTGCATGAAGTTCGGCAGCTCGCGCCGTAGCCGCTCGCGCAGCGCGGCCTCGGCCAGCGCCGCTTCGCCGCGCGCCACCGCGACCACCACGATCGCCTGCCCCAGCCGCTCGTCCTTGACCCCGAACGCCGCCGCCTCGCGCGCCTCGCCGCCCGCGAGCACCGCTTCCTCGACCTCGGTCGGGCTGATGCGGTTGCCGGCGGACTTGATCATCTCGTCGTCGCGCCCGACGAAGCGCAGCAGCCCGTCCGCCCCTTCGGTCACCGTATCGCCGGAGAATACCGCCATCCCGCCATATCGCGAGAAGTCCGGCGCCGGCTTGAAGCGCTGCGCCGTGCGCTCGGGATCCTGCCAATAGCCCTGCGCCACCAGCGGCCCGGCATGCACCAGCTCGCCCGGCTCGCCCGGATCGGCGCGCGTGCCGTCCGGCCGCACCACCATGATCTCGGCGAAGGGGATTGCGCGGCCCATCGAGTCCGGATTGGCGTCGACCAGCGCCGGGTCGAGATAGGTCGAGCGGAACGCCTCGGTCAGCCCGTACATCGGATAGAGGTCCGCTTTGGGGAACTTGGCGCGCAACCCGCGCACCAGCCCCGTGGTCAGCGCGCCGCCCGAATTGGTCAGCCGCCTGAGCCTGCGCGCGACCAGCTCGGGCCATTCGGCGTCGAGCAGCTGCACCCACAAAGGCGGCACGCCCGCGATCGTGGTGACGTCATGCCGCTCGACCGCCTTGATCACGTCCCTGGCGGTCAGATAGTCGAGCGGGATCACCCGCCCCCCGCCGGCCCAAGTCGAGAAGAGCTGGTTCTGGCCATAGTCGAAGCTCAGCGGCAGCACCCCGAGCACGCGGTCGCCGGGCGCGATCTTGAGATAATGCGCGACGCTGATCGCGCCGAGCCACATATTGGCATGGCTCAGCATCACCCCCTTGGGCCGCCCGGTCGATCCGGAGGTGTAGAGGATTGCCGCCAGCGCCTGCGGATCGGCGCCCGAGGGCGGCAGCCCCTCGCCATCCAGCACGGCCTCGTCGTCGCCCGCGATGCGGCAGCGGCCGGGCAGGTCGCCACTCTCCAGCGTCATCGACCGCGCCGGCTGAGTCAGCAGCAGCGAGGCCCCGCTGTCGGCCAGGATATGCGCCACCTGCGCGCGCTTGAGCACCGGATTGATCGGCACATGCACCAGCCTCGCGCGCGCAGCGGCAAGCGGCATCAGGCAGGCGATCCGCGTCTTGGGCAGCCAGGTGGCGACGCGCGCGCCCGGCTCGAACCCCTGTGCGCCCAGCCAATGCGCCAGCGCCCCCACAGCAGCCTCCAGCCCGGCATAGCTCAGCGTGCCCGCACGGTCCTCCAGCGCAATGGCATCCGGATTTCCCATGCCGGGCAGCGCGTCGATCGGGCGCGGGATCGGGTCGAGTTCAACCATGGCGTTTCCTTAGCCCGCATCGGTTAACGATACAGTGCGGTTTCGCATGTTAGCAGGTGCAGCACTTGGCAGCGCAGCCGCCAGACGGTAACGCAGCGCCAAAACATCAGGGGGATGCAGGTGCAGCCGGAAGGATTTCACGAGGTCGAGGAAACGGTGCGGGGCGTGCTGCGCGACGTGCTGGGCATCAGCGCCGAGCGCGCCGCGGCGTTCGACGAGGCGACGCCGCTGTTCGGCGCGCTGCCCGAGCTCGATTCGATGGCGGTCGCCGGCGTGCTCACCGAGATCGAGGACCGCCTCGGCATCATCATCGAGGATGACGAGGTCGACGGCGACATGCTCGAGACCTTCGGCGCGCTGGTCCGCTTCGCCGCCGCCAAGGCGCTGACCTGATCGCGTTCGGCCATTACGACTGGCCTGGCGGGCGCGAGGCGATGCTCCGCTTCGGCCCCGCCGCCGGCCCGGTCGTCGTCGCCGCATTGCCGCTGTTCGAGGAAGCCAACCGCACCCGCGCCTTCGCGGTGACGATCCTGCGCGCGCTGGCCGGGCACGGCATCGCGGGCCTGCTGCCCGACCTGCCCGGGCAAGGCGAGAGCTTGGTGCCGACGCACGAAACCGATCTCGACATGCTGCGCACCGCCTTCGCCGCGGCCGCCATGCCCGCCGGGGACCGCCCCGTCTTCACCTTCGCCATCCGCAGCGGCGCGCTGGTCGATACGCAGGCCAGGGTCGATGCCCATTATCATCTCTCCCCCGTCACCGGCGCCGATCTGCGCCGCGAGCTGATCCGCACGCGCCAGGCGTCGGCACGCGAGGCGGGCGAGACCTTCGATCCCGCCGGGATCGACACCGCAACCGGGCCCGTCGAGCTTGCCGGCAACCTGATCGCCCCCAGGCTCATGGCCCAGCTCGCGACCGCGACGCCGTCGGAAACAGTCGCCCGCACCGTCCGTCTCGAAACCGAGGCCAGGCCTGCCGACGCCAAGCTCCCCGGCAGCCCGCTCTGGCGCCGCGCCGAGCCGGACAACGATCTCGCCTTCGCCGAGCGCGTCGCCGACGACGTCGCCGCATGGATCGCCACATGCGCCGCCTGATCTCGTTCCAATGCGCGGGCGAGACCCTCGCCGCCACGCTCGACGAGGCGCCGGGCACCACCGGCCTGCTGATCGTCTCGGGCGGCAACGAGATCCGCATCGGCGCGCATCGCGGCATGGCCGAGCTGGCGGCGAACGTCGCGGCGGCGGGCCATCCGGTGTTCCGCTACGATCGCCGTGGCATCGGCGATTCCACCGGCGAAAACAACGGCTTCGAGTCCACTGCTGAGGATATCCGCGAAGCCGCCGCGGCCTTTCGCCGTGAAGCGCCGCAGCTCGCCCGCCTCGTCGCCTTCGGCAATTGCGACGCCGCCAGCGCGCTGATCCTGTTCCAGGCCGAGATCGGCATCGACGCGCTCGTCCTCACCAATCCCTGGACGATCGAGGCGGCCGACGACCTGCCCCCCGCCGCCGCGATCCGCTCGCGCTATGTCGAGAAGCTCAAGAACCCGCGGGAGCTGCTCCGCCTGTTCACGGGCGGCGTGAACATACGCAAGCTTGTCAGTGGCTTGGTGAAAGCATCTGCCAAATCTTCTCAAGCGCCGGCGGGCCTTCCGGCCCGGCTCGCCGCCGCGCTGGACGCCACCCGAATGCCGGTCACCATCCTGCTGGCGCAGCGCGACAATACCGCCCTCGCCTTCGCCGATCACTGGAAGAGCGACCCCTTCGCCCCGGCCCGCGCCCGCTGCGCGCTCGACACCTGCGACACCGACAGCCACAGCTTCGCCCGCCCGGCCGACAAGGCGTGGCTGACGCAGCGGGTACTGGCGGCGCTCAAGGCCTGATATTCGGAGCCCGGACATGACCAAGATCGCGGTCGTCGGCACAGGTGCAATCGGCGCGACCGTCGCGGCCTGGCTGATCGCCGATCCGGCGCTCGACGTCACCTTGTGCGCCCGCACGCCCTTCGAGCGCCTGCGCGTGCAGACCCCGGCCGGCGATCTCGAGAGTCGCCCCACCCTGCTGACCGACCCGGCCATGGCCATGCCGGCCGACTGGGTGATCGTCGCGACCAAGACCTATGACGCCGCCGGTGCGGCGCGCTGGCTCGAGCGGCTGGTGCAGGACGGCACGCGCGTCGCGATCCTCCAGAACGGCGTCGAGCATCTCGCGCGCTTCCCGCAGCTCGACCCCGACCGGATCGTCCCCGTGGTCGTCGACATCCCCGCGGAACGCACCGCGCCCGGCGAGGTCGTCCAGCGCCGCACCGGCAGCCTCACCGTCCCCGCCGGCCCGGCCGGCGAAGCCCTCGCCGCCCTGTTCGCCGCCACCCCGATCGAGCTGCGGCTGACCGACGACTGGCTGACCGCCGCCTGGGCCAAACTCGCCATCAATTGCGCAGGCGTCGTCAGCGCGCTCACGCTCAAGCCCGCTGGCATCGCCCACGATCCCGAGATCGCGGAGCTGATGCGCGGGCTGGTCAGCGAATGCATCGCGGTCGGCCGCGCGGAAGGCGCTGCGCTGGACGACGAGGTCGCCGACCGCGTGATCGAGGGCTATCGCAGCGGCCCGGCGGACTCGATCAACTCGATCCACGCCGACCGCCTCGCCGGCCGCGAGACCGAGATCGACGCGCGCAACGAAGTGATCGTCCGCCTCGGCGCCCGCCACGGCATTGATGCCCCGCTCAACCGCATGGCTGCTGCGATCATCCGCGCGAGTTGACGCCATGGATTGGTTCAACACTTCATTTGGATGGTTCGGGCTTGTCGCGGCGCTGGTGCTGCTAGTGCTTATGTTCGGCACCGACAGGCTGCGCAGCGACGCGAGCATATCGCGTTGGCGGGACCTCACATGGCTGTCATGGACAGCGGTCACCATCTACCTCCTGCACAACGCGGAAGAATATGCGATCGACTCATATGGTCAGATCTATGCGTTCCCGGCGGCGATGTGCGCCAACTTCGGCCACGGACCGTATCCGGACTGCCCGGTCCCGCCGATGTTCTTCACGGCGGTCAACGTTCCAATGTTCTGGTTCGTTGGTCCGATCGCGGCGCTGCTCAGCCGGCGGCATCCGCTCATCGGACTGACGCTCTACAGCGTGATCTCCACCAATGCGGCGGTTCATATCGTTGGCGCGCTGACGACCGGGAGCTACAATCCGGGGCTGTTTACGGCCGCGTTGCTTTTCGTGCCGCTGGCGGCGTGGGCCGGTTATGCGCTCTTCGGCAAGCATGGCCTGAGTTACCAGGCCATGGCGTTCCTTATCGTCTTGGGCGTGGTGGCGCACGCCGTCTTGGCCGGGTCGATCTTCGCGCTCAGGACCGGAGCGATCGGTGCCTCGGCAGCAGCTGCGCTTCAGTGCCTGAACGCTGCCTTGTTACTTGCCGCGCCATGGTTCGCGGAGCATTTTGGTGTGCGCATCGCGTATCGTGATGACGAACCCTGAGCGGAGTCACCCGAGCCCCTCTGGACCCACCCCTCACTCCGCCGCTTCGGCGACCGCCTCGAAATCGGCCTCGGCGAGGAAGCGCTCGGCGTCGAGCGCGGCCATGCACCCCGTCCCCGCCGCGGTGATCGCCTGGCGGTAGACCTTGTCCATCACGTCGCCGCACGCGAACACGCCCGGCACGCTGGTGCGGGTGGTGCCGGTCTCGACCTCGATATAGCTGTCGGCATCGAGCTTGAGATGCCCGCGGAACAGCTCGGTCGCCGGGTGGTGGCCGATCGCGACGAAGCCGCCCTCGACGTCGATGTCGGAGAGCTCGCCGGTCACCGTGTCCTTGAGCTTGAGGCCGACCAGCCCCTCGGGGTCGCCGCCGCCGACGAACTCGACGACTTCCTTGTTCCACAAGGTCTTGATCTTGGGATTGGCGAACAGCCGCTGCTGCAGGATCTTCTCGGCTCGCAGCGTGTCGCGGCGGTGGATCAGCGTGACGTCATGGCTGTGGTTGGTGAGGTACAAAGCCTCCTCGACCGCGGTGTTGCCGCCGCCGATCACCGCCACCTTCTTGCCGCGGTAGAAGAAGCCGTCGCAGGTCGCGCACGCGCTCGCGCCCTTGCCCTTCATCGCCTCCTCGCTGTCGAGGCCCAGCCACTTGGCCTGCGCGCCCGTCGCGATCACCAGCGTGTCGCCGAGATAGACGGTGCCGCCGTCGCCGACCATGCGGAACGGCCGCTGGGTCAGGTCGACCTCGACGATCGTGTCGTACATCATCTGCGCGCCGACATGCTCGGCCTGGGCCTGCATCTCCTGCATCAGCCACGGGCCCTGGATCACCTCGCGAAAGCCGGGATAATTCTCGACATCGGTGGTGGTCATCAGCTGCCCGCCGGGCTGGATGCCCTGCACCACGATCGGCGCGAGGCCCGCGCGCGCGCCATAGATGGCGGCGCTGAGGCCGGCCGGGCCGGAACCGAGGATCAGCATGCGGGTCGAGTGAATGGCAGTCATCGTCAGTCCTGTTGGCCCCAAATACGGGTAGCGGCGCCGCATCTAGGGGGACGGCGCCGCCAAAGGCAACATGGGTGGCGGCCGCCCGCGCGCCAGCAAAGCGATTCTGTTGTGGACGAAAGCCGGTTGAAGCCCCGTATCTTGTATCGGCCCCCGGCTTGCGCGAAGCTGCTGCGATGATGATCCGCCGCACCCTGCTCGCCCCTTTGCTCTTTGGCGCCCTTCTGGCACCCGCCGCCGCTTTCGCCCAGGTGACGCCGGCGCCCGCACCGGCAACCCCGGCTGCTCCCGCGCCCAAGCCCGCGACGCAGAAGGTGGCGGTCGAGACCAGCCTCGGCCGTATCGTGCTCGAGCTCGAGACCGAGCGCGCGCCGATCACCGCGCGCAACTTCCTGCGCTATGCCGACCAGAAAAGGCTCGACGGCATCGCCTTCTACCGCTCGGTCAAGGTCGCCGACAAGTTCGGCTTCGTGCAGTTCGGGATCGAGGGCAATCCCAAGCGCGCGCTGCCGCCGATCAAGCACGAGCCGACCACCCAGACGGGCGTCCGCCACGTCAACGGCGCGATCTCCACCGCGCGCCTCGCGCCGGGCACCGCGCGCGGCGAGTTCACGATCAGCGTCGGCGACCAGACCTCGCTCGACGCCAATCCGTCGGCGCCCGGCGACAATCTCGGCTATGCCGCGTTCGGCAAGGTGGTCGAGGGGATGGACGTGATCTGGAAGATCCTCGACGCCCCCACCTCGCCCACCAAGGGCGAGGGCGTGATGAAGGGCCAGATGCTCGAGCCCAAGGTGAAGATACTGAGCGTCCGCCGCGTGCCGTAGATCGCTCCGTCATCCACCCGCACGCCGATCGTCACCCCGGCCTTGTGCCGGGGTGATGGAGGAACCGCTTGCAATGTTGGATTTGTTCTGCAAACGTTCTTTTCTAGCGCGCTACGCGCCCGCTCTTTCTCATCGCCGGCAGCAGAGCGTAAGCCCAGCCAAACCGGGGCCGATAGTGTAAACCTTGTGTCAACTTCCGCGGTCGTGCGGTGCGCAAGTCGCGCGCCGCTCACCCGCCCTTGGCGGCGTCCGCGGCGCGCAGGATGCGCAGCACGTTGCCCGACCAGATCTTGGCGATGTCGGCCTCCGAATAGCCGGCGGCGAGCAGCCGTTCGGTGACCTTGGGCAATGCCGTGATGTCCTCGAACCCGCGCACCCCGCCGCCGCCGTCCCAGTCGGCGCCTATGCAGACATGGTCCGGGCCCGCGACCTTGAGCAGGTAGAGCAGGTTGCGCATGAAATTCTCGAAGTCGGTGTCCTGCACCGGTGCGGTCGCGTCGAGCTTGCGGATGTCGGCGGTCAGCTTGGCCTGCTCGGCCGCGGAGAGGCTGGCGATGTTGTCGGCCATGTCCGACAGCCGGTTGCGTTCGTCGGTATAGACCATCTTGGTCAGGAACACGCTGTTCATGCACACCGCCCCGCCCTTCGCCGCGAGCCGGCGGATGCGGTCGTCGTCGATGTTGCGGTTGTGATCCCACATCGCCTTGGGCCCCGAATGCGACAGGATGATCGGCGCCTTGCTGAGCTCGAGCAGCTGGTCGAACGCCGCGTCGGACGAGTGGCTGCCGTCGATGACCATGCCGAGCCGGTTCATCTCCGCGACCCATTTCCGCCCCAGCGGCGACAGGCCCTTCCAGGTGTTCGAGCCAGTCGCCGAATCCGCGAACTGGTTGTCCTTGGAATGCACCGGCCCCGCCATGCGCACCCCGCCGTCGTAGAATTTCTGCAGCAGCGAAAGGTCCTCGCCGAGCGGATAGCTGTTCTCGATGCTGATGAAGGCGAAGCGGAGGCCGGCCTTGTCGGCGCGCACCGCCTGGTCGGCGGTCGCCACCAGCTCGATCCGGCTGGGATAGGCGGCCATCGTCCGGTGGATCTCGTCGAGCCGCTTGAACGCGAACGCCTTGGCGTCGGCAAAGCCCTGCGGCGTCAGCGGCCCCTGGCGGGTGTAGATCACGAACATCCCGCCATCGAGCGCGCCGGTCTCCATCCGGCCGAGATCGACCTGCGCGAGATCGGTGTGCCAGTCATGGCGGTCGCCGAACTTCCAGTGGGGGTTGGAGAACCACACCGGCGTGTCGAGATGCGTGTCGAGCGTCATCAGCCGCTGGTGCAGCGACGGGAGCGGCTCGTTCTGCTGGGCGACGGTGGGCGCGCAGCTCGCCACGGCGAGAGCGAGAAAAGGCAGGCCGATCAGACGCATCGAAGGCTCCGTCCACGGGAAGGGTGGACGGACCCTATCGACTGGCGCCCTCAGCGCAAGGGCGAGATCACTCGACCGGCTTGACGTCGAGCCCGGTCCACTTTGCGGCGAACGCCCAGAGGTCGGAGGTCTCCTCGATCACCTTGTCGGTCGGCTTGCCCGTGCCATGGCCGGCGCGGGTCTCGATGCGGACGAGATGCGGCTTCGGGCCGATATCCGCCGCCTGCAACGCCGCGGTGTATTTGAAGGTGTGGCCGGGGACCACGCGGTCGTCGGTGTCCGCGGTGGTGGCGAGGATCGCCGGATAGGCCTTGCCCGCGGCGATGTTGTGATAGGGCGAATAGGCGCGCAGCACCTTCCAGTCCGCTTCCTTCGACGGATAGCCGTAGTCGTCGACCCAGTAGCGGCCGGCGGTCCAGCGGTCGAAGCGCAGCATGTCCATCACGCCGACCGCGGGCAGCGCCGCGGCGAACAGGTCGGGCCGCTGGTTGACCACCGCACCGACCAGCAGGCCGCCGTTCGACCCGCCCTGGATGGCGAGACCGTCCTTCTTGGTGATGCCCTGCGCGATCAGATACTCGCCCGCCGCGATGAAATCGTCGAACACATTCTGCTTGTTGGCGAGGCGGCCGCCGTCGTGCCACGCCTTGCCATATTCGCCGCCGCCGCGGATGTTGGCGAGGACGAACACCCCGCCCTGCTCCATCCAGGCGAGCCGCGAAGCCGAGAAGGCCGGGCCGTAGCTGACGTTGAACCCGCCATAGCCCCACAACAGGGTCGGCGCCGGGCCGGTCACGTCCTTCCGCTTGACGATGAACATCGGCACCTTGGTGCCGTCCTTCGAGGTGAAGAAGCGCTGCTCGACGCTGTAGTTCGCCGGATCGAACGCGACCTTGGGCTGGGCCCAGGCTTTCGCTTCGCCGGTCTTCACGTCGTAGCGATAGACGGTGGTCGGCATGTTGAAGCTGGTGAAGGCGTAGAAGGCCTCGCTCGCGTCGGGATCGCCGCTGAAGCCGGCGACGCTGCCGATGCCCGGCGTCGCCACCTTGCCGAGCAGCTTGCCGTCGAGCGAGTAGCGGCGCATCTCGTCCTTGGCATCGACCATGTAGCTGACGAACAACTGCCCGCCGACGATGCCCGCACTTTCCAGCGTCGCCGCGTCCTCCGGGATCAGGTCGGTCGCGACCGGGTTCGCCTGCGCGACGTCCATCGTCACCAGCTTGATCTTCGGCGCGCCCTTGTTGGTGGTCCAGAAGAAGCGGGTGCCGACATTGCCGGCGAGCGTCCAGTTGTTCTCGAGCCCCGCGATCAGCTTGCGCGGCTTGGCGCCCGGGGTCTTGAGGTCGAGCAGCGTGATCTCGTAGCGGTCATCGGTGCCCTCGGTGGTGGTGATGACCAGCCAGTTGCCGTCCTCGGTCACCTGCGCGAAATGGCCGCGCTTGGGGGTCTCGGGGGTCGCGTAGATCAGCGTGTCGGCGCTCTGCGGCGT
Source organism: Sphingomonas sp. MS122 (assembly GCF_049532975.1). Taxonomy (GTDB): domain Bacteria; phylum Pseudomonadota; class Alphaproteobacteria; order Sphingomonadales; family Sphingomonadaceae; genus Sphingomonas. The sequence continues at coordinate 2,948,685 of NZ_CP186695.1, read as the reverse complement.
CCCGATCTTGTGGAAATAGACCGACTGGTTCTCGTTGAGCTGCTGGAACGCCTGTCCCTCGGCGGGCTCCGGGAAGCGGCTGTAGTAGAAGCCCGAACCGTCCTTCGCCCAGGCGAGATTGCTGAACTTGATCCACTTGACCTCGTCGTCCAGCGTCTTGCCGGTGGCGACGTCGAGCACCTTGACCGTACGCCAGTCGGACCCGCCGTCCTGGATGCCGTAGACGAGCAGCTTGCCGTCCTCCGAGGGCACCCATTCCGACAGCGCGGTGGCGCCGTCCTTGGCCCATGTGTTCGGATCGATCAGCACGCGGCCGGCACCGTCGAGGCTGTCGCGCACCCACAGCACCGCCTGGTTCTGCAGGCCGGTATTGTGGCTGTAGAAATAGCGGCCGCCCTTGCGCGTCGGCACGCCGAACCGCTCATAGTCGAACAGCTGCTTGATGCGGTTCTTGAAGATGTCGCGGCCCGGCAGCGTCGCGAGATAGGCGTCGGTCACGCGGTTCTGCGCCTCGACCCAGGCCGCGACCTCCTTGTCGTTGCGCACGTCGTTCTCGAGCCAGCGATAGGGATCGGCGACCTTCTGTCCGAACACCTCCTCGGTCACGGCGTCGCGCTTGGTCTCGGGATAGGCGATCGGGGCAGGCATCGTGGTCGGCGACTCCGGGCTGGCATGAGCGATTGGGGCGGCAAAGAGCAGCGGGAGAGCGAGAAGCGGCGCGCGGCGCATTGGTATCTCCTGAAACGGAAGCGCCGCACCCTATTGCCGCACGGCGCGCGGTCAAGCGTTCGCGTCGTCCGGTCAGGCGAACGGCCCCACCGAGGTCACGTAGCTCGCCCAGCCCATGACGACGAGCGGCAGCGTGGCGAAGCCGATCGCCACCGCTCCACTCGTGCCGGATTGCCTGTTCGTCTTCATGTCGTCCTCGAAATCCCGTCTCGGACGTGAAGATGGGAAGCCGCGGCCCGCGCCAAAGCGCAGTTATTCTTTCGACTCCGCAACGTTGGCTTCGGGGACGGTCATCGGGCAGGATGGCGGGATGGCCGGCCTGTTCGCCCTGATCGCTCCGTTGCTGTTGCCGGCCACGCCCACCGCTCCCGCGAACGCCAACGCCTGCGTCGCTCCGGCGCCCGGCGGCAGCGGGATCATCGGAATCCTGCGCAACCGCTGCGGCCATCGCGTCGTCGCCTATATGTGCGTGGTCGGTCCGCCAGCGAGGGGGGCGCAAATGTTCTTCGACTGCGCCAGGGGCCAGGTCGGCAGCTACGACCTCAAGGCCAATGGCGAGGCGCGGGCGATCTTTCGCGGCGCGCGGCGAATCCACTGGTTCGCCTGCCGCTTCCCCGAGTTCCTGCCGCGGCAGGTGCAGTATCGCGCCGGCAAGGGGCTCACCGGGCGCTGCGAGTGAGGTTGGGCGAATGCAGAAAGGGCGGCCGCATCGCTGCGACCGCCCCTCTCTCTTGCGAGCGAAGCGCCGATCAGGCCGCTTCGTCGAAATCCTCGTCGGTCATCACCGGACCCGAATCCTGGCCCTTGGCCGAGACGTCGCGGTCGACGAACTCGATGATCGCCATCGGCGACGCGTCCGAAGCGCGCGGGCCGGTCTTGATGATGCGGGTATAGCCGCCGTTGCGGTCGGCGTAGCGCGCGGCGAGCACGTCGAACAGCTTCACCAGCTGGGCGTCGTCGAGCAGGCGGGCATGGGCGAGACGGCGGTTCGACAGGCCGCCCTTCTTGGCCAGCGTCACCAGCTTCTCGACATAGGGGCGAAGCTCCTTCGCCTTGGCGACGGTGGTGGTGATCTGCTCGTGCTTGATCAGCGCGGCCGACATATTGCGGAACAGCGCGGCGCGATGGGCCGAGGTGCGCTGGAGCTTACGGCCGCCGTACTTATGGCGCATGATTTCAGTCCTTCGTTCGTCCGGACGCCGTATCAGGCACGCCCGGCCAGGTGATGCATCCGGGCCACCACCCATAACCCAAAGACAAAGGGGCGGAGCCGAAGGCCCCGCCCTGTCGGAAATGCCCAAAGCCCAAGGCGCGGGAAAAGTCAATCCCGCGTGGCTTCACTCCGGCCGATAGACCTGGGGCGGCCGGCCCGTCTCGATGATATAGGCGGTGCCCGGGTTCGCGACGAACTCGCCGCCCGCCTCGAGATTGCCGTCGGCCGCATCCGCGACCTCGAACAGCATCTCGCCGAACGCATAGTCGTTGCGAGTCGACGCGCCGTTGCGCGACAGCGCCACCGCGAAGCTCAGCGCGGGGTCGGTCCCGGCGACCCGGAAGCCCTGCGTCCCCCAGGGATCGCGCCCGAACGTTTCCTCTGCGCGGTCGAACTGCGCCTGCATCGCGCCCATCTGGCACTGGTTGTAGGTCAGCACCAACGTCGTGCCGGGCTTGAGCCCGTCCTCGACCGCGGTCCGCGCCGATCCGCCGAACGCCGCGTGCAGCAGCTGGCGGTTATCCTCGGTCACCTTGACCGTGTAGCTGTAGGTGCGGTCGGTCACGCGCTCGGTGCCGTCGGCGTTGAAGCTGCGGTTGATCGTCACCGGCACGGCATTGTCGTAGTAGAAGGTATCGCTGACGGTCATCGACCCGTCGGCGTTGCGCGTGATCGTCTGGACGCCCGAATTCTCGCGCATGCCGAGCTCGGCCGAGATCGGGCCGACGCCGATCTGGATGCCGGTCGACGAGACATATTCGTGGGTCGTGACGTTCTGGGTATCGAGCACCCGCGTCTCGGGCCCGGAGATGTCGAGCTTCTGCTGGAACAGCGAGTTGGTGCGCAGCTGATCGACGCGCGCGAGCTGCGCGGTGACCGGCCCGGCGTCGAGCCCCATGCCACTCGCGCGTTCGACCGCCTGATAGGGTCCGACCGAGACCTGCGCCTGGTTGCCGTCCGCGCTGCGCTGCACCTGCATCGTCACCCCGGACTCGAGGCGCACGCTCTGCGTCGCGAGCACATGGCGCACCTGCGCCTCATATTGCGTGCCGACGAACTGGCCGAGGTCGACCTTCACCTGCACCCCCGGCGGCAGCGAGCGCGGGTCGAACGGATTGATGCCGGCGAGTTGCTCCGCGCTGGTGCCCTCGGGCGCGATGATCTCGAAATTGGCGACGCTGCCGGCGCTCACGGTCGCCTCGCCCGACGCCTGCTTGCCTTCGGCACCCACCGTCGTCCCTTGCCCCACGCGGACCGACGCCGTGTAGGTGACGTTGCCGTGCTGCGTCTCGCGGCCGGCGCCGATGGTGACCGCAGGACCGGTCGTTCCGGGCTGCGGCACGATGCCCAGCTCGAACTTGACGCCCGTGCCGCCGCCCGGCGAGGGGCCGGCCGGCTCGGGGTTGGGCGGCGGGGGTGGCGGCGCCCGCTCGGGCTGGCGCGTCGGAAGCAGCCCGGTAAGCGTCGCGCCGACGGTCCGCACGGCTGAGTTGATAGGGCCGATGCTCATACTGGGTCCTCATCTCGTTCAGACCCGGAATCTTGGCGCAGCGCGGCGCCGCTCACCATAATCGATGCGACTAGGCGCGCCGCGACCCGCAAAGGAAAGGGGCGGCACGCATCCGCGTACCGCCCCATGATGGCATCGAACCGATCGCCGGCGAGTGCCGCCGGCGCAGGATCAGCCCATGATCTCCTGCTCGAGCTTCTTGGCCATCTCTTCGATGTTCTCAGGCGGCCAGCCTGGGATTTCCATGCCGAGGCGCAGGCCCATGCTCGACAGCACTTCCTTGATCTCGTTGAGCGACTTGCGGCCGAAGTTCGGCGTGCGCAGCATCTCGGCCTCGGTCTTTTGGACCAGGTCGCCGATATAGATGATGTTGTCGTTCTTGAGGCAGTTGGCCGAACGCACCGACAGCTCGAGCTCGTCGACCTTCTTGAGCAGGTAGCGGTTGATCGTCGCGGTGTCGCCCGCGCCCGCTTCCGCCGCCGCCGGCGCGGCAACGCCGATCGGAGCCGAACGCGTGATCGCCGAATCGTCGAAATGGACGAACAGCGCCAGCTGGTCCTGCAGGATGCGCGCGGCATAGGCGAGCGCGTCCTCGGGGGTCACGGTGCCGTCGGTCTCGATCGACAGGCTGAGCTTGTCGTAATCGAGCTCCTGCCCGACGCGGGTGTTCTCGACCTTGTAGCTCACCTGGCGGACCGGCGAGTAGAGCGCGTCGACCGGGATCAGGCCGATCGGCGCATCGGCCGGGCGGTTGGCGGCGGCGGGGACGTAACCCTTGCCGGTGTCCGCGGTCAGCTCCATGTTGAGCGTCGCGCCGTCGTCGAGGTGGCACAGCACCAGCTCGGGGTTCATCACCTCGATGTCGCCCGACACGGCGATGTCGCCGGCCTTGACCTCGGCCGGGCCGGTGGCGCTGAGCTGGAGGCGCTTGGCGCCCTCGCCCTGCATCTTGAGCGCGATCTGCTTCACGTTGAGCACGAGGTCGGTCACGTCCTCGCGCACGCCGGCGAGGCTCGAGAACTCGTGCAGCACATTCTCGATCTTGATCGAGGTGACCGCGGCGCCCTGCAGCGACGAGAGCAGCACGCGGCGCAGCGCGTTGCCGAGCGTCAGGCCGAAACCGCGCTCCAGCGGCTCGGCGACGAAGGTCGCCTTGCGCTTGCCGTCACCGCCCTTTTTCTCAAGGCCGTTCGGCTTCTTCAGTTCCTGCCAGTTCTTTGCATTGACAGACACGGGCTTCCCCTGGGTTGGGCAGGACGGGGCTATCCTGCCAGAAAAGTAGAGCCGCCCCGCCCCGGACCCGGCACCCCGGACCCGCGAGCGAAACGGAAAGGCAAATCAGACGCGGCGACGCTTCGACGGACGCACGCCATTGTGCGGGATCGAGGTCACGTCGCGGATCGAGGTGATCTGGAAGCCGACCGCCTGCAGCGCACGCAGGGCGCTCTCACGGCCCGAACCCGGACCCTTGACCTCGACCTCGAGCGTGCGGACGCCGTGCTCGGCGGCCTTGCGGCCCGCGTCCTCGGCGGCGACCTGCGCGGCGTACGGGGTCGACTTGCGCGAGCCCTTGAAGCCCATCATGCCGGCCGACGACCAGCTGATGGCATTGCCCTGCGCATCGGTGATCGTGATCATGGTGTTGTTGAAGCTGGCGTTCACATGGGCGACGCCGGCGGTGATGTTCTTGCGTTCGCGACGGCGAAGACGCTGCGGTGCTTGTGCCATTGTTCAGTAATCCTTCGAAATGCGAAGCAGGCGGGCCACCGCGAGGCGGCCCAGCGGCTTACTTCTTCTTGCCGGCGATCGGCTTTGCCTTGCCCTTGCGGGTGCGCGCATTGGTGTGCGTGCGCTGGCCGCGGACGGGGAGCCCCTTGCGATGACGCAGGCCGCGATAGCAGGCCAAGTCCATCAGGCGCTTGATGTTCATCGCGGTCTCGCGACGAAGATCGCCCTCGACGGTGTAGCCGCCGTCGATGGTCTCGCGGATCTGCAGCACTTCCTGGTCGGTCAGGTCCTGCACGCGGCGCTCGGCGGCGATGCCCAGCTTCTGCGTGATTTCCTTGGCCTTCGCCGGGCCGATGCCGTGGATATACTGAAGCGCGATCAGTACGCGCTTGTTGGTGGGCAGGTTAACGCCCGCAATACGTGCCATGAATCTTGTTCTCCCAGCTCCACGAGGCGTGCATGGCAGCAAGCCCCATCTCGTCGCGTTGACCCGAAACGCATGCGCGCGGCACACGCTCAAGAGCGCTGCCGGTCGAACGGGTTTCGGAAGATGCGCGACATATGGAGTCGCACCCCGGCTGTCAAGCGCCGAGGGCGAAGGGATTTCGCGTTAGGCCCCTATACACCATCCGGCGGGCGCGGCCAAGCGAATGACGATCAGCCGCCCTGCTCCGCCGCTTTCTTGAGCGCGGGCCATTGCGCGGCGAATACGCCGTCCACCGCCTGCGCGAAACCCGCCAGGCCATTGGGGTGATAGCCGCCGACGACATAAGTGACGGTCACCGCCGTCCCCTGCCCCTCGGGCTTGAGCGCGAAGGTCAGCGTGCCGGTCACCGCCCCGCTCTGCAGCGGGCCGAACGCGCCGTCGAAGCGCAGCACCTTGCCGCGATCGGCATAGATCACCCGCGCGTGCTCGATCGCGCCGCCCGCCACCTTCTCGCACCAGCAACCGCCGGGCCGCGGGTCGATCGAGAGGCTCGCGGCGACACCCGAATAGCTGTGATCCTTGCTCCACCAGACCGAGGGCCGCGCGATCGTATCCCACACCTTCTCGGGCGGCGCGGCGATGACCAGCCTGTGAGTCGAGACGAACCCGCCCGGCTCGGACTTGGTCACCTCGCCCGCGGCGGGCCAGCCCGCCAGCAGCGCCGCCGCCACGATCATCCTGCGCATCACCCCGCCCTCCTGTCGCAGCGAAGGTGAGCGCGGGCCGCGCGGCCGTCAATTCATTTCGCGGCGGTGGTTCGGTCGAGGAAGTCGAGGATCGTCTTCCAGAGGTGAACGCTGACGCCGGGACCGCCGACCTTGTGGGTCTGGCCGGGGTAGAGCATCGTCTCGAACGGCACCGCACCCGCCTGAAGCTTGGCCATCATCACGGTCGAATGCTCGAGCACGACATTGTCGTCGGCCATGCCGTGGATCAGCAGCAGCGGATCGGCGATCTTGAGCGCATCCGCCAGCGTGTTCGCCTTGTCATAGGCGGCCTGCACCTGGCGCGGGTCGCCCATGTAGCGCTCGGTATAATGGGTGTCGTAGAGTTCCCACTTGCTCACCGGCGCGCCGGCGACGCCCGCGGCGAACACGCCCGGCCCCGCTTCGAGCATCTTGAGCGTCATGTAGCCGCCATACGACCAGCCATAGGTGGTGATCTTGCCAGGATCGACGAAATCGAGCGTCTTGAGATACGCCGCGCCGGCGAGCTGGTCCTGCACCTCGACCCCGCCCATCGCCTGGAACAGGTGATCCTCGAACGCCTTGCCTCGATTGGCGGCGCCGCGATTGTCGAGCTGGAACCAGATATAACCGCGATCGACGATGTACTGCTGGAGCGCCCCGCCCCACTGCCGGCTCACCGTCTGCGCGTGCGGGCCGCCATAATGCTGGAAGAATACCGGGTATTTCTTCCCCGGCTCCAACGGCGGGGTGATCATCTCCCAGTGCAGGACCGTGCCGTCGGCAGCCTCGATCGTGCCGAACTGCTTGGCGCGGTGGCTTGCGAGATAGGGCGCATAGGGATGGTCGCCGGCGACCTTGTTCTCGTCGATCCAGGCGAGGCGCTTGCCCGTCGCGTCGGTCAGCATCACCTGCGGCGGCTGGTCGCCCCTGGAACGGGTGACCACGATCCGGTTCGCGCCGTCGTTGGTCTTGGCGGCGTGCCAATAGCCCGGCTCGCTGATCCGCGTCACCGCACCCGGCTTGCTCAGATCGAGCGTGTAAAGGTGCCGCTCGAGCACGCCGTCCTTGTTGCCGAGGAAGGTGACCCGCCCCTTGGCCTCGTCGACCCCGACCAGCTCGGCGACGTCCCAGTCGCCCCTAGTGAGCTGAGTCCATTTGCCGTCGCGGACGCGGTAGAGATGGCCGTGGCCGTCGCGCTCGGACCACCAGATCAGGCTGCCGTCCTTGAGCGGGCGATAGGCGTCGGAGAGGTTGATCCAGCTGCGCTCGCCCGACTTCTCGCTGAACAGGATCCGCGACTTGCCGGTCGCGGGATCGACTGCGAGCATGTCGAGCACGGTCTGCGCGCGGTTCTGGCGCTGGACGAGCAGGGTCTTGCCGTCGGGTGTCCAGTCGACCCGGGCGAGATAGATGTCGGTCTCGGCGCCGAGATCGACCTTCACCCGGCCGCTGCCGTCGGGGTTCATCACATGGAGCTCGACCAGTACGTTGGCGGTGCCCGCCTTGGGATAGCGCTGGTTGTAGACCTTGGTGCCCTCGGCCCCGATCGCGGCGCGGCTGACGATGCCGACCGGTGCCTCGTCGAAACGCTGCACGGCGATACGCCTGTCGTCGGGCGACCACCAGTAACCGGTGCGGCGACCCATCTCCTCCTGCGCGACGAACTCGGCCTCGCCGAAATAGACGGTGGCTCCACCATCCGTTGTTACCTTGTTCTCTTTTCCGGAGGCGAGATCGGACACGATCAAGTTCTGATCCCGAACATACGACACGAAATGTCCTCCCGGGCTGATTTCGGGATTCAACTCCCCCGACTCGCTTTTGGTCAGCCGCCGCACCTCACCCGAGAGGCTCGCGAGGTAGAGATCGCCGTCGAGCGGCACCAGGATCGACTTGCCGTCCGGCGCCCAGTCATAGGCGACGATGCCACGCGTCCCACCGATCCGCGCGCGCTCGCGCTGCATCTTCTCGGCCTCGGAGAGCTCCGCGCCGGTGCCGATCTTCTGGCTGTCGACCAGCATCCGCCATTCCCCGGTGGCAGTGTCCATCGCCCACAGGTCGAACCGGTCGCGATCCTCGGCGCGGTTGCGCAGCACCGTCACATATTTGCCGTCGGGCGAGAGTTTCAGCGCGCGCGGCGTGGTGCCGGCGAGGTCGGGGCTGGCGAACACACGTTCGAGCGCGAGCGGCTGCCCAGCCTGCTGCGCCTCAGCGGGCATTGCCGCCCCCGCCATTGCCATCAATCCGCCGACCACCGCTTTCCACATCCCGCAACCCGCTCATGTTCTTGTCGATGCGCCGGCTATCGGGCCTCGGCGCGCCATCGTAAAGTATCCAATGCGATCAGGCGCGGCCGAGCACCTGGCGCGGGCCCGGGCCCTCGGCCCCCATCCGGTCGCCCGGATTGAACAGCCCGCACTTCCTGAGCGACAGGCAGCCGCAGCCGATGCAATTGTCGAGCGTGGCGCGCGTGCGTTCGAGCAGGGCGATGCGGCGGTCGATCTCCTCGCGGAAATTGCGGCTCATCGCCTCCCAGTCCGCCTGCGTCGGCGTGCGCCCCTGCGGCAGCCGCGCCAGCTCGGTGCCGATCTCCTCGATCGTCAGACCGAGCTTCTGCGCGATCAGCGCGAAGGACAGGCGGCGGATGTCCGAGCGCAGGAAGCGCCGCTGGTTGCCGCCAGTGCGGATCGGGGAAACGAGCCCGCGCGTCTCGTAGAAGCGGATCGCCGAGACCGACAGGCCGGTCCGCGCCGCCAGCTCGCCGATCGTCAGCAGCTCGTTCCCGCGCATCGCTTCCTCGTAAAATAGCGCTTGATCTCAACTTAAGTTGAGGTTGTACCGGAGCCGGGCAACCACGCAACCGCAAAGGAAACGCGCATGCCCGGCCCGATCATCGAGCACGTCAACCTGACCGTCACCAATCCCGCCCGCACCGCCGCGCTGATGGAACGGCTGTTCGACTGGCATATCCGCTGGGCGGGTCCGGCGCGCGACGGCGGCACATCGATCCATGTCGGCGACGAGCGCTTCTACATCGCGCTCTACGCGCCCCCGGGCGAGCCCGAGGCCCGCTTTCCCAAGGGCGCGCCGCTCAATCATGTCGGCATCCTGGTCGACGATCTCGACCGGATCGAGGACAAGGTCGCCGAGGCAGGCCTCAAGCCGTTCAATCACGGCGACTATTCGCCCGGCCGCCGCTTCTACTTCCTCGACTATGACGGAATCGAGTACGAGATCGTCTCCTATGGCTGAGATTTCAGCGGCACCGCGCACAGGCTGAGCATGCGCGAGGCGATCTCGCGCTCGCCCATCACCACCTCGCCTGCACCTTTGGCTTCGAGATGCACGACCTCGGCATCCGAATGGGCGCGCGCGACGATCGCAATGCCGGGGTTGATCGCCCGCGCGGCCTCGACCACGGCGCCGCCCTCGAACCCCTCGGGGATCGCGATCAGCAGCTTGGCCGCGCGCTCGACCCCGGCGGCCTTGAGCGCCTCGGGATCGACCGCGTTGCCGCGCACCACGTCGAGCCCCTCGGCCCTGGCGTCGCGCGCCATGTCGGCCTGGTCCTCGATCAGGATGAAGGGCCGCTTCTTCGCCAGCAAGTCGCGCGCGATCAGCTTGCCGACACGGCCGAAGCCGATCAGCACGATATGGTCCTGCAGGCTGCTGGTGTCGGCGGGCGGCTCGATCGGGTCGGTCTTCTCCTGGCGCTTGGGCACGAACCAGTTGAAGATGAACGGGTTGAGCAGGATCGAGAGCAGCGCGCCGGCGAGGATCAGGTCGCGGCCGGCCGCAGGCAGGATCTCGAGGCTGGTGCCGAGCGTCGCCAGGATGAACGAGAACTCGCCGATCTGCGCGAGGCTCGCCGCGGCGGTGATCGCGATACGGCGGCTGTGCTTGAGCGCGCGCACGATCAGATAGGCCGCGATCGACTTGCCGAGCACGATGATCAGTACCGTCGCGATCAGCGGCAGCGGCTGCTCGACCACCACCGACGGATTGAACAGCATGCCGACCGAGACGAAGAACAGCACCGCGAAGGCGTCGCGCAGCGGCAGCGTCTCCTCGGTCGCCTGGCGGCTGAGCGGGGTCTCGCCGAGGATCATGCCGGCGAAGAAGGCGCCGAGCGCGAACGACACGTCGAACACCACCGCCGCGCCGAACGCCACGCCGAGCGCGATCGCAAGCACGGCGAGACGGAACAGCTCGCGCGACCCGGTGTGGACCACCCAGTGCAGCGCCATCGGGATCACTCGGCGCGCGACCAAGAGCATGACGACGAGGAAGCCGGTGACCTTGAACGCGGTCTGCGCGAGCGGCACCAGCAGCGCCGACCAGGTCGCGGGCGCATCACCCTTCATCACCTCGGCCAGCGCGGGCAGCAGCACCAGCGCGAGCACCATCGCCAGATCCTCGACGATCAGCCAGCCGACCGCGATGCGCCCGCGCTCGGTATCGACGATACCGAAGCCCTGCAACGCGCGGAGCAGCACCACGGTGCTGGCGACCGACAGCGCGAGGCCGAACACGAAGCCAGCGAGCGGGTCCCAGCCCAGTGCCCAGCTCAGCCCCATGCCCATCAGCGTCGCCACCGCGATCTGGCCGATCGCGCCGGGCACCGCGATACCCTTCACCGCGAGCAGGTCGCGCAGCGAGAAGTGCAGACCGACGCCGAACATCAGCAGGATCACGCCGATCTCGGCGAGCTCGGCGGCGAGATCGCCGTCGGCGACGAAGCCGGGCGTGAACGGCCCGACGAGGATGCCGGCGAGCAGGTAGCCGGCGATCGGCGACACCTTCAGCTTGTGGGCAATCGAGCCCATGACGAAGGCGACGACGAGGCCCGCGACGATCGTGGCGATGAGCGGCGTGTGGTGCATAGGCAATCTTGTCCCTGTTGAACGCCCGGGCCGGCATTGCGCCCCGGGCTGCGGCTCACTCGGTGGTCGCGCCGGCCAGCGCCGCTGCGATCGCGGCGCTGCCGGCAATCCCGCCCCAGACGGCGGGCGCGAACCACCAGGGCGGCCGCTTGTTGCGTGGCGTGTCCATGGCGCTTCTTCCCAGTTCGGCCGCGACTTGCGCGGCGGCTGGCAGCAAAGGTCAGGTCAGGGGCGGACCACGCGGGCTGCCGTCCAGCACCGCACGCGCGCCGACGGGTGACGCCACCGCCGCTGGCTTGGGAACAGCAGCGATGACGTCCGGCCGTGGAGCCGTGAGAATGGGTTGGGAAAGGATCTGCGCCGCACCGCCCTGCCCGCTCGCCGGATCATCGTCGCGGCGGACAGTCTCGGCCACGACGCGCGCCTGAGTGCGGGGCTGCAGGGCGACGGCGGTGGTCGCGGGATTGAAGGCGGAGCCGACCGCGATCGTGCGCGGCAGGCCGCTGGGCATCAGCGAGGAAAGCAGGGCGACCGCGAGCGCGAGCCAGAGCGACGCGACGTGGAGCGGCAGCTTCAACTGCGCGATCGTCGCTGTCTGATTCCGCCGGTTCGCCACGCCTTCAAGGTAGGGCGACTCGGCCCGAATTCAACGCGCCGGAACGAAGCGGGGCGCGGAAAGCCAAGCCTTCCGCGCCCCGCGCTGTTCGTCCGGCGAGCGGCTTATTCGGCCGCTTCGACCTCCTTCGACGGGCGCACGTCGCGGCGCTCGGCGATGCGGGCCGACTTGCCGGTGCGGCCGCGCAGGTAATAGAGCTTGGCACGACGCACGACGCCCTTGCGGACGACTTCGATGCTGTCGATGTTCGGCGAATAGAGCGGGAAGACGCGCTCGACGCCCTCGCCGAACGAGATCTTGCGAACGGTGAAGTTGCTGCCCATGCCCTTGTTCGAGCGGGCGATGCAGACGCCTTCATAGTTCTGGACGCGGGTGCGCTCGCCCTCGACGACCTTCACGCCGACCTTGAGCGTGTCGCCCGGGCGGAAATCGGGAATCTTCTTGTCGGCCAGGAACTTCGCGACGTTCTCGGCCTCGATCTGCTGGATGAGGTTCATCTCATTCGTCCTTCTGTCGCCGCGCGCCAGAGGGAGACTGGACCCGAGCGCCCTCGTGGCGCTCCCAAAGATCCGGCCTCCTTAGCCGTGTATCGGTCTCGGCCTGCCGCTTGCGCCAGGCCGCGATCCTCGCATGATCCCCCGACCGCAGCACTTCGGGGATCGTGCGCCCTTCCCATTCGACGGGCCGGGTATATTGCGGATATTCGAGCAAGCCGCTTTCGAAGCTTTCCTCGACCCCGCTGGAAGGCGCGCCCATTACGCCGGGAAGCAGGCGAATGCAAGCGTCAAGCAGCACCAGCGCGCCCATCTCGCCGCCGGAGAGGACATAGTCGCCGATCGACACCGGCTCGATCGGCCGCGCCTCGAACAGCCGCTCGTCGAATCCCTCGAACCGGCCGCACAGGATCGAGACGCCGGGACCCGCGGCCAGTTCGCGCACGCGCGCCTGGGTGAGCGGCGCGCCGCGTGGGGTCATGGCGAGCATCGGGCGGTCGTAGCCGACGCTGTCGCAGGCGGCCGCAAGGATGTCGGCCTTGAGCACCATCCCCGCCCCGCCGCCGGCCGGGGTATCGTCGACGGTGCGGTGCCGGTCGGTCGCGAAGTCGCGGATATGCACCGTCTCGAGCGACCACTTCCCCTCGGCGAGCCCGCGTCCGGCGAGCGAAATGCCGAGCGGGCCGGGAAACATCTCCGGGTAAAGCGTTAGGACGGTTGCGGCGAAGCTCATGGCGCCTGTTCGCGGGTCGCTGGCCGAATGGCAAGGGAAACGGCATGGAAGACTGCATCATCGTCGGCGCGGGACCGGCTGGCCTCACCGCAGCGATCTACCTTGCCCGCTTCCATCTCTCGATCCGGCTGTTCGACTGCGGATCGAGCCGCGCTGCGCTGATCCCCAAGACGCGCAACCATGCCGGGTTTCCGGGTGGGATCGCCGGGACCGAGCTGCTGGCGCGGATGCTGGAACAGGCCGAGAGCTTCGGCGCGGTGCGCGAGATGCTCGAGGTGATGCGGATCGAACCGCTGGGCGAAGGGTTCGCGGTGCATGCGGGCGAGCGCACCTTCCCGGCGCGGTCGGTCCTGCTTGCCACGGGCGTGGTCAACCGCCGGCCGGAAGGGCTCGACGACGCGACGCACGCCGCGGCGCTCAAGGCCGGACTGCTGCGCTACTGCCCGATCTGCGATGCCTATGAGGTTACCGACAAGCGCATCGGCGTGATCGGCACCGGCGATCACGGAATGCGCGAGGCGCTGTTCCTGCGTGGCTACAGCGCCGACGTGACCCTGATCGCGCCCGACGCGGAACACCGGCTCGACGCCGATTGCCGGGGCCAGCTCGACGCGGCGGGGATCGCGCGCGTCGACGGGCCATGCGGCGATTTCCGCATCGAGGGCGACAAGATCAGCGTCGGCACCGCCGCGGGGCGGATCGCGTTCGATACGATCTATCCCGCGCTCGGCTCGCGCATCCGTTCCGATCTCGCCATCGCCGCCGGTGCGAACGCTTCGGAGGACGGATGCCTGGAGGTGGACGATCACCAGCGCACCTCGATCCCCGGACTGTTCGCGGCGGGCGACGTGGTCAAGGGGCTCGACCAGATCAGCCACGCGATGGGCGAAGCGGGGGTGGCGGCGACGACGATCCGCAACATGCTCACCCAGCAGCGGCCATTGTGGCGGTGAAGCGTTTCGAAAGTTGACGAAATTACGCGCAAGCGCGCGAATTCTGTCGCTTTCGTCGCATTCCAGGCGGGGGTCCGGAAGGTCATCGGACGTTCCAGATATGCGGGATGCGGGTCTGTAGGAAAGTTCTTTCTTCGTAATGCCTAATTCGGCTGCGGCGCGAAGCGCAGCGCCTGGATCGTCGGCGGGTTGGTCGGCGCGAGCAGGATCTGGCCGTCGAGCTTGCCCCTGGCGCAGTTCCAACGGAAGGCGGTCGAGAGATTGCCGGTCGGCGCGAGCGGCTCGGCGGTCGGGCAGTCGCCGACCAGGCCCTTGATCCGTGCGAATTCCTTCGCCCAGTTCGCGTCCGAGCGATCCAGCCGGAAGTTCATCGCGAGCCTGCCTTCGAGCGGCACGAGCGTGCCGGCGGCATAGGCGGCGCGGGCGGCATCCTGCATCTGCGTCAACAGCGGGTTGAGCGGCTTGGCATATTTCGCCGTCGCGCCGGCCCTCGCCATCGCCCAGAGCGACTGCCACACCGGGACCGACGGCGCCTGATAGGTGCGGTTGGCGAAGCCGAAGGCGGCGATGCCGAGCTCGGGCGCGAGCACGACGAAGCTGCCATAGCCGGGATAGCCGCCGCCATGGCTGAGGGTGAGACCGAGGTGGCAGTCGGGCGTCACGCGCATGCCCATGCCATAGGCGATGGCGTGGACGCAGTGATCGTCCTCCGCATTGCCGGGCCGCTGCGCAATGCGCACGAAGTTGAGGCCCTGCGCCATCTCGCGCACCGTGGCCCGCTTGACCGGACCGGTCTCGGCGCCGTCTCGCGACGGCCAGGCGGAAAGCAGGAACGCCACCCATTTGGCATAGTCGGTGGCGGTGGTGATCACGCCGCCCATCGCGCCGAACGCGCCGTCGCGCATCGACGGCTCCTCGACCCACGCCTCATTCTCCCAACGATAGCCGAGGGCCAGCTTGCCCTTCGGCACCTGCGCGATGTCGTAGGTCGTGTCGGCCATGCCGAGCGGACGCATGATCGTGTCGCGGATATAGGCCTGGTAAGGCCGGCCCGAGGCGTTGGTGACGATGCGGCCGAGCAGCGCATAGCCGAAGTTCGAATATTCGTGCTGGCTCTGACCGGTTCGGCTCCAGGGGACGCCGGCGGCGATCATCCGCGTGAACTCGGCCTCGCCCAGCACCTGCTGGCGGTCGCCCCAGGGATCGTCGGTGACGAAGCCGCCGACATGCGCGAGCAGGTCGCGGATGCGGATGCGCGGGCTGTCGCTGGTCGGATATTTCCAGCCGCGCATCTCGGAGATGTGCTTCTCGGCGAGATCGTCCAGCGCCAGCCTGCCCTCGTCGCGCAGCTTGAGGATGGCGAGCGCGGTGAAGGCCTTGCTCATCGACGCGATGCGGAAGCGCGTGTCGAGCGCAACGGGCGCGCCGCCGATCGTCTGGACGCCCTGCCTTTCCGACAGGACGATCTTGCCCTCCCTGACCACGGCATAGACCAGGCCGGGCACGGGGGTGCGCTGCTGGAAGCGGGCGAAGGCATCGCCGATCTCGGTCGCCGCCGCGGGCGGGACCGGCGGTTGCGACTGCGCGGCGGCGGGCGACGGCGCCGTCGCGAGCAGCGCGGCGAGGATCGTCAGGTTGACGAAGTTGACAAGTTTGACGGGGTTTGGCGCGCGGCTGTCAACGAGGGTTGCGAGCGCGGAACGGCGTGGGTCGCGGAGCATTCTCATGCCCCGAGGCAACCAGATAAAATCCAACTTTGGAAGCGGAAATCAGCCGGCCAGGCCGGTGCGGAGCGCGGCCGCCCAGTCCGCCCTGCCCTCGCGCGCCGCCTTGGCCGCGGCCCCGAGATGGTCATAGGCGACGGCGCGCAGCTCGACCCCGGTGCCGCGGACCAGCGCATAGCGCGCGAGCGGGTCGCCATTCTCGACGATGTAGGGCAGCGGGTGATCGTCGTGGAACGCCTGGAGACCGACGCTGCCGGGGTTGGCGATCGTGCGGCCATCGGCGAGCGTGACGGTGCGCGGGAGATGGGTGTGGCCGCACAGGGTGAGCGCGGCGGGCGTGTCGCCGAGGCGTTCGGCGATCTCGGCCTCGGTGGCCTGCCGGATACCGGCGGCCTCGACGGTGTGGAGCAGATGCTCGAGATCGCTGCGCGGGGAGCCGTGGCAGAGGAAGATCTCGTCGGTAAGCGCGAGCACGGGCGGCTGGGCGGCGAGCCAGGCCAGTTGCGCCGCACTCAACCGTTC
Source organism: Sphingomonas sp. MS122 (assembly GCF_049532975.1). Lineage (GTDB taxonomy): Bacteria > Pseudomonadota > Alphaproteobacteria > Sphingomonadales > Sphingomonadaceae > Sphingomonas. The sequence continues at coordinate 2,932,404 of NZ_CP186695.1, read as the reverse complement.
GCTGGCGAAGCGATCGGAGGCCCCCATCCGCTCGATCGCATGAGTCAGCACCTGGCGCTCGTGATTGCCGGCGATGGCCGGCCAGCCCTCGCGCATCAGCAGGTCGGCGGTCTCGGCCGGCCAGAGCGGGCCCGAGAGGCTGTCCCCGAGGTTGACGAAGGCGGTCGCGCCGGCCGTGCGGGCGTCGGCGATGACCGCTTCGAGTGCAGGGAGGTTGCCGTGGATATCGGAGAGGATGGCGATCATTCGGCCCAGCCGTCGGCAACGGCGAGGCTGGCCTCGTCCCAGCGCGGCACCGCTTCGGGCCGCATCGGGACCATGAAGCGCTTGCCGTCCGGCTTCTCGATCTCGAGCACGTCACCCGCGCCGAAATTCTCCACCGTCACGACGGTGCCGATCGCATCGCCCGCCTCGGAGACGGCGGCGAGGCCGATCAGGTCGGCATGGTAATATTCGCCCTCGCCCAGCGGCGGGAGGCTGCCGCGCGGCACGGCGAGCTCGGTGCCGCGCAGCTTCTCGGCGGCGGTGCGGTCGGGGATCTCGGCAAAGCGGGCGATGGCGCCGTTGGGGCCATGCCGCACCGACTTGAGCGTCAGCGTGCCGCCGTTGAAGCTGCGGTGCGCTGCGAGGTCTTCGGCAAAGACCTTGAGGCGGACCTCGCCCGTCACGCCATGCGCGCCGATGACGACGGCGAGCGTGACGGGGCGGTCAGCCCTCGGGAGAGCCTTCGCCGGGCGGGTTGGCGTCGTCGCCTCCCTCGGCGGGCTCTTGGCCGGAGACGCCCCGGTTGGCGTCCTCGTCGTCATCTTCGGGCGGATCCGGCGGATCGATCGGCATCATGCGCTCCTGGGTTGATCCAGGGACAACGCACGATGCCGACCTTCGTTCGCACGATTACTCGGCCTTCGCCGCTTCCTCGCCCTCGGCGGCGGGAGCCTCCTCAGCGGGCGCCTCCTCGGCCACAGCCTCGACGGCCGGGGTCTCTTCGGCGACCGCCTCGGCGACCTGCTCCGCCTCCGCGGTGGGCGCTTCGGTCGCGGCCTCGACTTCGGCGGCGACGACCGCCTCGGCTTCCGCCTGGGCTTCCTCGACGGCCGCCTCTTCGACGACCTCGGGCTCGGGCGCGGCGGCCGCCTCGGCAGCGGCTTCCTGCGCGGCCTTCAGCTTCTCGGCCTTCTCCTCGGCGCGCTCGACGGCCTTCTCGCCCGGCTTGCCCTTGTTCGGGTTGTTCTTCGCGGCACGCTCCTTGACGCCGGTGACGTCGAGGAAGCGGGCAACGCGGTCGGTCGGCTGCGCGCCGACGCTCAGCCAGTGCTTCGCACGCTCGGTGTCGAGCTTGACGCGCTCGGGCGAATCCTTGGCGAGGAGCGGGTTGTAGGTGCCGATCTTCTCGATGAACTTGCCGTCACGGGGCGAGCGGGCGTCGGCGACGACGATCCGGTAGTAAGGGCGCTTCTTCGAGCCGCCACGCGACAGACGCATGCTGAGTGCCATTGGTAATCTTCCTTCTTAAAAGCCTGAAACGATTTACTTCTTCTTGTTCAAAAGATTTGCGAGCTCGGGCGGGATCTCGCCGTTGCCGGGCAGGCCGGGCAGCCCGCCGCCGGGGCCGCCGAGCTTGCCCATCATCTCGCCCATCTGCGGGCCGCCCAGCGCGTTGCCGAGGCCACCCATGCCACCCTTGCCGAGCATCCCCATCAGCCCCTTGAGGCCGCCCATCTTCTTGATGCGCTTCATCGCGGTGGACATTTCGAGGTGCATCTTGAGCAGCTTGTTGACGTCCTGGACGGTCGTCCCCGAGCCCTTGGCGATGCGGATCTTGCGCTTGGCGTTGATCAGCTCGGGCTTGGCGCGCTCCTTGGGCGTCATCGAGGTGATCATCGCGTCCATGCGGAGCAGGATGCGCTCGTCGACCGCGCCATTGGCCATCGCCTGCTGCGCCTTCTTCATGCCGGGGATCATCCCGGCGAGCGCGCCGAGCCCGCCCATGCGGCGCATCTGCGCGAGCTGGCCGCGCAGGTCGTTCATGTCGAACTGGCCCTTGGCGAGGCGCGCCGCCATCTTCTCGGCGTCTTCGGCCTCGATCGCCTGCGCGGCCTTCTCGACCAGCGACACCACGTCGCCCATGCCGAGGATGCGCCCGGCGACGCGCTGCGGATGGAACGGCTCGATCGCGTCGAGCTTCTCGCCGACGCCGGCGAACTTGATCGGCTTGCCGGTGACGGCGCGCATCGACAGCGCCGCGCCGCCGCGGGCGTCGCCGTCCATGCGGGTGAGCACCACGCCGGTCAGCGGCACCTGCTCGCCGAAGCTCTGGGCGACGTTGACCGCGTCCTGACCGGTCAGGCTGTCGACGACGAGCAGGATTTCCTGCGGCCTGGAGATGTCGGCGACCGCCTTCATCTCGTCCATCAGCTGCTGGTCGACGTGCAGGCGGCCCGCGGTGTCGAGCATCAGCACGTCGAAGCCCTGGAGCTTCGCGGCCTGGAGCGCGCGGCGGGCGATGTCGACCGGCTGCTGGCCGGCGACGATCGGGAGCGTCGCGCCCTCGATCTGCGTGCCGAGCACCGCGAGCTGCTCCTGCGCGGCCGGGCGATTGACGTCGAGCGACGCCATCATCACCTTCTTGCCCTGCTTCTTCAGCAGCTTGGCGAGCTTGGCGGTGGTGGTGGTCTTGCCCGAGCCCTGCAGGCCGACCATCATGATGACGGCGGGCGGCGTCACGTCGATGGCGAGCTCGGCCGTGTCCGGCCCGAGCATCGCGATCAGCGCGTCGTTGACGATCTTGACGACCTGCTGCCCCGGCGTGACCGAGCGCAGCACCTGCTGGCCGACCGCCTGCTCGGTGACGCTGTCGACGAAGCTGCGCGCGACGGGCAGCGCGACGTCGGCCTCGAGCAGCGCGATACGCACTTCGCGCATCGCGGTCCGCACATCGGCCTCGGTCAGCGCGCCACGGCCCTTGAGACGGTCGAAAACGCCGCCAAGCCGCTCGCTCAGACTATCGAACACTCGCTTCTCCAATTCTTCCCAGAGGCCGAAACGCAAAACACGCCGGCGGACGAAACCTCGTCGGCCAGCGTTGCCCTTGGGCAAACATGCGTCGCGTTCCTGGGAACGGTCGGGCGGCCGCTTAGCCGGAAATGGAGATGGGTGCAACCGTCCGCGGTTTTAACTCCATCTACACCCTCGACGTGAAATACCGCCTCGCTGAGCAGACAGGGGGCCCTCCGGCATGGCGCTGGATTTCGAAGACACGCGCGATCTCGACCGGGAACCGCCCGGCACCGACCTGATCACCGGGGCGATCAGCGTCGCCGCCATCCTGATGTTCGTCGGCACCGGCAGCTCGGTGCTGTCGAAGACGCTCAAACATTATTTCGAGGGCGGCGCCCCCGCCGACCGCACCCTGGTGATCGCGCTGCTGCTCAACGTCGCGCTGATCCTGTTCGGCTGGCGCCGTCATCACGCGCTGCGTACCGAAGTGCGCATCCGCGCCGCCGCGGAGGAACGCGCGCAGATGCTGGCGAGCCGCGATCCGCTGACCGGCTTCCTCAACCGCCGCAGCCTGGCCGAAGAGGGCGCGGCGATGTTCGTGCGCGCGCACCGCCGGCGCAAGGCGATGGCGCTGATCATCGTCGACCTCGACCATTTCAAGACGATCAACGACATGCACGGCCACGCCGTCGGCGACGCGCTGCTGCGGGCGGTGGCGGGCGAGATCGCCGCGGCGATGCCGCCGATCGCGCTCACCGCGCGGCTGGGCGGCGACGAGTTCGCCTGCGGCTTCCTGTTCGATCCGATGCAGCCCGACACGGTCGAGCGCATCGCCGAGAAGGTGGTCGCGCGCATGGCGCAGCCGATCGAGGCCGACGGGTTCCGCCTGCACATCTCGTGCTCGGCCGGCGTCGCGCGCTCCGACTTCGACTGCCAGAGCATCGACGCTTTGATGCGTTCGGCCGACATCGCGATGTACGCGGCGAAGAAATCGGGCCGCAACCGCTATGCCTGGTTCGACCAGTCGATGGAGCGCGAGCTGCAGACGCGCAACGAGCTCGAGAGCGGGCTGCGCGCCGCCATCCCGCGCGGCGAGATCGTCCCCTATTTCGAGCAGCAGATCGACCTCGCTTCGGGCAAGCTGCATGGATTCGAGGTGCTGGCGCGCTGGGAGCATCCGACGCGCGGGCTGATCAGCCCCGACCTGTTCATCCCGATCGCCGAGGAGACCGGCATGATCGGCGACATGTCGCTGTCGATCATGCAACAGGCGTTCAACGCGGCGCGCGACTGGGATCCGGCGCTCAGCCTGTCGGTCAACATCTCGCCCTGGCAGCTGCGCGACGCGTGGCTGGCGCAGAAGATCATCAAGGTGATGACCGAGACCGGCTTCCCCGCGAGCCGGCTGGAGATCGAGATCACCGAGAGCGCGCTGTTCGACAATCTCGCGCTCGCGCAATCGATCGTCGGCAGCCTCAAGAACCAGGGCGCACGGCTTTCGCTCGACGATTTCGGAACGGGCTATTCGAGCCTGGCCCACCTGCGCGCCCTGCCCTTCGATCGCATCAAGATCGACAAGAGCTTCGTGATCTCGCTGAACGAGAGCGCGGATTCGGCGGCGATCGTCAACGCGATCGTGAGCCTGGGCGAGAGCCTCAACCTGCCGATCACCGCCGAGGGCGTGGAGGATGCGGCGATCGAGGCCCGCTTGAAGGCGCTCGGCTGCGCCAAGGCGCAGGGCTGGTATTATGGCAAGCCGCTGTCGCTCGCCGGCGTGCGGCGGCTCCTCGCGGAGCGGCGCCTGCTCGTCCAGCCCGCCGATCAGCGGCCGCCGGCAACGGTCGCGCCGATCACGCCGGGCAGCGAGCGGCTGGCGGGCTGAGCTTCAGCGGGCGGGCTCGAAGCCGCCAGCCGACCGGATCGCGCCCGCGATCTGCGTCACGTGGCGCAGGTCGCCGCCGCAGCATGCGCCGAACAGGTTGAGCCACGGCATCCGCGCATGAAGCACCGCATAGAGTTGGCCCAGCTCGTGCGGATCGCCGGGATCGAGCTCGGGCGCCTCGTCGAGCTCGGCATGGCTTCGGCGCGACGCGTTGGCGCGGATGCCGCGGATGCGGCGCGCCCAGTCGGCATCCTCAAGCGCATCCCAGAAATGCTCGGGATGCGCGCAATTGACCATGAAATAGGCCGCAGAGCTTCCGGTCGCGTCGTCGACCGCGCGGATCGCGTCGCCGAGCGACTGGCCGTCGGGGAGCCGGCCGTCGGTCTCGACGGTGAACGAGATCGCGACGGGCAGACCCGCCGCGGCGGCGGCGCGCACGAGGCCGACGGCCTCGCTCGACTGGTTGAAGGTAAGGCCCGTGACCATGTCCGCCTCGGTCTCCGCCAGCCAGCCGAGCTGCTCGGCATAATAGGCTTCGGCTTCGTCCGCCGGGATCTTGCGGTCGGGGCGATAGGCGTCGCCGCGCGGGCCGATCACGGCGTTGATCACGATCGGCGCGCCGCCGGCGAAGCGATCGCGCAGGGCGGACGCGAGGCCGACGGCATCCTCGTTCGCGGCGCGCAGCTCGCCGGCGTCCTGGCCGAGATCGCCGGCCCAGTGGCGGTGCGCCTTCCAGGTCACCGTATCGAGGACGAAGCCTGCTCCGGTCTCGCGCGCAAGGTCGAGGAAGCCGGTGAAGTAGCGTTCGAGCGCCGCCCTGCCCTCCGCCTCGGGCAGCAGCGTGTGCGCGGCGAACTCGCGGATCTCGATCCCGTGGTTGAAGATGAGGTCGGTCTCGAGCCCGGCATCGGCGAGGAAGATGCCACCGTCGAGCTGTGGCAGCGCATGTCGGTATCTGGGCATCGCGAGCTCCCCTCCGGCTGGACGATGCGCGCATTCTATCATGCGCAGGGGACGCTAGACATTGGAATTCGGGGCTAGCCGGCCCCTTTCACCATCCCACCCCTGGCTGGCTCAGATAGGCCCGCTCCTCGGGCGTGGATTCCCGGCCGAGCGCGGCGTTGCGGCTGGGGAAGCGGCCGAACTGCTCGATCACCACGGCATGATCCATCGCGTAGCGGACCTGCTCGTCGCGGCCGATCGCGGCCATCTTCTCGATGCACAGGCGCTGTGCCTCGGGATTCTCGGCGTGCATCAGCGGCATGTAGAGAAAGGCCGCGCGCTCGGGCGGGAGGTCGCGGTCCCAGCCCTTGTCGATCGCCTGCATCGTCAGGGCGAGCGCCAGCGTATCGCCGGCGAAAGCCTGAGCGGTGCCGCGATGGATGTTGCGGCTGAACTGGTCGAGCACGATCACCGCCGCGAGCAGGCTGTCGATATCGTTGCGCCACCCCGCCGCGCCGGTCGCCAGCAGGACATCATGCAAGGTTGCGAAGCGGGTGCGGATCGTGGCGTCGAGCGTGTCGTCCTTGGCGAAATGCTGCTCGGGGCCGAGTTCGCCGAACCAGAAGTCGAGCACCGGCTTGGCCTGCCTTTGGGCCTCGACATGGACTTCACCGTCCGCCGCAACTAGATCGCCGTCCATGTCGTCCTCCAATGCCGCTCCAGAGGTAATCAGCCTCGGCTGTCGGCTCAACCTTGCCGAAAGCGAAACGATCCGCGCCTTACTTGGCTCCCGCGACGTGGTGGTGGTCAACAGCTGCGCGGTGACCAACGAGGCGGTGCGCCAGACGCGCCAGGCGATCCGCCGCGCGCGACGGGCACGGCCCGGGGCGCAGCTGGTGGTGACCGGGTGCGCGGCGCAGATCGATCCGGCGGCCTTTGGCGCGATGCCCGAGGTGGATCGGGTGATCGGCAATGCCGAGAAGCTGACGCCGGCGGCGTGGGCCTCGGACGAGGCCACGCTGGTGCAGGACATCATGGCCGTGCGGCAGACCGCGCCGCATCTCGCCGCGAGCTTCTCGGCGCACGCCCGCGCGTTCGTCGAGGTGCAGAACGGATGCGACCATCGCTGCACCTTCTGCGCCATCCCCCATGGCCGCGGGAACAGCCGATCGGTGCCCGCGGGCGCGGTGGTCGAGCGGGTGCAGGCGCTGGTCGCGGCGGGACATCGCGAGATCGTGCTGACCGGGGTGGACCTGACCAGCTACGGCCCCGACCTGCCGGGTTCGCCGAGCCTGGGGCTGCTGGTCGAGCGCGTGCTGGCGCACACGACGGTCGCACGGCTGCGGCTGTCCTCGCTCGACGGGATCGAGATCGACGACCGGCTGTTCGCGTTGCTGACGCAGGAAGCGCGGGTAATGCCGCATGTCCACCTGTCGCTGCAGGCGGGCGACGACCTGGTGCTCAAGCGAATGAAGCGGCGGCATTCGCGCGCCCAGTCGGTGGCGCTGGTCGAGCGGCTCAAGGCGGCGCGGCCGGAGATCGCGATCGGCGCGGACCTGATCGCGGGCTTCCCGACCGAGGATGGGGCGATGTTCGCCAACACGCTGGCGCTGGTCGACGATTGCGACATCGTGCACGCGCATATCTTTCCCTACAGCCCGCGCGACGGCACGCCGGCGGCGCGGATGCCGCAGGTGGCGCCGGGTGTCGCCAAGGCACGCGCGGCGGCGTTGCGCGAGCGCGCGGCGGTGCGGCGGGCGGCGTGGCTGGGCTCGCTGATCGGGACGCGCCAGTCGATTCTGGTGGAAAGACCGGGCGACCGCGGGCATGCGGGCAACTTCGCGGAGGTGCTGCTTCCGCCAACTGAAGTCGGGACCATCGCGAGCGTGAAGATCGAACGAGTGCAGGACGGCAGGCTGATCGGGGCGGCGGCATGAGCGGGCCGTCGTGGCGCGAGCGGCTGCTCGGCGGATTCAAGAAGACGTCGGACCGGCTGGTCGGCAACCTTGCCGGACTCGGCGCGGCGCGGCTCGACGACAACACCCTCGACGAGATCGAGGAGGCGCTGATCGCTTCCGACCTCGGGCCGGCGACGGCGGCGCGCGTGCGCGACCGGCTCGCCGAGGGGCAGTTCGAGCGCGGCATGGAGGATCTCGGCATCCGCCTGGTCGTCGCCGAGGAGATCGAGAAGGCGCTGGTGCCCGTCGCCAGGCCGCTGACCACCGACAAGGCGCGGCCGCAGGTGATCCTGGTCATCGGCGTCAACGGCTCCGGCAAGACCACGACGATCGCCAAGCTCGCCGCGATCCTCAAGGACCAGGGGCTCAAGGTCATGCTGGCGGCGGGCGACACGTTCCGCGCGGCGGCGATCGGCCAGCTGCGCACCTGGGCCGAGCGGGTCGGCGTGCCGATCGTCGCCGGCGCCGAGGGCGGCGACGCGGCGGGAATCGCGTTCGAGGCGCTCAAGCAGGCGACCGACCAGCGCATGGACGTGCTGATCGTCGACACTGCGGGGCGGCTGCAGAACAAGCGCGAGCTGATGGACGAGCTCGCCAAGATCCGCCGCGTGCTGGGGCGCATCGATCCGGGCGCGCCGCACGACGTGGTGCTCGTGCTCGACGCGACCACCGGCCAGAACGCGCTCAGCCAGATCGAGGTGTTCAAGGAAGTCGCCGGCGTAACCGGCCTCGTAATGACAAAACTCGACGGAACCGCGCGCGGCGGCGTGCTCGTCGCCGCCGCCGAGAAATACGGCCTCCCCATCCACGCCATCGGCGTCGGCGAAAAGGTCGACGACCTGCGGGGCTTCGATCCCAACGAGGTCGCCCGGATCATCGCCGGTGTCGAAACGTTCCAGAGGTAGCATGACCACCGAGACCAAAGCCGCCCCCTCGCCGGGCTTCCGCATGCTGATCGATTTCGGTCCGCTCGCGGTGTTCTTCGCCGTCAACAGCTTCATGGGCGGGCCGCAGCTGATGCGGATGCTCGTAGCGACGGCGGCGTTCATGGTGGCGATCTTCGTCGCGATGGGCGTGTCGCTGTGGAAGACCAGGCACATCTCGCCGATGCTGTGGATCTCGGGCGCGCTGGTGCTGGTATTCGGCGGGCTGACCCTGTGGTTCCGCGACGAGACCTTCATCAAGGTCAAGCCGACGATCGTCTATGCGATGTTCGCGATCGTGCTCGCTTATGGGCTGATCACGAAGAAGCCGCTGCTCCAGATGCTGCTCGAGAGCGCCTATCCGGGCCTGACCGCCAAGGGCTGGCGGCTGTTGACGATCAACTGGACGGTGTTCTTCGCCGCGATGGCGGTGCTCAACGAGATCGTGTGGCGCACGCAGAGCTGGGATTTCTGGGTCGGCTTCAAGCTGTGGGGCGTGGTGCCGCTGACGCTGATCTTCGCGATGGGCAACATCCCGATGCTGCTGCGCCACGGACTCACCACCGACCGCGAAATCGTCGACAAGGCGCTGCCGCCGGAGCAGTGAACGCTTCGGCCTAGAAACAATAAGCCCAACCGTCGCCCCGGCCTTGAGCCGGGGCTGGGTTCCCTTGCCCGGTGAAGAAAAGCCCTGTCCCGGGTCAAGCCCGGGATGACGACGTGGAGGAAGGGACAAACGAAAACGGGCCGAAGTCGCCTCCGGCCCGCTTCCTATTCGGCTTGCTCGATCAGCCTTGCTGGTCGGCCCGGCTCACGCCCTCGCCGTCGAGGTTCGCGGCGACGAAGTCCCAGTCGATGATCTTGGTGATCGCCTCGAGATAGCCCGGGCGCGCGTTGCGGTAATCGATGTAATAGGCGTGCTCCCACACGTCGATCGTCAGCAGCGGCTTGAAGTCATAGACGACGGGCGTGTCGGCGTCGTGGAGCGAGGTCACCTTGATCTCGTCGCCGTCGAGCACCAGCCAGCCCCAGCCGTTGGAGAAATGGTTGGTCGCCTCGGCGATCAGCTTCTTCACCAGCTCTTCCTTCGAGCCGAAGCTCTTCTCGATCAGCTCGGCGAGCTTGCCGGTCGGCTCCTTGGGCTCGGGGGTCAGGCCGAACCAGTAGAAGCTGTGGTTCCAGATCTGCGCCGAGTTGTTGAACAGCGCCTTGTCGCCGGTCTCCTTGGCGTGGCGGATCACCTCGGAGAGCTTCTTCCCCTCCAGCCCCTTGTCAGCGACGAAGCCGTTGGTCTTGTCGACATAGGCCTTGTGGTGCTTGCCATAGTGGAAATCGAGCGTCTCGGCCGAGATGGTCGGCGCGAGCGCGTCCTTGGCGTAAGGCAGCGTGGGAAGTTCGAAAGCCATCTTTACCCTCCATTTTCTGGTGTCGCGCCCGCCTAACGCATCAGGCGGAGCTTTGCCGCACGAAATTTTCTTGTGACGCGATCGAAATGGGCGATCAGTGCGGAAGGACCCGCCAGATCGGATTGGCCGGGTCGGCGAGCAGCTTCACGGTGAGCGCGACCGACATCAGCACGAGCAGCGGACGCACGCCCCTGCCCCCATAGCGCATCGCCAGCCGCGCACCGATCTGGTTGCCGACGATGTTGGCGGCCGCCATCGAAAGGCCGAGGATCCACAGCACCTTGCCGCCCGCGATCATGGCGAGAAGGCCGGCGACATTGGTGGCGAAGTTCAGGAACTTGGCGTTGGCGATCGCGCGGACCAGGCCGAGCCCGGCGAGCGCGACCATCATCGTGGTGAGGAACGACCCCGCGCCCGGGCCGAAGAACCCGTCGTAGAAGCCGAGCACCACCGCCACCGCGGTCAGCCCGAAGCGCCCGAGCCGGGCATGGCGGTCGACGTCGCTCATCGGCGGGGCGAGCAGGAAATAGAGCGCCATTAGGATCAGCAGCACCGGCACGAACGCGGTGAGGAATTTCGGATCGACATGCTGAACGGTGAAGGCACCCGCGACCGAACCGAGGAACGCGCCCGCCGCAGGGATAGCGAAGCGCCGGAGATCGATATGCCCCCCGCGCCAATAGGCGATGCAGGCCGAAGCGGTACCAAAGCTGCTCTGCAATTTGTTGGTGGCGAGCGCCGCGACCGGCGGAATGCCTGCCGCCATCAGCGCGGGGATGGTCAGCAGCCCGCCGCCGCCCGCCATCGCATCGATCGTGCCCGAGACGAAGGCGATGGCGATGAGGAAGGCGAGGATTTCGGCGGTGAGTTCCATCCGCGGCCGATAGGCGTTGAGTGGCGCGACTAGCAATGGCCACCTGTTCTTTTCCCACAACCCGGCACCCTGAACTTGTTTCAGGGTCTATCCTTCCACGGGCGACTGAGCCGCTGGCGGCACGATGGATGCTGAAACAAGTTCAGTATGACAGCAGCAGAAGAGTAAGGTGAACGGGCCGAGCTGGCCGCTAGCCGCCGGCGCCGAGCAGCTCGTGGCGCTTGAGCGCGTGGCGCAGCTGGTCGTAGCTGAGCCCGAGCGCCTCGGCGGTGGCGCGCTGGTTGAAGCGGTTCTCGGACAGCGCGCGGCTCAGCAGCTCGCGTTCGAAGCGCGTGACGCGGCTCTTGAAGTCGCCCGAGAGATCGTCGTCGCGCCGCGGCAGCGGGCCCGGCTCCTCGGTGACGAGCTGCACCGGCGCGGCGTTGCCCGGGATGCCGTGGGGCATCGGCTTGGGGCGATAGGGCGAGGCGAAAGGATCGATCTGGATCGCGTCGACCGGCCCGTGCCGGTCCCAGCGGTAGACAGCCCGCTCGACGACGTTGCGCAACTCGCGGACATTGCCCGGCCAGCTATAGTCGGTCAGCGCATCGAGCGCGGTGGGGCCGAACCCTTCCCAGTCACGGCCGATCTCCGACGACATGCGGCGGCCGAAGAATTCGGCGAGCACCAGGATGTCGCCGGCACGCGCACGCAGCGGGGGCAGCGTCACCACCTCGAAGCTCAACCGGTCGAGCAAGTCGGCGCGGAAGCTGCCCTGCTCCACGCGGTCGGGCAGATGTTCGTTGGTCGCGGCGACGATGCGGACGTCGACCTGGATCGGCTTGGACGCACCGATGCGGGTGATCTCGCCATATTCGACCGCGCGCAACAGGCGGTCCTGCGCCGCCATGCTCAGCGTCCCGAGCTCGTCGAGGAACAGCGTGCCGCCATCGGCCTCCTCGAACCGGCCGGGGCGCGACTTGGTGGCGCCGGTGAAGGCGCCGGCCTCGTGCCCGAACAATTCGGCCTCGATCAGCGTCTCGGGCAGCGCGGCACAGTTCATGATGACGAGCGGCTGGTCCCAGCGCGGCGACAGGCGGTGGAGGCGCTCGGCGACCAGCTCCTTGCCGGTGCCGCGCTCGCCGATCACCAGCACCGGCCGGTCGAGCGCCGCCGCGCGCGAGGCGAGCTCGAGCGCATCGAGAAAGGCGCCGGATTGGCCGATGACCTGGGTCGTGCGCTCCATATCCGAAGCTTTGGCGTATTTTCCCAAGACTTGGCAAGTATGCATTTCGCGCGAGATGGGAAATTGACAAAAAATGGCGGATTTCCGGGCGTCACCGAAATTGGCACGGCCCCTGCAATATTCCTGGCATGCCGCATCGGGCGGCAAACAGATACGAGATCAGAGGGACGGAACGACATGTACAAGGGCAACAACAGCTTTCGCACCACGCTGGCGGCGATCGCCTGCACCCTGGTCGTGAGCACCACCTGCCTCGCCAGCGTGGTCGGCCCCGCCGCCACCGCGACGGCACAGATTTCCACTCAGGCAGTCGCCTGAGCGGTCCCGCCGGGCGGGTACCCCCTAGCCCGCCCGGCGGCACGAAGTTTCCAAGGAGCAAGTTGAAGATGGGCATTTTCTCTCGCACCCGCGACATCATCGCCGCCAACATGACGGACCTTCTCGACAAGGCCGAAGACCCGGCGAAGATGATCCGCATGATCATCCTCGAGATGGAGGAGACCCTGGTCGAGGTTCGCGCCAGTGCGGCGCGCACCATCGCCGACCAGAAGGAGATGCGGCGCCATATCGCGAAGCTGGAGAACCTGCAGGCGAGCTGGACCGAGAAGGCCGAGCTGGCGCTGTCGAAGGAGCGCGAGGACCTGGCCAAGGCGGCGCTGGTCGAGCGCCAGAAGGCGGCCGACATGTGCGACCAGCTCAATGCCGAGATCCATGTGCTCGACGACGCCCTGCGCGCTTCGGAAGAGGATATCGCCAAGCTGCAGACCAAGCTGCGCGACGCCCGCGCTCGCCAGAACGCGATCATGACTCGCCTGGAAAGCGCCAACAACCGCGTCAAGCTGCGCGAGATGACCAACGGCTCGAAGGTGAGCGAGGCGTTCAGCCGCTTCGACCTGCTCGAGCGCCGGGTGGACTTCGCCGAGGGCCGCGCCGACGCGCTGGCACTGGGCGCGCCCAAGAAGACCCTGGAGGAAGAGATCGCAGAGCTCCAGTCGGCCGAGAAGGTCGACGCCGAGCTGGCCGCGCTCAAGGCGCGCCTGAACAAGGAGGGCTGAGGCGATGGAAGACGTTTTCCTGCCGATCGTCATCGTCGGCATGCTCTTCATCGGCATGCCCTGGGTGATCCTGCACTATGTCACCCGGTGGAAGCAGGCGAAGACCCTGACCGGCGAGGACGAGAACCTGCTCGACGAGCTGCATTATACGGCACGCCGCCTCGAGGATCGTCTTCAGACCATCGAGCGGATCATCGCCGCCGACAATCCCGAGTTCCGCCTGCGCGGCAGCGATACGCCGCCGCTCCGCGAACTCCCCGACTATGAACGCGCACGGAGGAACTGAGATGTCTGTCAGCCGCACGCAACTCTATCGCGACAAGATCAACGGCAAGTGGCTGGGCGTCTGCGAGGGGCTCGGCGAGTATACCGGGGTCGATCCGCTCTGGATCCGCCTGGGCTTCCTGGTCCTGTTCTTCGCGACCTTCCCGCTGATGTTCTTCGTCTATATCGGCCTGGCGATGGTCACCTCGCAGAAGCCGATCGGGCTCTACGAGACCGCGGAGGACGCCAAGTTCTGGCAGGGCGTGCGGGCCAATCCGCGGCGCTCGACCCAGGAGGTCCGCTCCAAGCTGCGCGACATCGATCGCCGCATGGCCGACATCGAGACCTTCTACACGAGCCGCAACACGCAGCTCGCCGACGAGATCGAGCGCCTGCGCTGAGCCGCGGCGCCAACGGGAGGGAATGAGACATGAGCTGGAGTGGACCGGGTTTCGTCATCGCCATCATCGCGATCTCGACCTTCGGCTGGCTCGCATCGACCTGGATCCGTGCCCGGCACGGCTACCCGGTGGAGAATGAATGGAGCGGCATGACCGGCAAGTCCGATCCCGCCGCGGAACGCAAGATCGAGCTGCTGACCAGCGAGAACGAGCGGCTGACGGGCCAGATCGGCCGGCTGGAGGAGCGGATCGCGGTGCTCGAGCGCATCGCCACCGATCCCGGCGAGCGAACCGCCCGCGAGATCGACTCGCTGCGCTGACCAGAACCATACGGAGTTTCGAGATATGTTTCCGTTTGAAGCCTTCCTCCCGGTCGCACTGGTCGTCGGCCTCGCCGGCGTGGGCGGATGGGTGCTCACCACCTGGCTGCGCATCAAGCATGGCTACCCGCTCGACGGCGCCTGGGGCCAGGCGGTCTATCCCAAGACCAGCGATGAAAGCATGGAGCGGATCAAGCTGCTGAGCCAGGAGAACGCCCAGCTCCGCGCCGAGCTCGGCTCGATCAAGGACCGACTGGCGAATGTCGAGCGGATCGTCACCGATGGCAGCGTGGCGCTGGATCGCGAGATCGAAGCGCTCCGCGTGACCAAGAACTGAGGATCGGAAGATGGGCGACAAAAGCGGCTTCATCCTCGCTTTCTTCATGATCGTGGTGGGGATCCCCGTGATCCTCGGGATCGGCGCCGACATGTTCAAGCGCTGGCTGCGCCACAAGGAGAAGATGGCCGAGGCGCTCAACGCGCAGACCGCCGAGAAGGCGGCGCAATATGCGGCCCACACCGAGCGGCTGGAGCAGCGGGTGCGGGTACTGGAGCGGATCGCGACCGACAAGGGTCTCGACCTCTCCGACGAGATCGAACGGCTGCGCGACGAGCGGCCGATAAACTGAACCAACCCTGTGTAACGGAGTGAGAGCAATGTTGATCGGGTTCTTCGCGGTACTGGGCGTGATCGGCGCAATCGGCGTCACGCTGTCCGAGATGCGCGACCGCCCCGTTCGACGCGCCGAGAAGCTGGCGCGCGAGCAGGCCGAAGCAGCGAACTGAAACGACGCCCGGCAAGGGCAGACTCAAGGCAGGAGGCGAGATGATGGGTCCGTTCGAAATGGTGGTGGGGATCGTCCTGGTCGTGACGGTCGGCAGCATCGTCAGGGCCAAGATGGGCGTCCGGCGCGATCGCCTCGGCAACGGGCACCACGTCGATGACGGCGCCAATGCCGCCGAAGCCCGCCGTCTTCAGGAGGAGGTCCGCACGCTCAAGGACCGCATCGCGGTGCTGGAGCGGGTGATCACCGACAACCACAGCGCCAACAACCTCGACCGCGAGATCGAGAAGCTGCGCGACGAACGCCGGTGACGAACTGGCGCAACTGAGCAAACCAAACGCGTCTGATGGAGGGCGTGATGAGTGACCCCAATTTCTACCTGATCCTCGCCACCGCGGCACTGGCCGGCCTCGGCATGGTCACCGCGGCGGGCTTGGCGGGCTGGCGCGGCTGGCTGGCGCTCAAGCGACAGGAGCTGAGCCTGGCGCATGCCGGCGATGGCAACCAGCCGGTGCCGAGCAGTGCCGGCGCGCGGATCGAGATCGCCGACCTCAAGGAACGGATCCGCAAGCTCGAGGCGATCGCCGCCGGCGTCGACCTCTGAAGACCGTGCGTCGCGCCGTCGGGACGGGAGGCCCGGCGGATGCGGCGCATACCGGGAGCGGCCGCCCTTGAGGCCGCTCCCGCCCCTCGCCGCTCCGGCAGCACGAACGCCGGGCTGGCGCAGCGGCGCAACCCCGCTATAGGCGCGGCCATGCCCAGCCTTGCCGAAGTTCAGGACGAATATGCGTTCCTCGACGCCGATGACCGCTATCGCCTGCTGATCGATCTCGGCCGCGCGCTGGAGCCGATGCCCGATGCGCTCAAGACCGACGCCACGCTGGTGCGCGGCTGCTCGGCGGCGGTGTGGGTCTATCCGACCGTGCGCGAGGACGGCGCGCTGCATTTCCTGGCCGACAGCAATGCCGCGATCACCAAGGGGATCATCGCGCTGGTGCTGCTGGCGGTGCAGGACCGGGGTCCGGCCGATATCCTCGCGACCGACATCGAAGCCGCGCTGGCCCCGTTCGACCTGCGCAACCAGCTGAGTTCGAACCGTACGCAGGGCATCCCCAACATGATCTCGCTGATCCGGGCCACCGCGGAACGCTACACCGGGTGACCATCCCCTTGCTTGTGCCCAGATAGCCTCTGGGATAGGCTGAGGCCAGCTGAGTGAGGAGGACGGCATGTCTCTTTTGCTTGCGACCATGTTCCTGGCGGCACCGGTTCAGGCCTGCACGCCCCCGCCCCGGATCGACGACACCGCGGAAATGACCACGAGCCGCACGCTCGAGAAATCGGGCACGGGCCTGTGGATCGCCGGCGTGCGCTTCAACGGCGAGGACATCGTCCGCGCGGCGCCCGACCGCGAGGCCAACGATCCGGGCTGGGCAGTCGATCTGATGCTGACCAAGTCGGGACGCGAGAAATTCGCCACGATCCAGCGGTGCCGGGTCGCCCAACTCGTCGAGATCAGCTTCGATCGCGTGGCGGTTTCGCGGCCGAACCTGGTCGAGCCGATCGAGGGTAATGTGATCCGCATCGCCGGTAATTTCACTCAGGACGCCGCGACCGATCTTGCCGCGCGGATCCGCCGCGTGCGCTAGCCGTCCGCAGCGGGCAGCAGATCCAGCGCACGCGCGACAGCGTCGAGATCGGTGCCGGCGGGTACG
The DNA here is from genome assembly GCF_049532975.1 of Sphingomonas sp. MS122. Classification (GTDB taxonomy): domain Bacteria; phylum Pseudomonadota; class Alphaproteobacteria; order Sphingomonadales; family Sphingomonadaceae; genus Sphingomonas. Next base: position 2,915,657 of record NZ_CP186695.1, on the reverse strand, counting down.
AGCAGCCATTCGCGGCTGGCCGCGGCATCGACCACCGTCACCGCGCCGCGCGGACACACGCCAAGGCATTTGACGTCGACCACGCCGGCCGCCGACTTGCGCCCTTTCTTGAGGCCGAGGTGCTGGCGCAGCGCCTTACCGAGCGGTTGCTTGCCCTTCGGCCCGAAGCCGCCGCCGAGCCGTTTCGAGCATTTGGCGCAGACGAGCACGGTACTCGACCAGTTGGAGCGGACCTGCGTCTTCACTCCGGCCGCCACTGCCGCCTTTCTTCGGCGGCGCGCAGCACCTCATAGGCTGTCTGAACCGCCTGGAAGCGCTTCGCCGCCTCGGCATCGTTGGGACGGATGTCGGGGTGATTTTCCTTGGCGAGCCGCCGCCACGCGGCGCGCACCGCCTCGAACGGCACATCCGGATCGAGCTCGAGCACCTCGAGCGCGCGCATCTCGTCGCGCGAACGGCTGCCGTCGCCGGGGCCCGCCCAGGCATATTGGCGGCTCTCGGCATAGCCCGCCGAGGTACGGCGATCCTCCGCCTCGCGCTTGGCCGCTTCCTCGGCGGTGAGCCCCTCGAAATAATTCCAGTTGCGGTTGTATTCGGCGGCGTGCGCTTCGCAGAAATACCAGCGCTCGGGGCTGTTGGGCGACTTGGGCGCGGGGCGGTCGCCCGGCGCCTCGCAACCTTCGCGGTCGCACAGCCGCACGCGCACGGTCTCGCGTTCGGACCCGTAGGGCCGCCAGCGGGGGAAGCCCCAGTCCATCGATCGGGTCGAACGCGCCATCGGCCGCCAAATAGGCATGGACGGCGCGGATTGCCAGCGCCGCGGTGACTTGCGATCGCAGCGCTTGACGCCCCGCCGCACCGCCTGTAGAGGCGCCGCTTCCCGCTCGCACGGCCCCTTCGTCTAGCGGTCTAGGACGTCGCCCTCTCACGGCGAAAACACGGGTTCGAGTCCCGTAGGGGTCACCAGCCTTTTCAACGGCTTAGGCGCAAAAAATCAGTTGCAATCAGCAACTTCTCTAAAACTGCTCTAAAATCCGAGCGCGTTTTAGAGCAGTTTTAGAGATGGGCAATTTCGATTAGTCGCGGCGCTATGGCGGGCGCACCCGGGCCTGCGGTTTGGATTGCACCGCGCGATCCCAACGGAAGCCGGCAAGGCCGTAGTCACCGGCCCCTTGATATCCTTCGGCGCTCGATCGCGGCTCGCAGACTTTCGACGAGCACGAAGATGCAATTCCCGTCCTTGGCGATCTCGATTTCGCCTGACCTGATGAGTTCGTAGAGGCGCGAGCGGCTGAAGCCGTGCCCGCGATAGCTGCCGTTCCTCCAGAACACCCCTGGATAGAACAGCGAGCGCCTGCCCTTTCAGGTAGGTGACATGTAGCTGGAAATCCGATTTAGTTATCATTGCTGTCGGTCCTTCAGGTGCGGCTACCTAAAAGACCGTCGTGCTCTCGCCTACGCTGGAGTGACGTGGATAAAGTCTTACGGAAGTTGATGTCCTGGTTCGCCGAAGCGGTGATGAGCAATCGGCGGAGACAACGCGGATTAATAGAAACGAACTCGATAAGGTGATCGATGGTCGAGTTGCGGCCCGTTATGCGTCCGCTTGCTACTTATAACGTACTTATAACGAACGCCTAGACACCGCGCGTCGACCATCTCGCCCACGAAGCGCATCCCTGCTGCTATTTGCGCCGACGCTGCTGATCGCCTGCTTGGCCAGCGCCTCGGCTAGTCCGCGGATCGGCTCGACGCTGACCGTACCAGCTCGTCGAATTCCGTGCGCGAGATGACGTGCCAGTCCCGCTTGGCGCGGCGTTTCATCTTGGCGCCGCAATAGTTGCAGTTGCTGACGAACCCGCCCTCGCGCGTGCGCGTAATATGGCCAGCGGACCGCTCATGAATTCCCCTCGAGCAGCGCAATCGTCCGGCAAGCCACTTGAACATGCGATACGCCCTTGATGAATTGGCGGGCGGCGGCGCAGGTTGCGCCGCCCCGCCTAAATTACGCCGTGGCCGGGATCAGCTCTCGTCCTGCCCGACCTGTCGGGCAAAGAGGTCTCGCACAGCTCCCTGAGAAGCGGAGTCCGGCGCGGTTCGAAGCAGTCATAATTCGTCTCACATCAAGTCTTTGAAGTGGGTGGGCCGGTTGCCGGGGGCAGCAAACCGGCCCCAGCCTCAAATGCGAGCCGGGAACCAGTGGTCGCCTTGAGGCTGTAGCCGTTGCCGATGGGTCCATGGGACCATCAGGTGAGGAAATTCGATTCTCGTGGCCCAGCGACGATGGAGTAGCTTCGAAAAAAGCGGCTGCCGTACACCGAGGGTGACGTTTGAAAAATCGACCTCGTTCATTGAAGACACTGCCTTATTGCAGACTGACGCTTGCCAAGAGGCCGTCCATCTCGCGGCTGACGGATGGGGTGATGTCCATGGCATTGTTCCAGCCATAGGCATGGTCACGCTCCAACACGACGCCGCAGGCCGTACGGGTAATCACGCGAGCCAGGGCTTCATTCAGCACGCGATCGATCTGCTGCTGTCCGCGCTGCTGCGCGGCGATGAAGCGCGCGTTGTGCTGTTGTTCAAGCGCCTGCGCTTGTTGATCGAGTGCCGCCCGCTGGCGCTGATACTCGATCGGTGCGATCGCATTTTGCCGGCCCGCAAGTGTTCGGCGCTGCTGATCGATCGTGGCGCGCTGGCGGGCGAGATCCCCCGACAGCGAAGCCTGCATTTGCCTCAGCTGAACCTGCAGCGACTGGCCAGCGCGCGAACCGCTAATCGCGCCGCTGCGCGAGAGCAAGCACAGGCCCTGGATCGACGGGCCGAAGGTCTGCGCAGCCGCTGGGGCGCTGACACAATAAGTCAGCAGGAAGGCGACCAATGGGCCGATGTATCGCATGTCGCCGCCTTATGCGCTCAACTAGCAGCCACGACCCGGTCGGCGCACGCCTGCTCCTTCCAGACCACTTCCGACACGGCAATATTATAGCCGTCCGTCCGTTTACGTCCGAAGCGGATTTCCATGCGGCAGCGGATTCGTTCGGTGCTTCCCGGCGTCACCGGAAAGAACAGGACATAGTTCCAGCGCCGCGTGATCCCTTCGCCAAAATGCGGCGGGCCGATAAGATTGTAGATGCTGAACTTATCCATGCCCGGGGTGATCAGGCGAACCGCCGCGGGGTTCACCGTCACCCCCTTCTTCTTGTATTCGAGCGGCGTTTCGCGGAATGCGCCAGGATCGACTTTCCCCATGTAAGTCGCAGGTGCAGGTGCCGAAGGCTCTTCCTTTGCGACTGCCGTGCCGGCAAGGCACAGTGCCGAGAGCATCGGCAGTGCGATATGCGTAGCTTTCATTACGCTCTCCTCGTTCGATGACGGATAATCAGAATTGGTAGCCGATGCCGACGTTGGCGCCTGCGCGCTGCCGGGTGTCATAGGTCGCCCCAGCCTTGATGACGGTGCGGCCGTCATCCATCACGCGCGACAGACCGAGCGCGAAGGCAGACTCGCCCTGGAACGTGCCGACGCCCGCGGCGATCATCCCGCGACCGGGTTCGAACGCTTGAGGAAGGCCCGCGGCCGCGAGCGCCCCCGCCACGCCAGCATTGGCATCCCGGCGCATATCACGAAGGTCCAAGGTGATGCCCACCAAGCGCGAGTCCGTGTACTCGTTCGCCGTCTTTACGGCGCCGGCCAACCCGTCATTGAGCTGCTGGACGTTCACCGCATCGGTGGGAGCCACGCCGGCCGCCACATTGTTGATGGTCATCGCCGAACCGCCGGGATTGAGCGTTACCGAATTGCCGTCGGCGTCATATTGCACCGAGTTGTTGGCGACTTGCTGCACTGCGTGAAGCTGCGAGCCATTGACCGCGTCGGTGGAAGTGGCGTTCACCGCACCTGCTGCGACGTTCTGGACCACGTTGCCTCCCATGTTGACCGTCGTGTTCTGTCCGACGGTGAGGCCGCCATTGGCGGTCACCATGCCGGCGAACGTCGGGTTGTCGACGACCCCCACCTGCAGCTGGTTACCGCTCAGCGTCACGACGGTGTTGGAGCCGGCGGTGACGTTCAGCGTGCCGTTCGATCCGATATTGGTCGATGGGCCGCCATTGGCCTGGATATTCCAGCCGGCGCCAGCGGTCGCGTTCACCGCCTGCAGTGCGTCGTTGACGTTGTTGTAGGTGTTGCCGCCGACATTGAGTTGGGTGGTCACCGTGCCCGTGACCGGGTCATAGGTCGAGCCACCGCCGAAGCTGTTCGCGACGCTCTCGCCCAGATTGGTGACGTTGGTCTCGACCGCGCCCACCCGGTTGTCGACATTGGTGACTCGGTTGTCGAGATTGTTGATCGCATTGGTTGCAGTCTGTGCGACGGCGTCGAGTTGGCTGACGTTGACTGCGTCGGTTGGTGCCGAGCCGGCGGCGACGTTGGTGATTTTCCGCTCGGCACCAGTTGCACCGACCGAGACCTCGCCCGCCGAGTTCTGCGGCGTGGTAAGTCCATAGCCCGTATAGCCGCTCTGCGAACCGACGGAGGTCGTCGAGCCCGCGCCTAGCGCGACGCTGCCCGAATGGGTGGCATTGGCGCCGGGGCCGATCGCGATCGACTGGATGCCGTTCGCCTGGGAATTGGTGCCAAGCGCGATCGCATCGGCCTGCGCCACCTGCGCGTTCTGACCAATCGCCGTGCCGCCCGGAGCGGTCGCCTGGACGATCGCGCCATTGCCCATGCCAATGCCATTGTTCCCGTTGACCACGGTCCGCGGGCCGATCGCCACCGATTCCTGGCCTACCGCGAGCGAATCCGCCGCGGTCGAGTTGACATGGAAATATTGGATCGGCGTCACCGCGAACGAGGAGAGCGCCCCCGTCAGCTGGCGAAGCGTCACCGCATCCTGCGCCTGCGTGCCGTCAGCGACATTGGTGATCTGGCGATAGGCGCCCGCGTGGCCGACCGAGACGGAACCGAGCAGGACTTGGTCGGTCGTGTTGTACGGCACGAAGCCCGTGGCCGCAGGGATCGTGCCGATGGCCGGCGCCAGTGCTCGATCGGCGACCGAACCGGCGCCGAGCGCCAACGAGCCATCGACGCTGGCCTGCGCCCCGCGCCCCAGCGCCACCGCGTTCGCGGCGCCCGCCTGCGCCTGATAGCCGAGCGCGGTCGACCCCACGCCTTGGGCAAAGGCATCGGTCGGCGCCAGGCCCGCCTCATTGGTACGAGCATAGCGGATGCCGTCGCCGTTCGCATCGGTATAGGCGGTGGAGGTGTCCCCGGCGATGTTCGTGATCGCATTACCAAGATTGGTGATGCTGCCCTCGACCGTCGTTACGCGACCATCGAGATTGGTGACGGTGCTGCCCAGATTGGTAACCGTATTGCCGAGGTTGGTGACCGTATTGCCGAAATTGGTCACCTGCGTGCCGAGGTTATCCACCGCTTGATTGGTAGCGAACAGCTGCGAGCCATTGACGGCGTCGGTCGAGGTGGCATTGACCGCGCCGTCGGCGACGTTGGTCAGGTTCTGTGCCGCGCCAGGTGCCGCACCCGTGCCGCCAGGCGCCACCAAGGCGAGCTGATCGGCCGTGCCGGTCCGCTGTACCGGCCCTGCCGTGCCATTGTTGATGTTGTTGGTAAGATTGGTGATTGCGGTGGTGTTGCCGGCGATATTGGTGGTGTTGGTCGCCACCTGCGTGCCGAGGCTGTCCACCGCCTGATTGGTAGCGAACAACTGCGAGCCGTTGACGGCGTCGGTCGAGGTTCCGCTCAGCCGTCCGGCCGCAACGTTGGTGATGGTACGCTCGGCACCCACCGCACCCACGCTCACGGTCGAGGTCGGCGCCGCGCCAGCGAAGGTATAGGCCGTGCCGCCGATCGTCGCGCCACCCGTGGCGACAGCGACATCCGTGGTCGAGCCGCTGCCCAGCGCGATGTCGCCAGCGTTGTTGGCGACCGCGTTGGGCCCGATCGCCACCGAATTCGTACCCAGCGCCTGGCTGTCCGGATCGGTCGAGTTGGCGTGGAAGTACTTGATCCCCGCGCCGTTGTTGATGTTGGTGAGATCGCCCTCGATCGTCGTCACGCGGTTGTCGAGATTGGCGACGTCGCCCTCGACGGTCGTTACACGACCATCAAGGTTGGTGATGGCGGTGGTGTTCTGGGTGACCGCCTGATTGGTCGCGAAGAGCTGCGATCCATTTACGGCCTCGCTCGACGTCGCGGAGACTTCACCATCGGCGAGGTTTGTGATGGTGGTGCCGGCCATGTTCAGGCCCGCGGCGTTGAACACCTGGCCGCCGGACAGGGTCACGCTGTCGGCGATCAGATCGGCGCTGGTGGCGATCGTCACGTCGGAGCCATTGCGCGTGATCTCGATATTCTGCCCGTTGACGAACTGGACCGTCCCCCCGGGCCCGACATTGGTCGCCGCATCGCCATTGGCCTGGATGTTCCACCCCATATTGGCCGTGGACGCCACCGCCTGGAGCTGGCTGACATTGACTGCGTCGGTGCCGGCGACGCCGGCCGTCACGCCGGTGATCCGGCCCGATCCACCGTCGTTGACGGTGACCGTGCCGAAGGTCGGCGCGTCCGCGAGCTGAATGTTGATGGCGCCGGTCGCCGGATCGGTGACCGTCCGGATATTGCCGCCCGAATAGCTGCCCGCAGTGGTCGCGGTGCCCTGGATGGCGAGCGTCTGGCCCAGATCGCGATGCACGATACCCGCGCTGTTGTCGTTGCCGGTGAAGTTCAGGCCTGCCGTGGTGACGCCGCTGGTCACGCTGGTGAGCTGGCTGACATTGACCGCATCGGTCGGGTTCACGCCCGCCGCGACATTGGTGATAGCGAGACCCCCGGCATTGATGCCGGCGGTCGTCACGCTCGGCCCTCCGGCGATGGTTAGACCGGCGGTGTTGAGCAGCGTGCTGCCCGCGGTCACGCTATCGACGGTGATGTTGTCGGCGAGATCGAACGTTACATTGTCGCTCGCGGCCGATTTGCCGACCGTGATGTTGCCATCGGTGTTGGCGAGATCGACCGTGTCGCCCGGCGCGACGCTGCTGCCGTTGGCGCCCTGCGCGGTCAGCGTGAAGCCGCCCGCTACCGTGCTGGTGAGCGATTCGACCGCCTGATTGGTGGCGAAGAGCTGCGAGCCGTTGATCGCATCGGTCGAGCTGCCGCTGATCCGCCCTGCCGCAACATTCTGGATCTGCCGCTCGGCTCCGGCCGCGCCGACGCTCACCACCGCACCCGCCGCCGGGCTGCCGCCGGCGAAATTGTAGCTCGTGCCGTTGATCGTCGCGCTCGGGGTCGCGGTCGCCGCCGCCACGGTGCTGCCTGCCCCCAGCACGACCGCGCCGTCGAGACCGGTGTCTACCGTCACGTTGCTGCCGACGACGAAGCTGTTGTTCGAGTTGATCGTATTGTTGTTGCCCAGCGCGTAGGAACCGTTGCCGTTGACCGTGTTGGGATCGCCAATCGCGGCCGAGCCCACGCCGTTCACCACATTGCCGGTGCCGATGCTGATCGAATTCAGGGCGTTCGCCCGCGCGCCGTTGCCGATCGCGATGGCGTTCGTGCCGGCAGCCACGGCGCTGCTGCCCTGCGCGATGCTGTCGCCGCCGGTGGCCTCCGCGTTGAAGCCGAGCGCCACATCGCGCGAGGTGGAGCCGTCGATCGCGCCGGCCTGCGCGCTGGTGCCGAGCGCCGTGGCGAAGGTGCCGGAGGCGGTCGCCTGATCGCCCGCCGCCAGGCTGTTGGGCCCGAGCGCCCTGGCCTGGTTGCCCAGCGCCGCGCTGAAGTCCGCAGCGCGGGACGCATTGCCCAGTGCGACGCTCCCACCGCCCGTGGTGCTCGCGGCGCGGCCGATCGCGACGGCGCTCGATCCCGTCGCTGCCGCATCCTCGCCCAATGCGATCGCGCTGGAGGTGGACGCGACGGCATTCACGCCCTGCGCGATGCTGTTGAGCGCCAGCGCCTGCGCGCCGGTGCCGATAGCGATGGCGTTGGCGGTCTGGATCGCGCTGCCGCTTACGCCCGCCACGGCATTGAGGCCTTGGGCGATCGACGCGTTACCATAGGCATTGGCGACGGGCCCGACCGCGATGCTGTCGGTGCCGGCCGCGTTCGAGTCCGCGAGCGCCGAGTTGGCGTGGAAATATTTGATGCCGCCGCCATTGTTGATGTTGGTGAGGCTGCCCTCGACGGTGGTCACGCGGTTGTCGAGATTGGTGATGTCACCCTCAACCGTCGTCACCCGGCCATCGAGATTGGTGATGTCGGTGGTGTTCTGATTGACCTGAGTGCCAAGGCTGTCGACCGCCTGATTGGTCGCGAAGAGCTGCGAGCCGTTGATCGCGTCGGTCGAGCTGCCGTCGATCCGCCCCGCCGCAACGTTGGTGATGGTCCGCTCGGCACCCGCCGCGCCGACGCTTACGGTCCTCAGCGGCGTCGTGCCGGCGAAGACATAATTGGTGCCGTTGATCGTGGTTCCGGTGGTCGCCACCGTCGCCGCCGTCACCGAGCCCGAGCCCAGCGCCACGTCGCCAGCATTATTGGCGATGGCCGAATTTCCGAGCGCCAGCGAGTTGTTGGCATTCGCGTTGGCACCGGCACCGAGTGCCGTCGCATTCGTCCCGTTTGCAACGCTGATCCGGCCAATGGCGATGGCGCTTCCGCCCGTTGCGGTCGAATTGGTGCCCATCGCGATGCTCTGATCGGTGTTGGCGACTGCCGTATCGCCGAATGCGAGCGCGCCGGCCGCCAGCGCGCTGCTGGTGCTGCCCAGTGCCACGGCGCCCTGGCCGACCACCCGGTTCTGATAGCCGATGCCGACCGCGCCCTGCGCCGCCGTGCCGGGCGTGCTCACCGCCTGTCCGCCACCGCCGACCATGTTGGTGTTGCCCATCGCGACCGATCCGTTGCCGGTGGCGGTGTTGTCCATGCCCTGCGCGATCGCGCCGTTGCCGGTCGCGGTGCTGGGATCGCCGATCGCGACCGCGCCGTTGCCGTTGGCGACGTTGCCGGCGCCAATCGCGACCGCCTTGCCACCAGTGGCCGTCGTGTTGGTGCCGATGGCGACGGCATCGGCGGCGTTCGCGATTGCGTTCGTTCCGGCGGCAATCGCATTCTGGGCACTCGCGGCAGCCGCATTGCCCAACGCCAGCGCGGAGATAGCCGAAGCACTGGCCGAACGGCCGAGCGCTGTCGCATTTGTCCCCGCAGCACTGGAGGCCGCACCGAGCGCGGTGGCGTTGTTGCCGGTCGCAGCGCTCTGGCGTCCCATCGCGATCGCGTTGGTCGCGGATGCGGTGACGTCCGTGCCGACGGCGATGGCGCTCTCAGCGAGCGCACCCGTCCCGGCTACGGTGCGCGCGCCCAGATAGACGCCATTCAAGCCACTGGCGGCTGCTCCAGTGCCAATGGCGGTGCCGTTGGTCCCACTCGCTTGCGCACTGCGGCCGATCGACGTCGTTCCGTCGGTGGTGACGCCGATACCGGCATTGGTTCCAATCGCGACGTTGTCGTTGCCCGTGACCAGGCTGCCTGCGGAAGCGCTGAGGACACCGTCATAGGTGACGGAACCGTCGCCGGTTCCCATGGCAACGTTGCGCGTCCCCGTAACGCCGGAACCGGCGCCTCGCATCACGCTGGCGATGCCGCCGCCCATGGCGGTGTTCTGCGCGCCTTGAACGAGCGTGCCAGCAGCGATGCCCACCGCGACCGAGCTGCTATTGGCAGTGGTCGAACCGGCACCGGCGCCTTGGCCGACCGCAACCGTACTGCCACCGACCGCCACCGCCTGCGCCCCGAGCGCCAAGGAGCTGTCCCCAAGCGACCGAGCTCCATTTCCTACGGCGGTGGCAGCAAGGCTTGACGCCTCCGCCAGATGACCGGCGGCCAGGGCATCGACGGCGCTCGCAGTGCTCTCGCCGCCAATGGCGATCGAATTGCTAGCGGTAGCATTGGCACCCCGGACTGCATTGCCGCCGATCGCCACCGAGCCGACGCCTGTGGCGCGCACCAGCCCGGTTCCATCATTGGGGCCTCCTCCGCCCAGCGCCGTCGCATGGCTCGCGCCCGCAATGGCCCCCCAACCTCCCGCGAATGAAAGATTACCGGTGGCTTGGGTACCGGTACCCACGGCGGTGGAGTTCCCTCCCTGAGCAAGGGAGAAGGTGCCCAAGGCGTTGGCGCCAGCTCCAGTCGCGTTGGCCTGCACGCCGAGCGCGACCGAATTGACGCCACTTGAGATTGCGGTCTGGCCGATCGCTACCGCGCCGCCAGCGCCAGAGGCATTGGCTCTCAGGCCGAGCGCCACCGAATATTGAGCAGACGCGACGCTTTGGGTTCCCATCGCGACGGCATTGTCGAGCGATGCCGTCACATCCGTGCCGATCGCGACTGCCCCCGGCGCGAGCGCGCCCGATCCCGCCAGGGTGCGTGCACCGAGATAGACGGTGTTGATCTGGCTCGCGAGCGACTGGAAGCCGATGGCAACGGCGTTCTGGCCACCCGCGACGGCGTTATGACCTTCCGCAACGGAACTTTGCCCGGACGCCGTTGCGGCATTGCCGATCGCGACACTATCCGGCCCGCTCGCAGTCGCAGTGGTGCTGGTGGTTCCGACCGCGATGCTCCGTGATCCTGACGCGGTGCCGTTTCCGACTGCGGTCTGGGCATAGGCCGGCGCAAGCAGGCCGAACGCGGCGATCGCGACCAAGCCGCCGACCATGCCCGCCGGGCTCGCCGATGCCAGCAGCACCGAACGCGCGCCGCCACCGAAGCCGAGTGACCCGACGCCCATATCCTTACGATCGATGCCCAGCACGCGATGCGCGCGGCGCAGCACGGCCATCAGCCGGCGCCGCTGCGTCCAGCTCGCGCCTTCTGCGCCGATCCCCCAGTTCGCGGCAAAGCGGTTGCGAACATTCTGCGACTGATATCCGGACATGCCACTTCCCCTTGGTTGAGCGGGCCACGGCGCCACGGCCTATGGTCCGTGCGAGCAGACACAGCTTCCCCGTCGCCTCGGCACACGAGAACGCGTTCACGATTCAGCTATTCAAGTTCGATCTGGTGGAGCGAGCCGTGCGCCGCGCCTCGGCGCGCCACGGCCCCTGTGTGTCACCCGACGTCGGCGCCCCGCGCGATGGTCACCACCACGCAGCTATTGCCGTTGGAGACGAGCATCGCCTGGCCCTGGCCGCCGCCGAGATTGTAGAGCGGCACACCGGACAGCGATCCCACCGCGGTGCTGCCCGCCGGCAACTGGCCGACGACATCCTTGCACGCGCGCTGGAACGGGGCGACGCGCACCAGCTGCCCCTCGCACTTGGTGCCGACCGGTGCTGCGATGACGACTCCCGCGGCCTGGGCAGCATAGCCCGGCGTGTTGTAGGTCATGCCGACCACGCCCTGCACACCATGCGTATCCGCAGCTGCGCCGCCAGTCTGGGTCTGAACAGCATAAGCGGCGCCATTGGAAACGGTCTCGCCCAGCGCCGCAAAGAGGTTGGCACACCGGCGCACACCGAGTTTGCCCGCCTGATCCTGGAAGACGCTCGCGACGGGTGCCTTCATTGCTGCCTGTTTCGATTGGGCAGCCACCTGCCCGCTGCCAGCAAGAGCCGCGATCAACACAACCGATGTCACTCGCCAAAGACGAGGGCGGTTGGCCGGCTTTTGCTGCCCCCCCGAGTGCTTGGAGTACTTGATCATGCGCGCGACCCCTATTTAGTTGTTAATCATGATCGACAATAGAGATAACTCTGAATTAACCCGTAATATCAACAAGCTCCAATAGCGAATCTGCCGAAATATGAAGATACCGGGCGCTCCACATATTTCAACACGGAAACATCATTTACGCATTATAATATAAGATAAATCAACTTTAACCATCTAGAAAAACTCTTTAATAATCATATCTCAATTATTAATTTCATGTTATTTATACAGCCTTAAAGTTATAAGGAAGTTTCGCAAAGAACTTCTCAGCCGCCCATTCACTTCTATTGCGGTGCAGCATTTTATATTATAGTATTTATATGTGCTCAGTAGCTAATACTACACGCTGAATCTTTTGCGATATGTTGTCACATTCAATGGTTATCCCGGTGCTCGATAACCCGGACCTGTCAAAATGGCCTGTGAATGCGAGGTATCGATGCAATAATGCTGGCCGGCCATAAGGGCTCTCCAAGGCCCCTTTTTTGCGACTTCGCTGAAGGGAGAAATTCTACGACGTCCCATGCATCTGATATTCTCGTGCATCGCGAAGGAAGTTTGGGAGGCCAGGATAATGCGCACGGCCCGGACCATACCGCGCTGAATTTCGAGTATAACCGGGATGTCCCCCTCATTTCTTGAACTGCGACACCTGTGCGGTTGACCGAGCTGAATCCGCAACAGCGCGCACCGGATCACGACGGATTGCTCACGAGCCGCGAACTCGAGATGCTAAGGCGAACGGTCAGCGGTATTTTCTGTCGAGCAAGACGGTCTCTTCACCGATCTTCTCTCGCAACTGGGTCAGTTTGAGGCAGCGCGTAAATGAGGGCGTGGAAACCGACGCAAACAGGGCAGATGAACCGCCTCAATCTCTAACAGTTGCCGGCCCATTGGCCTGAACGAACGACGGCTTTCGAGAAAAGCAGCAAATCCGCCAAAACAGCTGCAATGCGGGCGCGTAGCCGCCCGTAGCGGTCGGCAGATCAATGTCTGAACGAACGTGGGCTTTTGGCATTGTCGGAAGACGGGTTGAACGACCTACATGCGGGCGCGAAGCTGTCATCTCCATGTGATCAGAATTGTGCTGTGGCAGCTTGGAATACTTGTGTTCTATGTTTGGCATTGTTGCGACGGATGCAGTTAAATACTTGTTTTTAATAAATGAGACTCCTGGCCCGGCAGGGGAAGTTACATCTTCAGCATTTCGATGAGATCGTCGACCAGTCCCTGCGGATCGGACCGACCCTTGCCTTCCGCCGACAAATGTCCGCCCAGCGCCATTTCCATCGCGCCGTGGATGAGCGACATGAGCAAGGCCGCCGTGCGCTCATTGTCGCCAGGCCTTATTTTTCCGGCGCTGCGAACGAGCGCGATCGCTTCGATGAACAGGCGCAAGGTTTCGCTGGCGGCATCCGCAAGGTCTTCGTCGTGACGCTCCCAGCGGCCGAAGATCAGCCGGAACCGGTTGGGATACTGCAGGCCCCAGCGGATGTGATCATATGCCAGTTCGCGCAAAGCGGTCAGCGGATCGCTCGAAGCGGCGATGGTCCCAGCCATTGCCGCGGTTCTTACCCGCAATTCGCGCGCCGCAACACCGGCGAGCAGCGCTTCCTTGTCCCGGAAGTGCTTGTAGGGCGCGTTGTGCGAGAGGCCGGCGATCTGCGCGACGCCGCGCAAGGTAACGCCCTCCGGTCCTGACTGGTCCAGAAGCTCGGCCGCAGCGGCCAGGATGGTATCGCGTGTCGTCTCCATGCTTGCCTGAGATGCATCCCGGCACCCAATGTCAACCACGCTGGACACGGCCGGGCCGGCGCGGCAGCTCGGCCATGCTGTCGGAACCCAGCACTGCACCGCCGAACGACGGTCACCAGCGAGCGCTCTCGCGCAAGCATTGAGAGTCAGACGGCGATGGCACCGCGCGTCGCTTCGTCCTCATTATCCCCTTCGCTGAGGCCGAGCCGGTCGCTGAGCCAGGCCAGAGGACGCGGAGCCCACCAGTTCGCCGTCCCGAGCAGCTGCATCGAGGCGGGGACGATAATCGACCGCACGAGCGTCGCATCGATCACCACCGAAAGCGTCATGCCGATGCCGAAGGTGATGAGGAAAAGCGACCCAGCGGTGAGCCCCATGGTCGCGAGCACGACAATCATCAGGACAGCGGCGCGCGTGATGATGGAGCCGGTCTGCTGCAGGCCGATAGCGATGGCCTGCCGGTTGTCGCCGGTCCTCAGATAGGCCTCGCGGATCCGGCTGACGAGGAACATCTCATAGTCGGTGACCAGTCCGAACGCGATCGTGACGATCAACCCCAACGTCCAGAGGTCGGTGGTACCGACCACCTGGAAATCGAGCAGGCCGGCCAGCCCGCCGAGCTGAAAGGCCCAGACGACGATGCCAAGCGAGGCCGCAAGCGAGAGAAGCGCGCACAGCACCGCCTTGACCGGGACCCAGACCGAACGGAACGCAAGGGCGAGCAGGATGAGCGTCACCGTGGCGATGAACCCAAGCGCAAGCGGCAATGCGGCAAGCGTGGCCGCGCTGTTGTCCAGACTGATCGCGGCACCGCCATGACCGCCGACGAGCACGCTGGTCCCCGCAGGGGCCTTCACCGAACGGACGTCCCGCACCAGTTGCAAGGGCCCTGGGTCGTCGGCCTCGCCGCGATAGTCGACCTTGATCCAGGTGAGCGCCGGATCGGCCAGGTGCACGCGCGCACCGGCCGCCCCTGGCAGACCGCGCAGGCGCGCGAGGTAGGAATCCAGGCCCTGCCGATCGAGCGTCCCCTGCACGGCGACATCGAGCACCATTCCGGCGGGACCGTGCTGGGGGAACACGCCGCCCGTATAGCCCGCGACGATCTGGCTATGGCTGTCGGTCGGCAGGTAACGATGGTTGGTCAGCCCCGGCCGCAGTTCCAGAAGCGGCGCCGCAGCGACCAGCAGTGCGAGGACGCCAAGCACCAGCGATATGGCGGGTCGCCGGCCGACGAGCCGGGCCAGCCGCGCCCAGCCGCCGTTCGCCGGATCGCCGCCGGAGTGGCCGAACCGCGGCAATGGAATCCGCCCGGCATTCACCCGGCGTCCGAGCACGGCGAGCAAGGCGGGAAGCACCACGACTGCCGCAACGATGTTGAGCAGGACCACGCTGATGCCACCGAAAGCGAAGGAATGGGAAATGGGCTGCGGAAACAGGAAGAGCGCGCTCAGTCCGCTGATGACGGTCAGGCCGGAAATGGCGACAGTACGCCCGGCGGTGGCCGTGGTCGCGACGACTGCCTCTGCAAGGTCGCCGGCGCGACGCTCGAGTTCCTCGCGGAACCTGCTGACGATGAACAGCCCATAGTCCACCGCGAGGCCCAGCCCGATCAGCACGACGATCTCCAGCGCGAAGATCGAGATTTCGGTAAAGCCGGTGAGCACGCGAAGCACGACGAGCGACCCGACGATCACGAACACGCCGAGCGTCACCGGGATCAGTGCTGCGACGAGGCCGCGGTAGAACAGGATCAGGAGCACCAGCAGGATCGGCAAAGAGATTGCCTGGGCGGTGGCGAGGTTCGCGGTCGCCTCCCGCTGCAGCTCGAATACGCTGGTCAGCCCGCCGCCCAGATAGGTCGCGATGCCATCGTCAGCCCGGATGAGATGCTGGATCTCACCATAGGCCCTCATTCGCGCGGTCTCGTCGGACCCATGCAGGGTGAGCACGGCATAGGTCGCATGCCGGTCCGGGCTGACCAGCTTGGCGCGTTGTTCGGGCGTAAGGCCGGGGGTCCAATAGCTGACGACCGACATGACCTGCGCGGCAGGGAGCGCGCCCAGCGCCCTCTGGACGGGACCCGCGAAAGTCGGATCGTCGACCGTGCGCGTGCCGGATTCGTCGTCAAAGACCGCGACGACATCAGGATCGCCGGGGCGATGGCCAAAATGCGAATCCAGCAGATCGTTCGCCCTGGTGACTTCGGCGGCCTGTGGGGCAAGCCCGCCCGTGGTCAGCCTGCCGAACACACCGCTTCCCCAAAGGATCGCGAATGCGAGGAACAAGCCGGAGGCGAGAAGGACAGACCATCGGAAGCGAAACGCGAATCGTGCAAGTGTTGAGAACATCGTACCGATCCCCGGCAGTTGAGTTGACAATGTCAACCTACGGACCGTCGGTGTACATTGTCAACCTTAGAGAAAGCGGCGCTGGAGCCTCGTTCGCGCAGAGGATCTGGCGGCATTCATCGCCCGACCGGCGCGGCGACACGTGTCAGACGGGAGAGGAACGTACGATTGCCGCCTCGAGATCGGCTAGGGCAAGGCGCTTTCCGCGGCCGCGTTCGGGACGGCATCCGCCACGAAGGAGAGCATCCGGCGGACCGGAGGGGAGAGGCGATCGCGCCGGTGGGTCATATAGAGCGGTAGCGTGGGTGCGTCCCCTTCGATCGGCACGAGAGTCATGCCGCCGCCCAGCGAGGCGAGCGAGGGCGGCACGAAGGCAATGCCGATCCCTGCGCTCACGAGCCCGATGATGCTTGGAAACGCCACGACTTCCTGCGCCACGCGCAGGTCGAAGCCTGCCCGCCGGCAATGCGCCGCGATATCGTCGAAGATCGCAGGCCCCGCCGCACGGCGGACCATGATCACCGGCTCCCCGCGAAGCGCGGCGAGTGCGAGGGAGGAACGGGTCGCGAGCCTGTGATCATCGGGCAGTGCGATCGCGAACCGCTCTCTTCCGATCTCGAGCGCCTCCAGCGCGGGATCGATTGGCGCGAGACTGGTGAAACCGATATCGATGTCGCCCGATCGCAGCAGGTCCTCCTGCTCGTCGCTCGCCCTCACCTGCACAGCGAGCGCGATATCGCGGTGATCGGCATGAAATCGCCGGATCCAGCCAGGGACAGAGCTGTGGAGCGCCGGCGTGCTGAGTGCCAGCGACAGCCTGCCAAGCTGGCCTGCCGCCGCACGGCGCGCCGCATCGACCGCCTGATCGGCCTGGGCGAGCGTGCTGCGGGCCTCTTCAAGAAAAGCCTGCCCGGCGGCGGTCAGCGCAACATGCGCACGGCTGCGCGATATCAGTTCGACCCCGACGACGTCCTCGAGGCGCTTGAGCTGCTGGCTCACGGCGGACTGGGTCGCGCGCAGCCGTGATGCCGCACGCCCGAAATGCTGCTCCTCGGCAAGCGCGACAAAGGTTCGCAAGTGGCGAAGCTCCATGGCGCCTTATTAGCAGAACTGATCAGAATCGCACCAAACTCATGAAAGCGTTGATCAGTCTGCCGGGCTAATGTTGTCGGCCACCTAGGGAGCAGCCCATGAACGTAAGGCAATTGCACTCATTCCGCGCAGCGATCGCGATCGGCGCGCTGGCTCTGGCACCCGGAAGCGCGGGCGCACAGTCGGCCGCCGCGCGCAGCTTCCCGCCTATGCCCGACGCCGAACGCCCCGTATGGAACGTGACCGCGAACGCGCAAACCCGCGCCGTCGCCACGCGCGCCTGGATATTGTTCCGCAAGGCCTGGGAGAAAGGCGACTGGCAGCCTTTTCTCGACATGACCACCGACGACTTCCAGTTCTATTTCCCGCAAGGCGCTTTCGCGGGGCTCCACGAAGGACCAGCCGGGAAGGCGCAGCTGCTCGCCTGGGCCGCCTATCATCGCAAGGCGGGCAACAGGCTGCGCAGTGCCGCAACCCACATCACCATCGCGGGCAACACCGCCGTGTTCGAGACGACCGCGGAGAGCTTGCCGCCGGGCGGGTACCGGAATTTCGAAGCGATCATCTTCGAGGTCCAGGGAGAGCGTGTGCGCGCGCTTCGCGAATATTGGAATGTGCTGCAGCCGGGCAGCGACCCAAGCGGCAATTGAGTTCTGGCGCGGCCGATTGGGAAAGCTGGGTCACCGCTCCAGCAACATCAGCTTGCCTTTTATGGATCGAGGCGAATTCTGGGCCGCTAACCGTCGGGCAGGTATTTGCGACCGGAGGTCTGGAACGACGCTCAGGCGGCGCTGCTCACTGCTCGCTGATCGCACTCACAAGGGTAGCTTTCGGAGTAGGCGGCGGCTCCGCCGAACGACCGCTATGAGGCACATTTCCGACCCGTCTAAGCCCAAAGCGGTCTCATGCAGGCCGCAAGGGCGTCATGTAATCGTCGCCGAGCACCGGAAACGAGGCGCCAAAGGTGACCCCGAGCGAGCTAACAAATCCCAGATTTCAGCCACCCAGCGCCCGGCGGCACGCAATCAGGCTGCGCGCGGCCTCAGCCTCGGCACCGGCGAGCGCCGAACGGGCGGCGAGCAGATCGCGGTCCGCCTGCAGGACTTCGATCAGGCTGACCTCGCCCGCCCGCCATGCCTGTTCGGCAAGCGCGCGGGCGCGCTGCTGCGCCGCCACTTGCCGACCAAGCACTTCGCCGCGTGCCCGGTGCTGGGTGAAAGCCGCGAAGCTGGTCTCGACATCCTCCGCGGCGCGCAGCACCGCCTGGCGATAGGCGGCCAGCGCTTCGCGCTCGCCCCCACGCGCGCCGGCGACCTCAGCGTCGATGCGTGGGAAATCGAACAGCCGCCAGCGCAGTCCCGCCGCACCCTGGATCACGTGCGCGCCGCCGGTGAGCAGGTTCGCGGCGGCATTGCTCTGGAAGCCGAACAGCGCGGACAGCGACAGGCGGGGGTAATATTCGGCCAGCGCCGCGCCGATCCGCGCGTGCGACGCCGCCAGCCGCCGCTCGGCCGCGACCAGGTCCGGACGGCGGCGGAGCAGGTCGGCAGGCGTTCCCGCGCCGTCGAGCGCGCCCCGCGGCAACGGCGCGTCTTTGTCGAGCCCAAGCCGATCGGCCTGCGGCTCGCGGCCGAGCAGCACGGCGAGCCGGTTGAGCTGTGCCTCGATCCGGGCCTCCAGCGGCGCGATCGTGGCGCGGGTGGCCTCGGCGGCGGCATTGGCCTGTTCGGATTCGCGCCGCGATGCCTCGCCGAGCGCCAGCCTTTGCGCTGCCAGCGCGGCAAGGCGGTCGGCGGCGGCGGTCTGCTCGCGGGCGATGCCGCGCTGCGCCTGGAGCGCGCGGAGCTGGACATAGGCGTCGGCCACTTCCCCCGCCACCGTGAGGCGCATCGCCGCACCGGTCGCCTCGGCCGCCTGGAATTCATAGGCTGCTGCCTCGCGCCCGCGCCGCAGGCCGCCGGCGAGGTCCAGCTCCCAGCTCGCGCCTGCGGAGAGATCGAACTGGCTCACGCCGCGATCGATTCCCGGAGCGAGGCCGACGAGCTGGCCGAGCCCGGTCTCGGTCGACTGGCGAACCCGCGCGGCATTCGCTTCCACGCCGCCGCCCGGCAGCAACGCCGCTCCCGCCCCGCGCAACGCGGCACGCGCCTGGTCGACGCGCGCCAGCGCCTGCTCGATGTCGAGATTCTGCGCGAGCGCGGTCTCGATAAGCCGGTCGAGCACCGGGTCGCCGAACGCCTTCCACCACACCCCCTCCGCGCCCGCCGGCACGGAGGGGGGGCCGCGCCATCCGGGAGCGACCGCGATCGAGGGGGCGCGATAGTCGGTGCCCGCCACGCAGGCGGCGAGCGGCAGGAACAGGACCAGGGCGAGCGCGCGTTTCATGCCGGCTTCTCCTCGTCACGGCCGGCGAGCAGCAGATACATGACCGGCGTGGCGATACGGGACAGGATGGTGGAAGAGACGAGGCCGCCGATGATCGCGATCGCCAGCGGCGAATAGAGCCCCGATCCCTCGATCGCGAGCGGCAGCAGCCCGCCGATCGCCGTTACCGAGGTGAGCAGCACCGGCAGGAAGCGGACTTCGCCCGCGCGCTCGATCGCCTCTCGCATACTGAGGCCCTCCGCGCGGAGCTGCTCGGTGAAGTCGACGAGCAGGATCGAATTCTTGATCTCGATCCCGATCAGCGCGACCAGGCCGATGGTGGCGGTGAAGGACAGCGAATAGCCGGTCAGCCACAGCGCGGCGACTGCTCCCAGCAGCCCGAGCGGGATGATGCCGGCGACCACCGCGACGGTGCGGAAGCGCCCGAACTCGAGCACCAGCACTGCGAGGATGCCGAGGATCGCGATCAGGATCGCTGCGCCCAGCCCCGCGAAGCTGCGCGACTGGGCCTCTGCCTCGCCGCCGACCGACAGACGGTAGCCGGGCGGAAGCGTGAGCGCCTGCCGGACTCGGGCTACGCCGTCTTCGGTGACGCGCGACGTGAGGAAGCCCGGACGGATATAGGCGGTGACGGTGACGGTGCGATCGCGATTGAACCGGTCGATGCGTGCGGGCCCGCCTTCGGGTGCCGGTGTGGCGATGGCGGAGAGCGGTACCGCGGCGCCGTCGCGCGCCGGTGCGTAGATGCGGTCGAGTACGGCCAGCTCGTGACGCGCCGCCATCGGCAGGCGCACCGTCACCGGATAATCGTCGCCATCGGCGTCGCGGAAGCGCGAGGCGGGCTCGCCGCTGAGCGCAAGCCGGGTCACGCGCCGGGCATCGCCCGCCGCCACGCCAAGTGCCGCCGCCTTGCGGTCGTCGATGCCGAGCGACAGATCGGTGCGGTCGAGCCGCAGCGGATTGCCGACGTCGCGTGCTCCGGGTGTCGTCGCCAGCGCGGTCTCGGCGGCGCGCGCGAGCGATTTGAGCGTGGCGAGATCGGGGCCGCTGATGCGGATCGCGATCGGCGCATCGACCTGCGCGCCCTGCTCGAAGACATGGACGCTGATCTTCGCGCCCGGATAAGCGGCGAACTCCCGGCGCAACCGCTCGATCTTCGCGTCGCTCTCGCCGGGGCGCCAGGCGGGAAGCGCGACCGCCACCTCGCCGAAATTGGACGCGGGCTCCTGTTGCGCGACATTGTAATAGAGCTGCGGATTGCCGCGCCCCGAATTGGCGGCATACCAGGCGATGCCCGGCTCGCGCGCCAGCCGGCGCTCGACATGACGGATCGCGCGATCGGTTGCGGCGAGCGCGGTGCCTTCCGGTGTTTCGACGCGCACCAAGAACTGCGGCGTCTCGGCGGCGGGGAACAGGCTGGACCCGATCGCGCCGAGCAGCGGCACCGTGAGCAGGCACAATGCCAGGATCGCCGCCAGCGCCCGCCACGGCCGCGCCAGGCCGTAATGGAGCGCGGGGCGATATAGGCGATGGATGCCCTGGTTGATCGCGCGGAGCAGGCGATTGCCCTCCGGATCCTCGTGGCGCGACAGCAGCCGGCTCGCGACGAAAGGGATGACCGTCATCGACACGACGAACGATGCCGCCACGGTGGCGAGCACGGTCACCGGCAGCGAGCGGATGAACGCGCCCGACCCTTCCGGCAGCATCATCAGCGGCAGGAAGGCGAGCATGAGGCAGCCGGTACAGCCGATCACCGCCAGCGCGATCTGGCCGGTGCCTTCCACCGCGGCGGTCATCCGATCCTCCCCTCCGCGCAGGCGCCGGGCGATATTCTCGGTCACCACGATCGAATCATCCACGAGCAGCCCGAGCGAGAGCACGAAGCCCGCGATCGAGAGCTGGTTCAGGCCGAAGCCCAGCGCATGGATCAGTGCCAGCCCCATCAGCAGCGAGAGCGGGATCGACACCATCACCACGCCTGCCGCCCGCCAGCCGAGCGGCAGCAGCGTGATCGCGACGATCAGCAGCGCCAGCACGAAATCGCGCGTCAGGCCGCCCAGGCGATGGCTGACATTGTCGGCCTGGAAGAAGGCGCGCTCGAGCTTCACACCGGCGGGCAGCGTCTTCTCGAAGGCGTCGAGCGTCGTGCGCAGGTCGCGGGTGATGGCGGTGACGTCCGCGCCCTCTTTCTGGTTGGCCGAGACGAGCACCGCGCGCTTGCCGCCGAAACGCGTGATATGCTCGGGCTCCGCCGTCTCCCAGGAGACCCTGGCGATGTCGCGCACGAGGACGACGCGGCCCTCCGTGCTCGCGACCGGCACGGCCTCGACCGCATCGATCGTGGTGAAGGCGCCGCCCTGACGCACCGTCAGCCGCCGATCGCCGGCATGGACCGTGCCGACCGGCGCCTCGACCCCGGCGCGGGCCAGCGCATCGGCCACCGCGCTTGCGGGCAGGCGAAGCTGCGCGAGCCGGCCGAGATCGAGCGCCACGCGCATCTCCGATTGCGGCGCCCCCCAATAACGGGCGTCGCGCACGCCGGGTACGCGCTGGATCGTCTCGCGCAGGCGGTCGGCGACCTTCTCCAGCCGACGCATCGGCAGGTGTTCGCTGACCAGCGCGACTTCCATGATCGAGACCTCGATCGTGCGCGCGCGCTGCACATCCATCCGCGAAACACCCGCGGGCAGGCGCGGGCGCAGCGCATTCACCTCGCGCACGACCTCGTCATATTTGCGCTCCGGATTGGTGCCCCAGGTGAACTGGACGCGCACTTGCGACGTGCCGTCGGCGCTGGTCGAACGCACCTCCTCGACATCGTCGAGCGCATCGAGTGCGTCCTCGATCGGCTTGGAGACGAGCTGCTCCATTTCCGCCGGCGTAGCACCGGGCATCACGGTGCGTACGGTCATGAAGGGCGAAGGGAATTGCGGGTCCTCGGTGCGCGGGATCGCCGAGAAGGCATTGAGTCCGAGCAAGGTGAACAGCGCGAACAGCACCAGCGTGAACTGCCAGCGCCGAACGAAGAAGGCGGCGGGGTTTAAACGCATCAGCGGGCGCTCCCGGTCACGCGCACGCGCTGGCCGTCGGCGACGAAGCCGGCACCGGAAGTAATGACCTGCGCACCGGGGGGAAGCCCGGCAACCAATGCCTCCTCGCCCGAAAAGCCGGCGAAGCGTACGGCGCGCCGGCGCGCGCGCTGCGCCTGGCGATCGAGCAGGAACAGCGCGGCTCGGCCGCCCCTTGCCTCCAGCACCGCCTCGGCGGGGATGGCGGCGAGCCCTTCGCCCGCGGGCGGAGCCGCATCGATCTCAACCGTACCGGTCATGCCGCTCACCAGCCCGCGCGTGTCGGTGAGGCGCACCTCGACTTCGCCCGTGCCGGTGCGCGGATCGACCTGCGCGCCGATGCGGCTCACCGTGCCGACGACGCTGCGGCCGTCGATCGCGAGCCGTGCCGGCGCGCCGGGCCGCACCCGCTCGAGCTGTCCTTCCGGCACGGGAACGCGCACCAGCAAGGGACTGGCGGTATCGGCGATGCGGAGAACGCCCTGCCCGGCTGCAAGCGTCTCGCCCGCCTGCGCGATCCGTTCGAGCACCACGCCCGAGGCCGGCGCGGAAAGCCGTGCCGAGTCCCGATCGAACGCCGCCCCCCGATATGCCGCCCGCGCCTGGTCGAGCGCGGTCTGCTCGTCCTCGTAGCGGGCTCGTGCCACGGCGCCGGTCTCGTTGAGCGCCGCATAACGGGCGAGCGCCCGCTCGGCACGCCGGACATCGCCTTCAGCCTGCGCCGCCCGCGCCGCGAGGTCGCGCGCGTCGAGCTGCGCGAGTATCTGGCCGTGCTGCACCCGGTCGCCAATGTCGGCGTCGAGCCGTGCGAGCGTGCCCGGCACGCGGAACGCCAGCGTCATCTCGCGCCGATGCACCACGCGCCCCACCGCCGATACGGCTCCAGCTGTGCCCCGAGCATGCGCCGCCACCACTTCGACCGGCAGCGGCTCGGCCTCCTTCACCTGAGGTGGCGCGGCACCGCAGCCGGCAAGCAGGCTCGTCGTCAGCACCAGCGCGATCACGCTCGTCCGGGGTTCGGTCATGGAATCTCTGAGTCCTTTGCGGAGGAATGCTTGTCGGAGCAGCGGCAGAGCGCGGTCCAGCCGATGCCGCAGGCCATCAGCGCGAGCCCGGCGAGGCCGAGCAGCAGCCGCTGCCACCAGCGCATCGGTCGGCTCCGTTCCTAGAAACGATAGGAGAGCGCGACTCCTCCGACGCCCTGATGGCGCGAGCCTTCGCGGCGTACGATCGGGCTGTCGGCCGCGTCGCCGAGCAGATAGGTCCAGCCAAGCCGGCCGATCAGCCCCCAGCGGCGATCGAGCTGATATCCGATTGTCGCCCCGGCGCCGGCGTCGCGCAGCGAGGCGCCCGGCCGATAGGCGTCGAGCCCGGCACGCGTGGCCTCGATCGGCGTGATTCCGAAATAGGTGCGGGTATAGGCGCCGTCGCCCCAGCTCGCCTGCGCTTCGAGGGAAAGCGAGAAACGCTGCGTGCGGAGCGCGGCATAGGCTGCGCTGGCAGAGACCAGCACGCCGTCATGCGTGCCCGACACGTCAGCGAGAGCCGAAAGGTCGAGCTGCACCTGACCCTGGCCGCGCGCGTCGCCGCCGAGGCGCAGCCCGGCGAAGCCGCCGAGCTCGAACGCGGTGTCGACGGTGTCGAGCAGCGCCACTCGCCCGCCCACATCCTCGTCGCGGCCGAGCCGCACATTGACCAGCGGCCCCAGCGCGAGGGTTCCGCCCGGCACCAGGTCGACGCGGATCCGCGACCCCTGAACGTCGATCGCGATATCGCGAGTGCGCACTGTTCCGATCACGAACGGCAGCACGCGATACTGATCCGCGCCCTCGAAGCGCGACGCCACTGCCGGTCCGGCCGCGACGAAACCTGACCAGCCGCCCTCGCGTTCGCGATCGGTCGGCGCCTCCGCTTCCGCCGCCACCTGGGCGAGCGCCGGTGCGGGCATAACGGGCAGGGCAACGAGCAGGGGAAGCAACACAGGACGCGACATTGAACGGCTCCCGATCGTGGAAAGGGTGCCCGCCCGCTAGCCGCGCTGCTCGCGCCGCCGCGATGCCAACTACGCGGTTGCGTCAAATCCTTCGTGAATTTACAGCGTAAACGCCTCCGGAGGAGACTTGCCGATGCGTGATTTCGCGATTTCGCCACTTCCCCGCTGGGCGGAGCGGCTCTGGGCGGAAGTGGGACTCGCGGTGGCGCTGGGGCTGGCGCTCGCGGTGCTCGGTCCGTTCCGCACCTCCGAGAGCGATCCGCTCCAGCGTATCGGCTTTTGGATCGGCCTCTCCGCCTTGTGGTTCGTGATCGTGATGGCGATCGACTCGCTGGTCGACCGCGCACCGTTCGCCCGGGAGATTGGCGGCTTCCAGCGGCTGGCGCTCAAGGTCGCGGTCGCTGCGGTGCCGATGCTCGTCTTCGTCATGCTGGGGGTGCAGGCGCTGTTTCACTTCACGCCCGACTGGCACAAGCTGTTGCATCTCTATCCACGAACGGTCCTGGTCGGCGCCGGACTGACCCTGGTATCGAGCGCGCTGTTCAGCGGCCCCCTGCGAACGCTCGATCGGCGCGCGGTGCCGGAGACACCCCCCGAGCCTCCCCCGCCCCTGCCTCAGCTCGAGGCGCATCCGTTGCAGGCACGGCTTCCGGCGCATCTTCGCGGAGCGATCCTGTGCCTGCAGACCGAGGACCATTATGTCCGCATCCACACGCCCCGGGGCTCCGCACTGATTCTGATGCGGATGGGCGACGCGGTGGCGGCGATGGGAGGAACGGGGATGCGCGTCCATCGCTCGTGGTGGATCGCGCACGATGCGGTGAAGTCCTGCACCCGCAATGGCCGGACATTGCGGATCGAGCTTGCAAACGGTCTCGTCGTGCCCGTGTCCCAGCCCTATGCGCGTACCGCGCGCGAGGCGCTTGGCCTGGCATGATCGCGCCCGGTGCCTGTGATCCCGAGCTACACGGACGGTGGGTGGCGGCCGCGGGACATGAGGAGGCGCGCCGGGTGCTGCGCGAGGCGGCGCTGCGCGAGGTGCGGACGAGCGGCGCGCGCAACGTTTCGATGCGCGGGCTCGCCGCAGCGCTCGGCATCAGCGCGATGACCGCCTATCGCTATTATGCCGACAAGGAGAAACTCTTCCGCGACCTCAAATCGGAGATCTCCGAGCGCTTCACGATTGCTTTGCGCGCAGGCGCCCAAGCCACCGGAAACCCGTTGGACAGACTGCGCGCGGTGGCCGTGGCCTATCTGGAGTTTGCGATCGCGGAGGAGAATGAATACCGGCTCATGTTCGACGAATGGCTGGGCGAGGTCGAACCGTGGCCCAAGGTCCCCGGAGAGGGCGTCCAGAGCTGGCATCTGCTGATCGGACTGATCCGCTCGGCCATGCCCGGGGCAGACGACAACCGGTTGGTCGAGGTGGGGCAGTTCCTGTGGGCGGGCGTCCATGGCCTGGCGATGCTGCACCTTGCCGGGCGTATCCACTTGACGCCGCCAATCGCTGCGACGGTCGAGCCACATCTGGACATGCTCTTGTCAGCGATAAGGGATGCATCGCGCATAGGCCCGCGGTAGGTGGAGCCGGCAATGAATGGCCGCTTCCAGGTTGCGCTCGGGATTAGACGGCTGGAATGATGGCGCATTCCTGCCTGACAGCTCACTGCGGAAACGGCCTGGCCGGTAGCTGCCGGACAGCTCTCAGAACGCTTCACGGGAAAGCTAACAGCTGTTCTCGACAGCACTTTTGGCGGGCTGTTCGCCCGTTCCTAACCCTTCATTCCGGCGCGAAGGCGCGCAGAAAGACCTCGGCAACCTGCGCGGCTTCGCTGTCGCGTTCGGCGGCGGGCCATTCCTGCCCCCACATCACGCGCTGTTGCACGCCCAGGCAGAGCGAGGTGAGGACGCGCGCGGCGAACAGCGGATCCTCCCGGCGCAGGGTTCCCGCGTCCATCGCACGCTCGAAAAAGTCAGCGAGCAGTTGCTGGGTCGGCTGGGGTGCACGGCGATAGAAGATGTCGCCGACCTCAGGAAAGCGGCCGACTTCGGAAGCGATCAGCCGGTGCAGCCGAACCCCGTCAGGCGAGGAGATCTTGGCGATGAAGCTGCGGCAGAACTGCAGCACGGCGGCGCGCAGGTCCTCGCCAGGCTTGAGCACATCGGCGAGCCGACTGCGATATTCTCTGGTCGCGTGATCGAGCACCGCAGCGAACAGCTCTTCCTTCGAAGGAAAGTAGCTCCACAAGGTTCCCTTGGAGCCGCCCAATTCGGCTGAGATCGCCGACATCGATGCGCCCGAATAGCCATGGTCGAGAAACTCGCGCTTGGCGATCTCCAGGATCGCCTCGCGGCGCTCTTCCTTGCGTGCCTCTCGCTTGCCGGGCGCCTTCTCCATGATTTTTTTCATAATCGTACTATAGGGTACGATTTCAGGTTGACAAGACGACGGGTTCAGCCCAATTCACAAACCGTACCAGACAGTACGGTATATATATCATGACTCAAATCTCCTTTCGTCCGTTGCTCGCCACCGCGATTGCCGGAACCGCGCTTCTCTCCGCCTGCGCGCCGGTCCCGCAGCTCGGCGCCCGTCCCGAAATCCGCGCGGCGGCGAGCTATGGTGCGGAACAATCGCTGGGCAGCAAGAGCGAGTCCGCAAACTGGCCGGTGAGCGACTGGTGGAGCGCCTATGGTGACCATCAGCTGAGTGATCTGATCGCCGAGGGGCTGGCCGGCTCGCCCGATCTCGCCGCCGCCGCCGCGCGGCTGCGCTCGGCCCAGGCCTATGCCCAGCAGGCGGGCGCAGCCTTGCTCCCGTCGGTGGGGGTCCAGGCGGGCGCGACCGAGGGCAAGCAGAGCTACAATAACGGCATTCCCCCCGCCTTCGTCCCCAAGGGTTGGAACGACAGCGGGCAGGTTGCCGCGAGCCTCAGCTTCGACCTTGATCTATGGGGCAAGAACCGTGCCTCGCTCGCCGCCGCCACTTCGGATGCCGAGGCCGCACGGATCGAGCTCGAACAGTCGCGGCTCGTCCTCTCGACCAACATCGCCAGCGCCTATGCCGATCTCGCCCGCCTCGCTTCGCAGCGCGGCGTTCAGGCCAAGGCGTTGGAGCTGCGCACCCAGACCCGGAAGCTTGTCGGCGACCGCGTGGCCAACGGGCTCGATACCCGCGCAGAGCTGAAGCAAGCTGACGCCGCCGTCCCCGCCGCGCGTGCCGACCTCGCCGCGACTGACGAGGCGATCGGGCTGACTCGCAACCGTATCGCCGCCTTGCTCGGCAAGGGCCCGGATCGTGGCCTGACCATCGCCCTCCCCGCCGGCCCCGCCGAGACGCACGGCCTTCCCGCCGGCGTCACCACCGACCTGATCGGCCGCCGCCCCGATATCGCCGCCGCGCGCGCCCAGGTCGAGGCTGCGGCGAGCCGGATCAAGGTGGCACGCGCCGACTTCTACCCCTCGATCAACGTCAGCGCACTGATCGGCTTCCAGGCCTTTGGGCTCGACAACCTCTTCAAGAGCGGATCGACCTATGGCTCGATCGGCCCGGCGGTGAGCCTGCCGATCTTCCGCGGCGGCGCGCTCGCCGGGCAGTACAAGGGCGCACGCGCCGGTTATGACGAAGCGGTCGCCACGTATGACTCGACCGTCACCACCGCCTTCCGCGAAGTCGCCGATGCGGTGACCAGCAAGAACGCGCTGGTGACCCGGCTGTCCGAGAGCCGCCAGGCGCTCGCCGATTCCGAAGCCGCCTATGCGATCGCCCGCCAGCGCTATGAGGGTGGTCTGTCGACCTTCCTCGACGTGCTGACCGCCGAGCAGGGCGTGCTGCAGAACCGCCAGATCGTCGCAGACCTGGAAGCGCGGGCGTTCACGCTCGACGTCCAGCTGGTCCGCGCACTCGGCGGCGGTTTTTCCACCAACCCCGCGGCAGCGAATGCCGCCCGCAAGGAACCGACCCATGGCTGACGCCGAACCCAATATCCATGTCGCGAACGCCGAAGCCGCACCCGCCAAGCCCGGTCTGCGCAAGCGCCTGCTCACCGGCATCGCCGGCGCGGTGCTGCTCGCCGGCGCCGGCTATGGCGGCTGGTATGCGCTGGTCGGCAGCCACTATATCAGCACCGACAACGCCTATGTCGGCGCCGACACCGCCAGCGTGACGCCGATGGTCGCAGCGCAGGTGGCGAGCGTCGCGGTATCGGATACCCAGGCGGTGAAGAAGGGCGACGTGCTCGTCCGGCTCGACGACAGCGACGCGAAGATCGCGCTCGCGCAGGCCGAGGCGGACCTCGCCCGGGCCCGCCGCCAGTACGGCCAGACCTCGGCCACCAGCGCCGCGCTCGCCGCGCAGGTTGCGGCTCGCAGCGCCGATATTTCCCGAGCCCGTGCCCAGCTCATCGCCGCCCAGGCGGACTATGAGAAGGCACGGGTGGACCTCGCCCGGCGCCAGCGCCTCGCCCCCAACGGTGCGGTGTCGGGCGAGGAGCTCACGTCGGCCACCAACGCCTTCTCCTCGGCCAGGGCCAATCTGGAGCTGGCGCGCGCCGGTGTCGCCCAGGCCAACTCGACCCGCGGTGCGGCCAGCGGCGAACTCGCGGCGAACAATGCGCTGATCAGCGGCACCACCGCCAACTCGGCGCCCGAAGTGCTCGCCGCCCAGGCCAGGGTCGCCCAGGCCCGGCTCGATCTCGACCGTACCGTGATCCGCGCGCCGATCGACGGCGTGGTCACGCGCCGCGCCGTCCAGGTCGGCCAGCGCGTTGCGCCGGGGGCGCAGCTGATGCTGATCGTCCCCGTCGGCCAGCTCTATGTCGACGCCAACTTCAAGGAAGGCCAGCTAACCCGCGTGAAGGTGGGCCAGCCCGTGACGCTCAAGTCGGATCTCTACGGCGGCAGCGTCGAATATCACGGCAAGGTCGTCGGCCTGTCGGGCGGCACAGGCTCGTCCTTCGCGCTGATCCCGGCGCAAAACGCCACGGGCAACTGGATCAAGGTGGTCCAGCGCCTGCCGGTGCGCGTCGCGCTCGATCCGAAGGAACTTGCCGCCCACCCGCTGCGCGTGGGTCTTTCCATGGACGCCGAGATCGACGTCTCGAAGAACTGAGGATCGAGTCGATGAACGGCAAGGCCGAGGAAATGGCCCCGCTGAAGGGCCTCCCGCTGATCCTCGCGGGTGCAGTGCTCGCGCTCACCAACTTCATGGTGGTGCTCGACACCACGATCGCCAACGTCTCGGTCCCGCATATTGCCGGCAGCCTCGGCATCTCGGGCAGCCAGGGCACGTGGATCATCACCTCCTATGCCGTGGCGGAGGCGGTGTGCGTGCCGCTGACGGGCTGGCTCGCCGGCCGTTTCGGCACGGTGCGCACCTTCACCTTCGGGATGATCGGCTTCGGCGTCTTTTCGATGCTGTGCGGCCTGTCGACCTCGCTCGGCATGCTGGTCGCCTGCCGGATCGGGCAGGGCCTGTGCGGTGGCCCGCTGATGCCGCTTTCGCAGACGCTGCTGATGCGCATCTTCCCGCCGCAACAGCGCGCCCAGGCGATGGGTGTCTGGGCGATGACCACCGTCGTCGCGCCGATCCTCGGCCCGATCCTGGGCGGGACGATCTCGGACAGCTGGTCGTGGCACTGGATCTTCTTCATCAACATTCCGGTTGCGGCGATCTGCGCGTTCGGCGCGATGCGGCTGCTCTCCAAGGCCGAGACCTCGACTGAAAAGCTGCGCGTCGACCGGATCGGGCTGATGCTGATGCTGTTGTGGATCGCCGCGCTTCAGATCATGCTCGATCTTGGCCGCGAGCATGATTGGTTCAACGACGGCACGATCGTGATGCTCGGCGTGATCGCGCTGATCGGCTTCCTTATCTTCCTTGCCTGGGAGGTGACCGAGGACCAGCCGATCGTCGATCTCAGGGTATTTCGCCACCGGGGATTCACCGTGTCGGTGCTGTCCCTGTCCCTGGCCTTCGGCACCTTCTTCGCATCCGCGGTGATCATCCCGCAATGGCTGCAGACCAGCATGGGCTACACCGCGACCTATGCGGGCTATGCCACGGCCTTCACCGGCGTGGCGGCGGTGATCATGTCGCCGATCGTGGCCAGGATGAGCACCAGGACCGATCCGCGCGCGCTGGTCTGCTTCGGCATCCTCTGGCTCGGCTTCGCGTCGCTCTTGCGGGTCCATTGGAACAGCCAGGCCGACTTCTGGAGCCTCGCCTTGCCGCAGATGCTCCAGGGCTTCGGCATGCCCTTCTTCTTCATCCCGCTGACCACGCTCGCACTGGGCTCGGTCGAACCGCGGGAGACCGCGTCGGCGGCGGGTGTGATGAGCTTCCTGCGGACGATGGCGGGCGCGATCGGGACGTCGATCTCGACCACGGTCTGGGATGACAGTGCACGTGTCGCGCGCAGTGAACTCGTTTCTAAGCTCAATACGGACGGCACGGTCAACGCGATGGCGGCGCAGGGTTTCTCACTCGACCAGGCACGCGGCGTGATTGCGCAACTGGTCGACAAGGAGGCCTTCGCGCTGGCGACGAGCCATATCTTCCTGCTTTCGGCTTTCGTCTTTGTCGGCGCGGCGATGATCATCTGGCTAACGCCCAGGCCCCGCCGCACGGTTGCCGCCGGAGCGGCACACTAGGGGCTCGATATTTGGGATTATCAATCGGCGGGCGATATCCAAATAGTGCAGGGCCGAGGCATCCTCTCCTGTCTGAAAGACAGCTTTCAGAATCGTCAGCTCGAAGATTGAATAGCCGAGATGCGGGCGCGTAGCGGCCAGTCGGTGATATTGTACTCTGTTGGCAGCTGGCGGGCGCTGTCCGGCGCTTGACTGACCCTGGCTCACGAGCAATGATCAGGCATGGCACGGCGGAACGTCCTCCTGAGTAATGGGTGGGCGGTCGAAGCTTCGGCAGGAGCTCGCCGTTTCTGAATCGGTGCCGAGTGCTGCAATCGAAAATTCATCTGTAAAGCGCGTCGGAATCAAAGAACCCGACACTTGCGCAACGACAGCTTCCAAGGCCGTCGAACGTGAGCCGACAGTCGGCGAACCACCCGATATCGCCGTGCGGTCGATGTCTGAACAAATGGCGGCTTTAGGTCGCCAGCGCTCCAGCTGAATGATTACATTCAGGGTGAAGCAAACGCGACCAGACGTGGCCGTAGAACCCGGTGACGCCTGAATCACCGGATTCCGCCCGCATATTCTCGCGAGATGTCATGCCGTCCGAGTCCGACCATGCGACTTCTGAGCGTTCGGCGATATGTTTCAATGTTGAGGGTGCCCGCGGAGCCCGTACCCCGAGGAGCGCCTATGGTCCAACGTGTACGGTGCGACTGGCGACGGGCGGCGCGCATAGCCCTTGGTAGCATGCCGCGGACCTGCACATCCCTCGTAAATGACGCGCTTTCAGGGTTGCGGATGCACGATCCGCATCGAGCCGGGCCGGAGAGGCCCGCCCGAACGCGCGTCCACGATCAGCGGCTCGATCGGAGTGCCACTTTCATCGACAATATAGCTGGTGCCGCCCTCGCCATGATATTTGCGGCCCCAGGCACCGATCGCCATCAGGATCGGCACCACGTCGACGCCCTTTTCGGTCAGCACATATTCGAAGCGCGTCGGGCGCGTGCTGTAGACGCGTTTCTCCAGCAGCCCATCCTCGACCAACGTCGCCAGCCTTCGCGTGAGGATATTGGGCGCAATGCCGAGATTGGCCCGCGCCTGCTCGAAACGAAGCGGGTTCTGACTCGCGTCGCGCAGAATCAGCATGCTCCACGGATCGCCGATCCGGACGAGGGCACGGCCAACCGGGCACGGTCCTGAACGATATTTCTCAATGTCCATTGCAAAAGAATAGTGACTCCCTATCATTTTGCAAGTGACTCGGCGAATGGCTTGCCGGTCAGGAGAAATGCAATGCCCCAACTATCTGGAACAGCCCTTATCACCGGCGCATCGAGCGGCATCGGTGCGGTCTATGCCGATCGGCTGGCGAGGCGCGGCTACGACCTCGTCCTCGCTGCCCGCGACGTGGCGCGTATGGAGACGCTGGCCGAGCGCCTGCGCGGCGAGACCGGCGTAAAGATCGAGATCATCGCGGCCGACCTTACCCGCGACGCCGATGTGGCGACGCTCGAGGCCCGGCTCGAGTCAGGCGATATCACGCTCCTCATCAACAATGCCGGCAAGTCGCTGAACGGCAGCGTGCTCGAAAACGGCCCGGAGGAGATCAATGCGATCACCGCACTGAACGTCACAGCGCCAACTCGTCTCGCGGCTGCCGCCGCCAAGGTGTTCGTCGCCAAGGGTGAGGGCGCGATCGTCAACATCGCCTCGGTGCTGGCGCTGGCGCCCGAGATGTTCGACGGCATCTATAGCGGCACCAAGGCCTTCCTGCTCAACCTCAGCCAGGCGATGTCGGCGCAGCTTGCCGCCAAGGGGGTCTACATCCAGGTCGTGCTACCCGGCGCTACCCGAACCGAGATCTGGGCAAGGTCGGGCAAGGATGTCGACGCATTCCCCCCGGACTTCGTGATGGAGGTCGAGGATCTGGTCGATGCTGCGCTGCTCGGCTTCGACCGGCGCGAGCCAGTGACCATTCCGCCGCTCCCGGACGAAGGACAATGGACGGCGCTTCAGGAGGCGCGGCTCGCGCTCGGTCCCAACCTTTCGAAGCGCGCCGTGGCGCAGCGCTACGCGTCCACCGTCACCGAGGCTGCGTAGATTTCTCTTCGCCGGAGCTGGGCATACCCGGCTCCGGCCAGCATCTTCAGGAGCCGAGCTTTACCGTTACGGTGGTCGAGAGACCCGGGCGGAGCCGGGCGAGCGCCGGCTGGCCCGGATCGAGTGCAACTCGAACCGGGACGCGCTGGACGATCTTGGTGAAGTTGCCCGACCCCGGCTCGAACGGCAGCAAGGTGAACTCCGAGCCGGATCCCGGCGCGAAGCTGTCGATCCGGCCGGAAAGCTTCTGGCTGCCAAGCGCATCGACATGCACCTCCACGGGTTGCCCGACGAGCATGCGCGCGGTCTGAGTCTCCTTGAAGTTGGCGACGACATAGAGCTGGCGGCTCGGCACGAGCGTGAGCAGCCGCGAGCCGGGTTGCACGAAGTCGCCGGGCTGCGCGCGCCGGTTGCCGACCACGCCGGCGACCGGCGCGCGTACCAGCGTGTAGCTCTGGTCCTGCTCGGCGAGGCGAAGCGCCGCGCGCGCCCGCTCAGCCCCTGCCCTTGCGCGCTCCAGGTCGGCGAGAACGCTGTCTCTGCGCGTGATCGTCGCGCTCGCCTGGTCGCGCGAGGCGGCGAGGCCGGCGCTGCTCTGTCCCGCCTTTGCCCGCGCATCAAGATACGCCGCATGGACACGCTCGGCATCGCGCCGGGTGGCGAAGCCGCGCGCGAGCAGCGCCTGGTATCGCGCGTCGTCGGCCTGTGCCCGCCTAAGCTCTGCCTCGGAGGCGCCGATCGCGCTCCGCGCAACGGCGACGTTAGCGCCGGCGACCTGCATGTCCGCAGCATGAGTCTTCAGCGCCGCTGCCGCCGCTGCCACCGCCGCATCGGCATCGTGCACGGCCGCCTGCGCCGCCGCCCGTTTCGCGGCATATTCGCTGTCGTCGATGCGGACCAGCGGATCGCCGGCTTCCACCGGCTGATTGTCGCGCACGAGGACCTGCACGATCTGACCGGAGATCCGCGCCGAGACCAAGGTGCTGTCGGCGCGCAGATACGCATTGTCCGTCGTCTCGCTAGACGCGGGGCTGACGATCCAGAGCACGCCGCCAGCAGCGGCAACCAGGGCAATGCCTGCCACAAGGGCTGCACGCGGGATCTTGCGGCGGCGAACGTCGCCGTCACCCTCGATCGCGGCGGGAGCGTTCATGCCGTCATCACCAGCAGCGTGGAAGTGGCGGAGGCGAGCAGCCGGCCGCTGGCGTCGAGGAGCCTGGCTTCGGCAAAGGCCGCACGCCGTCCGATCGAGAGCAGCGATCCGGTCGCCCGCACGCGCCCGGTATCGACGCTCATCGCACGATGATAGGCGACCTTGAGCTCGAGGGTGGTGTAGCTCTGCCCCTCCTCGAGAGCAGTATGCGTCGCGATGCCGCAGGCGCTGTCGAGCAGCGTCGCCGCATAGCCGCCATGCACCGTGCCGAGTGGGTTATAGGCGCGGCGATCCGGCACGCCCTCGAACACTGCATGCCCCTTCGCGACCTCGACGAGCGAGAAGGCGAGCGTCTCCCCGATCGGCGGCTGCTTTCCGGCGGCGAGCAGCGCCTGAACCTGCTCCAGCCCGTTCATTGCGCGTCCTCGAGCCGGTAGCGCGCGCGGATCGATGCCGCCCCGCTTGCGAGGATCGCATCGGACTCGCGAGGGTCGGCCACAGCGCGCGACAGGAGCAACGCTCCGACAAGTTCGGCAAGCATCGAACGTCCCGCCGCCTCGGGCTCGGGAACGCCGTGCGCGGACAGCGCCTTGCCCAGCCAGGCCGCGAGCGTCGCAACACCTTGGCCGAAGCGCTCGCGGCTTTCGGGCTCGAGCCGCGCCATATCACCCGAAAGAGCCGCTACCGGGCATCCCTTGCCGCGGGCGTCGCGATGCATGGAAGAGAGATAGAAGCCGACATAGTCGGACAGCGCCTGCCGCGGATCGACATCAGCCCGGCTGCGATCGAAGCGATTGCGCGCTTCCTCGAACATGACACCGATCGCCTCGGCGACCAGATCATCCTTTGACCTGAAATGCGCGTAGAAGCCACCATGCGTCAGCCCCGCCCCCTTCATCAGCGCCGCGACGCCAATCCCTGTGGGTCCCTTGGCGCGGATGGCGACCGCCGCCTCCTTCAAGATCTTCGCCCGGGTTCGTTCGCGATGCTCGGCATCATAGCGCATCGGTCGCTCCTTGCTTGATATGATAATCATCATATAAAGATCGACCGATCAGCCGGCAAGAGACTCCCGTGATCCAGACGATCGATCCGCAGGCGCTGCCCGATGCGCGCAAGTTCCTGATCTTCGGCGTCATGGCCTTCGGCCAGTTCATGGCGCTGATCGACATCCAGATCGTCGCCGCCTCGCTCAATGAGGTCCGAGCCGGGCTCTCGGCGAGCGCCGACGAGATAAGCTGGGTGCAGACTTCCTATCTGATGGCCGAGCTGGTGATGATCCCGTTCGCCGCCTTCCTCGCCCAAGCCCTCTCGACCCGCTGGCTGTTCGCGCTCTCCGCAGGACTGTTCACGCTGGCGAGCGCCCTGTGCGGCCTGGCCTGGAGCATCGAATCGATGATCGCCTTCCGGGCGCTTCAAGGCTTTGTTGGGGGCGCGATGGTCCCGACGGTGTTCGCCACCGGATTCGCGATGTTCTCGGGCAAGCAGCGGGCGATGATCCCGGCGATCCTCGGCATGGTCTCCGTGCTCGCTCCCACCCTCGGTCCGACGCTCGGAGGATGGATCACCGACGCCGCGGGATGGCGCTGGATCTTCTATGTGAACATCGTGCCCGGCGCGCTGGTCACTTTGCTGGCGGTGCTGTTTATCCGGGTCGACGGCGCCAATCCCGGCATGCTGCGCCGCATCGACTGGATGCATCTCGCCGCGATGGCAATCTTCCTCGGCGGCCTCGAATATGTGCTCGAGGAAGGGCCGAGGAACGACTGGCTGCAAGACCGCGCGATTGCGATCGGAGCATGGCTCAGCTTTGTGGCCATGCTGCTGTTCCTCGAGCGCTCGCTCAGATCTTCGAATCCTGTCGTGAGCCTCACCCCGTTTCGTCGCCCGACCTTCGTGTTCGCCTGCGTCTTCAATCTGGTGATCGGGTTCGGCATCTATTCCGCAACCTATCTGGTGCCGGTCTTCCTCGGCACCGTCCGCGGCTATAACGCCTCTGAGATCGGCACCACGGTGTTCATCGCAGGCGTGGTTCAGATGCTTGGGGTCCCTGTAGCTGCCGGACTGTCGCAGCGCCTCGACCCGCGCATTATGATCACCTTCGGCCTTACCCTATTTGCAGCCGGGCTCTGGCTGTTCAGCTTCATGACCCCCGAATGGGGTTTCCACGCGCTGCTCTGGCCGCAGGCGGTGCGCAGTTTCGCGATCATGCTGTGCATCGTCCCCAGCGTGAACCTCGCGCTCACCGGCTTTGCCGGTCCCGAGCTTCGCTATGCATCGGGCCTGTTCAACCTCATGCGCAATCTGGGCGGGGCGATCGGCATTGCCCTCGTCAACACCTGGCTGCAGGACGCAAGCCGGCTGCACCTGCTTCGGCTCGGCGAGGCGCTCGGCGTCGCCGGCCGCAGCGGGAGCGAGCTGATCGAGGGACTTGCCCGGGAGGCCGGCGCACATACGTCGGACACGGCTGAGGCCCTGCTCAGGGCGCAGGCGATCGCCGGCAGCTTGGTGCAGCGTGAGGCGCTGACGCTCGCCTTCAACGACGTCTTTCGCATTATGGCGCTGATGTTCGTCGCTGCGCTTGTGCTGGTGCCCTTCTGCCGCCGCGCGAAGGCGTAGCGATCCAAGGACTCGCATCGTGCACAAGCGGCAGCTTTCGGGATCACCGCACAACGGGTCGAACGACGACCATGAGGGCGCTAAGCCGCCCCCGGGGCAGCCGCCGCGCGGTGAGGCCGGCATTTTTTTGCCGGCCGTCGCGCCGAATCAGAAGGTCAGTCGCGCGCCGGCAAAGTAGGACCGGCCAAACACATCGTAGAACCCGGAGATCGTGTTCTGCGCCTGCGATCCTGAGGTATTGTCCGGAACGATCGGGGGTTTGCGGTCGAACAAGTTGTTCACGCCGACATAGAATTGCATCTGCTTGGTCACCGCGAAGTTCATGCGGATGTTGTGGTAGTCGGCGGCGGGTATCTTCGGGAAACTCGCCAGGAACGGGCTCGCCTCCGTCTTCGGAATGTACCGCATGCTGTAGGTGAAGTCGAACGGACCCGAATTGTACATCACGTTGCCGGTCGCCTGCCAGCGCAGGAAGCCCTGGTTCGAGGTGTCGCCGCCTGCGTAGCCGTCCAGCTTGGTGATGCTCCCGTCGGGCTGAGTCTGCTCCGCCTTGTCGTAGATCGTCGACAGTACCTGCAGCGTCAGCCGATTGGGGCCATCGAACAGCGCCAGGCCGGGATCGAACGAGTACCGCGCCTCAATATCGATGCCCTTGACGCGGAATTCGCTGACGTTGAGCAATTGATCGTCGATCGCCGTCAGCGCGTAGTTGCCGGGAATCTCCGAGCGCGGCCCGCGCGTGATGTCGTCGCAGAATTGCCGGTCGGCCGTGTCATAGCAGAGGTTGACCTTCGCTTGACGCCCGACGGTGTTAATGAATCCGCCGATATTCACGTCGAACCGGTCCACCGTCAGGGTAAAGCCAGGCATGAAACGGGGCGCGAAGACCACGCCATAGGTCCAGGTATCGGCGCGTTCCGGCTGCAAATCCGGGTTGCCGCCGATCGTCCCGGCTACATTCTGCTGAACCGACAGCGGCGGAGCGTAGTCGGCCGGGACACCATCGGCCGTGCAATTGGCCGCGCGGGTCGGATTGGCATTGCGGTTCACCGCGCGGCACGGGTCGTCGACCGAGCCGAAGGTCTGGCCGAGGCCGGTCAGTTCGCCGGGCGTCGGCGCGCGAACGGCGCGCGCGCGCACGCCGCGGAAGCGGACGCCTTCGACAGGCTCCCAGGTCCCGCCCACCTTCCAGGTCTGATAGCTGTCGCCGCGATTGGGATCGGAGATGCGGTAGCCGCCTTCGAACTCCAGATTCTTGGTGAACGACTTGTCGCGCAGAAGCGGCACGATCAGCTCGCCAAAGGCTTCCTTGGTGCGGATTTCGACAAACTCGTTGTCGCCGATCTGGTTGCCGGTCGTGAGACCGCGCTGGATCGATTCGTCGGTGTCCTGAAACCCGGAGAAGGTGCGGTATTCGACGCCAAGCGCCACGCTGACGGGGCCGGCAGGCAGCGAAAAGGGCGAGCCGGACACGAACGCGTTGAAGTCATGCAAGGTGCTGATGCCGCTCTGCCCTGCCTTGACCACCAGATAGTCGATCTGATCCTGGGTGTAGGGCGCGAACGGGTTGATCGGCACGCAGCCCGAGGCCCGCGCCCCGGCGTCGCTGCACCGGTATCGGCCGGGATTGGCCGGATCGGCCTCGACCCGCAGGCCATAGTAAAGCCGGTCGGTACCCACCAGCCCGTCGGTGGAGCTATTCAACTCCGTCCGGCCATAGATATAGGATATCTCCCATCGCCAGTCGGACGTGCCGAGGGTGAAGTCGCCCCTGAGGCCGGCGGCGGCACGGATGGTATTGCGCTCGTTGGTGGCGCCGCGCCTGCCGAATTCGGAGAAACGCTGCGACCAGTCGATGCCATTCGCGATTTGCGCAGGGGTCAGCGCGGCGCGTTGGGCAGGCGTCGTCGCGGCCAGGAAGAACGGGTTGTCGACCGGGATCGTCACGGGCAGGCCGGGCACGCCGGGCTGGCCGCCGAACACGTTGGTGGTGCCCTGGAACGGCGCCGCCTCGATCGGCCCATCGGTCGATGAGCGGCCA
Organism: Sphingomonas sp. MS122; assembly: GCF_049532975.1. Taxonomy (GTDB): domain Bacteria; phylum Pseudomonadota; class Alphaproteobacteria; order Sphingomonadales; family Sphingomonadaceae; genus Sphingomonas. The sequence goes on along the minus strand of NZ_CP186695.1, from coordinate 2,876,728 downwards.
TAGTTGAATTCGGCGAAGGCAGTGATCGAATCCGACACCCGATAGTCCGCTTCAGCCGCGAACATGATCCGGCGAGTCGGGATCGCGAGGGTGCGTTCCGGGTTGCGGTTGAAGCCGTCCCGGGCGAGGTTGAAGGTCTGCAGTTGCCCGGTCGAAAGATTGCGGGTCAGGCTTCCCGAACCGATGAAGAAGCGCCCGCCCGGCACGACACCGGAATAGGGTGGCACGCCGGTCAGTCCACCGTCGGGCGCGCGCACCGGGCCCTCGGCCGGGTCGTTGTAACGGATATCGGTGTTGCAGATATAGGAGTCGGCGCAGGAGACGAGGCCCTCATAGGTATATTGCAGCGTGAACAGCGCATGCCCGTTCTCGCCGAGGCCCGTACCGAACATCACATAGCCGTTCGGGTTCTCGTTGTTGCCGCGCTCGGCGATGCCGTAGCTGGCCCCCGCCTGGAAACCGCGGAAATCGCGCTTGGTGATGATGTTGACCACGCCGGCGACCGCATCGGCACCGTAAACGGCGGAGGCGCCGCCCGTGATGATCTCGATCCGGTCGATGTTCGCGGTCGGCAGCGTATTGAAATCGACCGCCGTGCTGAGCGGCGTGCCCCCCGGTACGCGGCGGCCGTTGATCAGCACCACGCTGCGGATCGGCGCCAGGTTCCTGAGGTTGGTGGTGTTGAGGCCCGAAGCGGTCGCCCCGGAGAAGGACGAGGTGGTGCGCCCCCCGCCGAACGCCGGCGCGAACTGCGGCAGCGAGGTCGCGATATCGGCGACGTTCTCGAACCCCTGGCGGTTGAGCAGCGCGGAATCGACGACCAGGGTCGGCGTGCTGTTTTCGAGATTGGGCCGCGCGATGCGGGATCCGGTGACGACGATTTCCTCGCCTCCGCCGGCCGGTTGGCTATCGTCCTGGGGAAGCACGTCGTCGGCGCGCGCGGGCTCGACGGTGTCCTGCGCAACTGCGGGCTGCGCCAGCGCCGCGGTGAGTGCAAGCAATGCGGCGCCGCTCAAGCCGCGACGAAAGCCGGTCCTAGTCATTTAACCCTCCCTTTTTGCCCGCCGGTAAATCCGGTCTCCGGGCATTGGGGATCGATCAAGACGACCGGTGGCGGCGTCGAACAACGCCGTTGCGGGCGAGACGGCCAGCGTGCCGGGCGAACGTCGCGGTTATGCGGCGAACGTCGTGATCGGCACGGCGAGCGTCCGGATCAATCGAGCCGGGCGCGTCGCGTCATGTCGAGCAGGCTGCGAGCGTAGATCCTGCCCGCCTCGACAGTGCGGCCATCCGCCAGCACGGCCTTGATGCGCGATCCGGCTCGCGCCACGTCGACGATCTCCGAACGCCGCACCAGCGCACGCCGGTGGACCCGGATGAATTCCTCGGCCGAAACCTGCTCGGCGAACGCGCGGATCGACATCCGGACCAGGAAGGACCGGTCGGCAAGGTGCAGCCGGACATAGTCGTCCTCGCTGGTGACGAAACGGATGTCGGATATCGCAACCCGCGTCATCATGCCCCGGTTGCTGCGGACCCACACTTCCCGTTCGCCCGGCCCTGCGACCGATCCGGGCGCCGCGCGGCGCAGATTCGCCACCACGGCACGTAGCTCGGCAATGGTCGTTGCTGCCGCGCCGTCGGCCAGACGCGCCCGGGCACGGTGCAGCGCGGCGCGCAGTCGCGGAATCTCGATCGGCTTCAGGACATAGTCCACCGCCGGCGTTTCGAACGCGCGCGCCGCGAAATGATCGAACGCCGTGGCGAAGATGATCGCCGGCGAGCGCACCGCCTTCAGCCGGTCGATGAAGTCGAAGCCGGTGCCGTCGCGCATCTTGATGTCGACGATGACGATGTCGGGGCGGCATTCCTCGAAGCGCGACAGGCCGGCCCCGCATCCGTCAGCCTCCGCCACATGGACGAAACCGGGGACCTCGGCGATGGCAAGCTCGAGCCGGCGCAGTGCCAGAGGCTCGTCGTCGATGGTCATGACCGTGAGCGGGATCATGAAGGGATGCTCAACGGCAGCGAGATCACCGCACGGAACGAGCCGTCCTCGAGCGACCCGACGGCGAGCCGGCCGCGCTCACCGAAATGCCGCGCCAGCCGTTCGCGGACATTCGCGAGCCCGACTCCGCCCCCCTCCGGCTTCGCCATCCCCTGCGCCTGCGCACCACCGCCATTCTCGACCGCGACCTCCAGCTGCTCGCCGCCGACGCTCGCGGCGATCCGGATCCAGGTTGGCGGCGCCGATCGCGCGACGCCGTGTTTCACCGCGTTCTCGACAAGGGGCTGCAGCGAAAGCGCCGGCAACCGTGCGTTGACGAGCGCGTCCGGGATGTGGAACTCGGCGGCCAGATCGGGAAAGCGCTGCTGCTCGATCGCGAGATACTCGCGCTGAATTGCGACTTCCTGACCCAATGTGATGGCGGATGCGGGATCGAGCGCCAGCGTATGCCGCAGAAAGCGCCCCAGCCGCGTCACGATCTGCTCCGCGTCGGCGATCCGGCCATCGAGCATCAGGGCGGAGACCGCGTTCAAGCTGTTGAACAGGAAATGCGGATTGATCTGGTAGGCCAGCGCCTGAAGCTGTGCCTGTTGCGCAAGCGCACGCAGCTCGCCGGCGCGGCGCTCCTTCGCTTCTGCCTCGGCCGAATAATAGAGCGCGAAGTAAAATCCGGCCCAAGCCAGGAAAAGCCAGGTGAACTGCATCACTGCACTGATCACGCTAGACACGTCCACCGCCGGGACGTGCACGGGCACGCCGAACGCGACCTTCATCGCGAAATAATTGGCCCAAGCGAACAGCTCGGCGCAGAGCGGCGCAACCAGCACCAGCGCCATGACGCGATAGCGAAAGGAGCGGTGGTGCAGGCGCCGCAACAGCAGGTGGATCAGAAGACAGAAGCCCATGCCGAGCACGGTCAGCGCGGTACGCATCCCAACGATCGCCAGCACGCGATCCGGCGCCCGCGACACGTCGCCCAGCGCCAGCGCGGCGAAGCTGGAGATCCAGAACACGGCGCTCATCGTCATCAAGCCGCGAATAGGCGGAGAGGCGGCTGCGGCGGGCAGTTCGTCGAGAATTACAGGCGAAGCGCGGTCCGGCACGTTTTGAAACCCCAGTCCGGCCGCTATGCCAGCGCGTGCGCCTGAAGTCACGGACGTTGCCCCGCAGGAACTCGACGTTCGCCCGCAGGCCAATGTCCAATTTCGAACTGCCCGGCACTGTCGCGCGACTTTAGGCGGGAGGATATCGGTGCCATTCAAACAATTGTCGGTCGCAGTGTTCGTTTGCGGGACGCTGGACATCGCTTATGCGATCTTGACGGTGATGCTGAAGGGCGGAACCGCCGCCATGGTCTTGCGCGGCGTGGCTTCGGGACCGTTCGGGGAGGCAGCCAATGGCTGGGGCGCGGGCGGCGCGATTCTCGGCCTGGCAGTGCATTTCGCGATCATGACCGTGATGGTCGCGGCTTATTTCCTGCTCGTTACCCATACGAAACTGGGTGCCGTGTCGCCGTGGCTGGCTGGCGCCGGATATGGCTTGGCCCTGTACGTATTCATGTACTTCGTCGTGCTGCCGTTACGCTGGCCAACGATCCATCCGCAGACCGATGCGATCAAGATTGCCATGTCGCTCTTTCCGCACATCGTGTTGGTCGGCATCCCGCTGGCCCTCATCGCGTCTCATTCAGTCGCCACGCTCGCCAAGCTCAGCCGTTGATTGTTGCCGATACCCATTTTTGAGTTCGGGTGGATCAGTCTGGGGCGTCGCGAAAGCGGATCATGCCTTGTCTCCTCGAAGGAGCGAGGCGCCCCCATAAGGGGCGCCCCGCCAGTTCTCAGGCTGCATCGACGAGGACGATCTCGCTGTCCTCGATCGCGGTGACCACCAGCGTGTCGAGGTCGCGGACTGCCGCGCCGTCGCGAGCATTCACCCGCACTCCCTCGATCTCGACCGCGCCCACCGCCGGCACCAGATAGGCCTTGCGGTCCTTGCCGATCGGATATTCGGCAGTCTCGCCCGCCTTGAGGGTCGCCCCGACGACGCGGGCATCGGCGCGGATCGGCAACGCGTCCCCGTCGCTTGCGTAGCCCGAGGCAAGCGTGACGAAATGCCCGGAACGATCACCCTTGGGAAAGGGCTTGGCGCCCCATTGCGGGGCTTCACCATTGCGGGTCGGAATGATCCAGATCTGGAAGATCCGGGTGGTCACATCCTCCATATTGTATTCGGAGTGGGTGACGCCGGTCCCGGCGGACATCACCTGCACGTCGCCCGCCTCGGTGCGGCCTTTGTTGCCCAGGCTGTCCTGATGCGTGATCGCCCCCTCGCGGACATAGGTGATGATTTCCATGTCGCGATGCGGATGCGGGGGGAAACCGGTTTTCGGCGCGATCGTGTCGTCGTTCCACACGCGCAGATTGCCCCAGCGTGCACGCGCCGGATCGTGATAGTCGGCGAAGGAGAAATGGTGCTTGGCGTCGAGCCATCCGTGATTGGCGCCGCCGAGGCTGTCGAAAGGACGAAGTTCGATCATGGTGAGTCTCCTCGCGGGCGTCTTCGGCCTCGAAGCGCCTCGTGCGACATGATCTAGAGGTTGCCGTTCGTTCCGCTCAGTGGGATAAACCCATCCGAAACATTCGAGAGACTGGAATAGTGAGCAATCCGGGCACGCCGACGCTGGACCAGCTCCGCATCTTTCTGGCGGTGGTCGACACAGGCAGCTTCGGGGGTGCGGGCCGCAAGCTCAACCGCGCAGTCTCGGTGATCAGCTACGGCATTGCCAATCTGGAGGCACAGCTGGGGCTGACGCTGTTCGATCGCGAAGGAACGCGCAAGCCGAAGCTGACCGTGGCAGGCCGCGCCGTGCTTGCCGAGGCGCGGGCGGTGTCGCAAGGCATCGACGGGCTGCGCGCCAAGGTGAAGGGGCTACATGACGGATTGGAGGCAGAGGTCGACTTCGCCGTCGACGTGATGCTGCCGAGTAGCCGGCTTGGTCAGGTGCTGCGGGCGTTCGCGCGGGAGTTCCCCACCGTGTCGCTGCGCCTGCACGTCGAGGCGCTGGGTGCGATTACCGCAATGGTGCTGGATCGGACGGCGGCGATCGGCATTTCAGGACCACTCGCCGCCGGCGTGGAAGGCGTCGAGTGCATCGCAGCCGGATCGGTGCCGATGGTGCCGGTCGCCGCGCCCGACCACCCGCTCGGCCGGATGGAACGGATCGCGCCTGGTGCGGGCCGCGAATATACGCAGCTGGTGCTGACCGACCGCTCGCGCTTCACCGAGGGGCAGGATTATTCGGTGATGAGCCCCAAGACCTGGCGGCTAGCCGATCTGGGCGCCAAGCACGCCTTGCTGCGTGAAGGGATCGGGTGGGGTAACATGCCGCTGCCGATGATCGAGGCGGATCTGGTGGCAGGCACCCTCAGCCGGCTGGCGATGCCGGATCATCCGGGCGGCACCTATCGCTTTGCGGGGGTGTGGCGGCGCGACACGCCGCCAGGTCCTGCGGCATCCTGGCTGCTCGACCAGTTCGTCGCTCTCGGCCGCGACGATGTCGAGGAAGCGGGGATGACCGACATCTAGAAGCGGAGCATCGTCTCCGCGCCCAACATGCGGATGGTACGCGCGGAACCGGTCTCGCGCAGGAAGTCGCCCGGAGCGAAGATCGAGGCCGAAACGGAGAAGGACAGGATCGTGCTCGCCTGCCAGCCGAACGACAGCTCAAGCTGGTTGCCGATATGGCGCGCATCGCTGCCGCCTGCCTCGCGGATCAGTTGGCCCGACACGTCATACACGCCATCGCCGCGGCTGGCACGCCAATAGGCGGCGCCGGCAAGCTCCCCCGTCACGCCGCGGCCGAGATCGACATCGAGGCTCGGATGGAGGTTCACGATGTTGCGCGGGCCGATCGGCGACAGCTCGCCGAAATACTTGCCTTTGGGGAAGAGCGCGTTGAACGTCTCGAGCCGCCCGTCGCCAGGATCGCGGTCGCCGCTGGCAATGTTGGCGCGTAGCCGCAGGCGGGGGGCGAGCGTCGCCTGCGGGAAGGCATAGCTCGTCTCGCTCGCGACGGACCAAGCGCGGATTTCGGCATCGCCGAAGCGGCCGCGCTGCAGCATCGCTTCCCAGTTCCAGCCGAGTCTCCCGCGCGTGCCGAACAGGCGGATGCCGTAGGTGTCGCGCCGCTCGCGCGCGGTCAGGCCGGCAAAGCGCGCGGAGGCGTCGCCATAGCGCAGCCAGTAGAAGTCGGCCTGGGCGCCGGGAGCGATCGGCAGCGTGACATAGAGTCCGTCGAGCGACCGGGTCGGCGAGGTCCGATCGTCCAGATCGCCCGGGCGGATCGCCACCGGACGAATGTGCAAGGCCTGAAGCCGGGCACCGCCGCGGTCGAGCATCAGCCGCACCCCGTCGAAAGGCTGGGGAATGTTGGGGCCGTAGCGCAGCCCGACCAGCCGCTCAGAACCCAGCGCCACCAGCTCGCGGCCGGCACGTAGCGTCGCCGTGGCGCGCGTGCCAAGGGGAAGCCGAAGATCGGCAAAGCCCTGGAGCAGGTCGACCCCGGTCTCGTCGGTCGGCCCGGCGCCGGCGCCCACCCCCACAGCATAGCCGGCGATGCCCTGGACGAAGGCGCGCACCGGCCCGGCACGGACATCGGCCAGTGGCATCAGCCGCAGCCAGAGATAGCCATCATCGGGCGAAGGCGGCTGGCCCCAGAGATTGTTGTCGAGCCCTTCGTAGCGGGCGCGTGCTTCCGCGCCGAGCGTGACCCGCACCGCGCCGTCAGGGTCGATCGGGCGATCCTTGAGCCGGTGCCACCAGTCGGCATCACGTTTCGGGGAATCGCGCAGCAGCGACCAGTCCTCGTCGTAACGCGTGTTGGTTTGCTCGACCTGCGCGCGCGCCTGAACGGACAGGATGAGCAGCGCGGCGAGAATCGGCGTTCGGATCATCGCGCGATCAAATGGCGTACCACGGGGGCCGTGGCATCGCGCTGGAAGGCGCGCACCGCCTCCTGCTGGACGCGGTCGGCATTCGTCACCCGGTCGTGCTGGCGCAGATGCTCGAGCCAGCTTTCAAGGGTGAAGGTCTCGAGCACCAGGCCGGGCTCGGCGGCGTCCTCGTACACGCCCCAGTGAATCGCGCCGTCACGCTGACGGATACGGCGCATGCCTTGCATCGCGGCGAAGAATTCGGCCACTCGCGACGGGTCGATCCGGTACTCGATCGTCACGAGCACGGGGCCGCGGTCATGCTCCACGGCGCCCTCGACCAGCGGCGCGGGCCAGTGCAGCGACGGCGCAAGGTCGAGCTTCGCCATGCTGTCGAGCGGACGCCGCCAGGCGAGCGCCAGAGTCGTGAGGGCGAGCAACGCGGCGGCGAGAAGCAAGGTGGCAGGCACGCCGATCCGGCTGGCGGTCGCGCCCCAGAGGGTCGAGCCGGCCGTCATCGATCCCTGGAAGACGAGCAGGTAGAGCGCCAGCGCGCGCGCCTTGACCCAGGCAGGCGAGCTCGCCTGGGCGCCGCCGTTGAGGGAGGCCATCATCGCGATCCAGGCGAAGCCGCCGGCCGTCAGCGCGGCGGCGGCAGCGAGGAAGCTGCCTGCCAGTGACAAACCGGCCATGGCGGCAGCGAGCAGCAGCGAGGCCGCCACGGTGGTGCGGTTGGCGCCGAGCCGCCCTCGAATGCGCGGCATCAGGAGCGCGCCGGCGATCGCGCCCAGCCCCATGAAGGTGAGCAGCCCGCCATAGCCTGCCGGACCAAGGCCGAGATCACGCCGCGCGATTACCGGCAGCAGCGCCCACAGGCCGCTCGCGAACAGGAAGAAGCCGACCGAGCGGATCAGCACGGTTTGCAGCTCGGGCGCCTGGAGCGCGTAGCGCACGCCTGCACGCATTGCGCCGAGGAAATGTTCGGCGGGCAAATGCCGCTGCGGCACGTCGCGGCGCCAGCGCACCAGCACTGCGATGACGCCGAGCACCGAAACCGCGTTGAGCGCGAACACCGCCCCCGTGCCGGCCGCCGCAATGATCGCACCGCCCAATGCCGGACCGATCGCACGGGCGATGTTCACCCCCAGGCTGTTGAGTGCCACCGCCTGCTGGAGTGCCTTGCCCGGCACCAGCTCGGGCACGATGGCCTGGAAGGTCGGCGCGGACAGCGCCGCGCCGACCGCGATCGCCGCGGTAAGCGCAAGCAGCACCCAGGCGGTGGTGATCCCGCCGAACGTGGTCAGCGCCAGGATCGCGGTCGCGACCAGCCCGAACAGCTGCGCGCTGATCAGCAGCTTGCGCCGGTCGACGATGTCGGCGAGCGCGCCGGCAGGCAGCGCCAGCGCGAACATCGGCAGCGTCGTCGCGGCCTGCACCAGCGCGACCATCAGGGGGTCGGTTGAGAGCGAGGTCATCAGCCAGCCGGCGCCGACGTCGTGCATCCAGGTGCCGATGTTCGATACCACGGTCGCGATCCACAGCGCGCGGAACACGGGGCTGGCGAGCGGCTTCTCGCTGGCGGCGGTCATCGATTCTTTCCCTGGACGATCGCCGCGAGCATCAGCCCGCCGACCAGCCCGGCGTGTTCAAGAAACGTGTTGCGCTCGTGGAAGCGCGCGATGGGATCGACCACGGTCCAGAACGGGTGCGCGATCCATGTGGCGAGCACGGTGAATACGCCCAGCGCGCCCGCGCCGAGCCAAGCCCATCGCCCTGCGATCACCAGCAGCGATCCGCCGAGCTGGACGAGGATCGTCAGCGCGGCGATCGCGAGGGCCGGCTGGAGCCCGAAATGAGCCGCCTCGGCCACCGCGCCATTCCAGTCGGCGAGCTTGGCAATGCCGCTTGTCCAATAAGGCATGGTGAGCAGGATCGCCGCAGCGGCGGCGAAGCGACGACTGGCGAGCAGGGCCGTGACGGGCGCGGGGGCCATGGCTCAGACCGCCCAGCAGCCACAGCCGAGCGCGCCCCAGAAGCTCTGGACGTCGGCGGCGGGAACATTGGCGCCAAGCGCGGCGGCATGGTCATGCCCGTGCACACCGCACGCAGAATGGCAGCTGCACGCCGAGGCAAGCTTCTGTGCCGTCTCGGGGGCACGGTGGTAGCCGCCGAAGGTTGCCACCGGCGACCAGTCGGGCATCGGCCGCGGCAGCGCGGGGGCGATGCCGGCATAGTCTCCTTCGCCGTGCACCACCTTGCCGCCGAGCAGCGTCAGGACCGAGCGGAGGTGAACGATCTCGCTTTCCGGCACGCTGAAATAGTCGCCCGAGAGCAGTGCGAGATCGGCAAGCTGGCCCGCCTTGATCTGGCCCTTCTTGCCGACCTCGCTGGAGAACCAGGTATTGCGCTCGGTCCACAGCCGCAGCGCGGTCTCGCGATCGAGCCGGTTGCGCACGGGGTATAGCGTGAGGCCGCCCAAGGTGCGGCCGGTCACCAGCCAGGACAACGACACCCAGGGATTGTAGCTCGCGACGCGCGTCGCGTCGGTGCCGGCGCCGACCGGCACGCCGGCTTCCATCATCCGCCGGATCGGCGGCGTGGCCTCTGCGGCCCTGGCGCCGTAGCGCTCGACGAAATACTCGCCCTGGAATGCCATGCGGTGCTGCACGGCGATGCCGCCGCCCAGCGCCGCGATGCGGTCGATATTGCGCTCGCTGATCGTCTCGGCATGGTCGAAGAACCAGTTGAGACCCTGAAGGGGAACGTCGCGGTTCACCTTCTCGAAGACGTCGAGCGCGCGGCCGATCGTCTGGTCGTAGGTGGCGTGGAGCCGCCATGGCCAGCGCCGCTCGGCGAGCAGCCGGATCACCGGCTCGAGATCGCTTTCCATGTTGGCGGGCATCTCGGGCCGCTCGACTCGGAAATCCTCGAAGTCGGCCGCCGAATAGACGAGCATCTCGCCCGCGCCATTATGGCGATAGCTGTCGTCGCCGTCGCCCGGCTTCACCTTGGTCGACCAGGTGGCGAAATCCTTGAGCTCCTCCTTGGGTTTCTGGGTGAAGAGATTGTAGGCGATGCGCAGCGTCAGCTGGCCGTCGGCATGAAGCTTCTCGATGATCTGATAGTCGTCGGGATAGTTCTGATAGCCGCCGCCGGCGTCGATCACGGAAGTGACGCCGAGCCCGTTGAGCTCGCGCATGAAGTGCCGCGTCGAATTGAGCTGATATTCCTCGGGCAGCTTCGGGCCTTTTGCGAGCGTGGCATAGAGGATCGTCGCATTGGGTTGGGCGAGCAGCAGGCCTGTGGGATTGCCGGTAGCGTCGCGAACGATCTCGCCGCCCGGCGGATTGGGTGTGTCCTTGGTGTAGCCCACCGCGCGCAAGGCTGCCGCGTTGAGCAGCGCGCGATCGTAGAGATGAAGGATGAACACCGGGGTTTCGGGCGCAGCAGCGTTGATCTCGTCGAGCGTCGGCAGGCGCTTCTCGGCGAACTGGTGCTCGGTGAAGCCGCCCACCACGCGCACCCATTGCGGTGGCGGTGTGTTCTCGGCCTGTTTCTTCAACATCGCCATTGCGTCGGCGAGGGACGGCACGCCTTCCCAGCGCAGCTCCATATTGTAGTTCAGCCCGCCCCGGATCACATGGATATGGCTGTCGATGAGCCCCGGAATCAGCCGGCGGCCCTCGGTGTCGATCACTTGCGCGTCTGCCCGCGCTGCGGCGCGGACCTCGGCTTCGCTGCCCACCGCCAGGAACTTGCCGTCCCGGATCGCCACCGCCTCGGCGGCCGGGTTGGCGCGGTCGAGCGTCGTCACCTTGGCGTTGACGAGGATCAGGTCGGGCTGGGTCTCGGTCATGGCGAAGCTCTCGGTTGCGGTCAGCAGGGCAGTGGTGGCGACGCCGGCGAGCGCGCCGCGGCGGGTGATTCGGGTCATGGCTCGGCCTGAGTGCTGGCGGCGGTCGCAGGCGCGGCCAGCCGCTTGGCAAGAGGAATGATCTGCTCGCCGGCAAGGATGCCAGCGAGCCCGATCAATGCGATTACAGGCGGTGCGGGGGAACGGACACCCATCAGGCTATAGACGATGCCGATGACGAGCCCCGCGCCCAGCGAGAGAAGATAGGGCTTCATGATGCCGTCCCCCTTTCTCGTCAGCCGCGGATGAAGGCGAGAAGGTCGGCGTTCAGCACCTCGGCGTTCACCGTCAACATGCCGTGCGAATAACCCTCGTAGATCTTGAGCGTCGCGTTCGGCAGCAGCTCGGCCTGAAGCACCCCGGCGTTCTTGTACGGCACCACCTGATCGTCGTTTCCGTGCAGGACAAGGGTCGGCACGGTGATTGCCTTCAAGTCTTCGGTCTGATCGGTCTCGGAGAAGGCCTTAATGCCCTGGTAATGGGCGAGCGCGCTGCCCATCATCCCCTGGCGCCACCAATTGTCGATCACCGCTTCCTTGACGTCGGCGCCGGGGCGGTTGAAGCCGTAGAACGGACCGGCCGGCAGGTCGCGGAAGAACTGCGAGCGATTGGCTGCCACCGCGCTGCGCAATCCGTCGAACACCTCGATCGGCAGCCCGCCCGGATAACGGTCGGTCTTGAGCATGATCGGCGGCACGGCGCTTACCAGCACGGCTTTGGCGACGCGGCCCTGCGGGATGCCGTAGCGGGCGACATAGGCAGCGACTTCGCCGCCGCCGGTCGAGTGCCCGATATGGATGGCGTTGCGCAGGTCGAGATGCTCGGCGACCGCTGCGGCATCGGCAGCATAATGGTTCATGTCATGGCCGAAATCGACCTGCGCCGAGCGGCCGTGCCCGCGGCGGTCGTGCGCCACGACGCGGAAGCCGTTCGCGAGGAAGAACAGCATCTGCGCGTCCCAGTCGTCCGAGGAGAGGGGCCAGCCATGATGGAACATGATGGGCTGGGCGTCCTTGGGACCCCAATCCTTGTAGAAGATTTCGGTGCCGTCCTGCGTGGTGATGGTGCTCATGGGAAGTTCCTTTTTGGTGTCGTCGGTGGAGCCGGGCGGTGCGGAGACGCCGGCCGGATGGATCAGTGGCCGCCTTCGGAAGCGCCGAACATCGTCTTGGCGTAGGTGATGCCCAGGCCGTACGCGCCGCCCCATTTGCGGGCGATGCCGGTGGTCAGGTCATAGGTCTCGCCGCGCGCCCAGTCGCGCTGCAGCTCGAGCAGATACTGGAGCGAGGTGATCGGGCGGGCACCGGCCTGGACCATCCGCTCGACCGCGCGCTCATGCGCTTCCTCGGAGACGTCGCCGCTTGCGTCGGTGATGACATAGACTTCGAAGCCCTGGTCGATCGCCGAGAGCACCGGACCGACGATGCACACCGAGGTCCACAGGCCGGCGAAAACGAGACGCTCCTTGCCGATGCGGTTGATCTCGTCGATCACCGCGGCATCTTCCCAGGTGTTCATCGAGGTGCGGTCGAGCAGCTTCTTGCCCGGGAAGGCATCGGTGACCTCACTGAACATCGGGCCCGAGAAGCTCTTCTCGGCGACGGTGGTCAGGATGGTCGAGACGTTGAAGCCGGCAGCGGCGTTGGCGACGAGCGCGGCATTGTTGCGCAGCAGCTCGGGCGCGATCGACTTGGTGGCGAAGGCCATCTGCGACTGGAAGTCGATCAGGACGAGCGTGTGATCGTTCGCGTTGAGCAGCGACTTGCCCGGAGTCGGCGTGGCGGTGATGGTCATGATCGGTTCCCTCTTGGTGTCTCGCGCCGGAGCGTTCCGGCTGGGCAACGGTCTATCCGCATCGCACAGTCCGATGCAGGCAGATAAAATCTGTCGATTTGTTCCAGAAAGTTGAACAGGGTTCAGGCGCGTCGCGAGCGGGCCACCAACTGGAGCAGCGCGGCAAGCGCGGTCAGCGCTGCACCGAGCAGGGTGACGCCGATCCAGCCATGGCCGGTCCATGCCGTGGTGGCTGCCCCCGACCCTGCAGCGCCACCCAGGAACATCGCGCCCATGAACAGCGTGTTGAGCCGGGCACGCGCTTCGGGGCGAAGCGCGTAGACGATATGCTGGTTCGAGACGAGCACCGCCTGGACGGCGAAGTCGAGCAAGATCACGCCGGCGATCAGGCCCGGGATCCCAGTCCACAGCGTGAAGATCAGCCAGGAGGCGAGCGCCAGCACCGTACCGGCGATGATCACGAGATGCGGCCCGCGCCGATCGGCGACTCGACCCGCGAGCGGGGCAGCGATGACGCCGACCGCGCCGACGATGCCGAACAGACCAGCGACATCCGCTCCCAGGCCAAAGCGCGGCTCCTGCAGGCGGAAGGCGAGGACGGTCCAGAAGGCAGTGAACCCGGCGAACAGCAGTGCCTGGGTAAGTGCGGCGATCCGCAGCGCCGGAAATTCACGCCACAGATGCACCAGCGAGCGCAGCAATCCCGCATAGCCCATCGTGGCGTCAGGCGCGCTGCGCGGCAGGCGAGACGCCATCCACAGCCCCGTTGCCGCCGCCAGGGGCGCGGCCACCAGGAACATCGCCCGCCAGCCGAAGTGCGTGGCGACCAGTCCGGCAAGTGTTCGACTGAGCAGGATGCCGCAAAGCAAGCCGGACATCACCGTGCCCACCGTGGCACCGCGGCGCGCGGGCGCGGCAAGGTGCGCGGCGAAGGGCACGATCTGCTGCGCGACGGTCGAGAAGATGCCGATCCCGAGCGAGGCGACGAGCAGCGTCACGGTGCCGGGAGCAATCGCGGCGCCGGCGAGCGCCGCTGCGAGCAGCAGGAATTGCGCGACGATAAGCCGCTTGCGCTCCACCAGGTCGCCGAGCGGCACGAGCAGGAACAGCCCGGCAGCGTAGCCGATCTGCGTGACCGTCGGCACCAGCGCGGTGCGCCAGTCGGGCAACTCGCGCTCGATCAGTCCTAGCATCGGCTGGTTGTAATAGATGTTGGCGACGCCAAGCCCGGCGGCGGCCGCCATGGAGAAGATCAGCCCTTGCCCAAGCGCGCCGCCGGATGGTGCTTTCGTGCTTCGTGCGATGGTGGTCACGAGAAACTCCTTTTCCAATATGCGTCGGACACCATTCTGGACCTTCTCGTTTCCGGTAATAAGTAGCGCAGTTTGTGAAGCCAGCTTATCATCCGGTGATATGATCGAACTTGCCGACGTTGCCGTGCTCGTCGAGGCCACACGCCGGGGCAGCCTTTCAGCCGCCGGAAGGCGGCTCGGCCTGTCGCCGGTAGCGGCGTCGCGCAGGCTCGCCGCTCTGGAAGCCGAGCTCGGCGTACGGCTGGTACATCGCACCACGCGCTCGCTCTCCCTCACGCCCGAGGGCGAAGCTTTCCTGCCCCATGCCGAGGCGATGCTCGACCACGCCGAGGAGGGGCGCTCGGCGGCGGTTCCGGGCTCTCTCGGCGTTTCGGGCGTAATCCGCATCGCGGCCTCTGTGCCCTTCGGCCGCAAGGTGGTCACGCCGATGCTCGCCGGATTCCTTCGAGCGCATCCGCGCTTGCGAGCCGAGCTGCGCCTGAGCGACGAGATCGTCGACATCGCCGCACGCGGTATCGACGTTGCGCTGCGTATCGGCGAGTTGCGGGACAATGGACTGATCGCCCGAAGGCTCGGCGGCAATCCGCGTCATCTCTATGCCGCACCCGCCTATCTGGCGGAGTATGGCACACCGGCACTGCTGGAGGACCTGCATCACCATCAATGCCTGACCACGCCTGGAACAACGCACTGGGTGTTCGACAGAAGTGGGCGATCGGTGCGGCAGGCGGTCAGCGGCCGCTTCGTCGCCGACAGTGTCGAGGCGCTGCTTCAGGCTAGCCTCGAAGGCCTGGGCATCGTTCGCTTGTCGGAGTGGAACGTACGCGGCGACGTCGAGGCTGGCCGTTTGAAATCCATCGCTCTTGCGGATGCGGCGTTGCCCGACCCGGGGGTGTGGGCCGTGATGCCGAGCCGGCACCATTTGCCCGCCAAGCTACGTCTCTTCCTGGATGCTCTCACAGAGCACCTGGTGACGCCCTGATTCAAGTTGCTGGTTAGAATGGCGACTTCAGCAAGCCACTAGCGATGCTAGGTGGGATTGCGACGTGGGGTGAACCTCCGCTCCTGCGATATCCTCGGGGTCACTGCGATGGTCTGGGGAGCATTGTGTTCTCTCGTAGCCGGCATGGCGCTAAGCGGCGTTTGGCTCTGACTGCTTTCCACCCGATTGCGGACATTCCCGCGCTAGCTGACCGAACGGCCGGTTTCGGATTGTCCGCCGCCTGCTGGAACCACCGCAATGGGGGCGCACCGCCGACAGGCAGTCCATGTGAAAACGGCCTAACTGCTCGCGGGCCGAGGCCAGACTTTCTGCTCTCACTAAAACCCGTGCGCCATCGCTCTGCAGAAATTTCACCTTCCTTGACGGAAACGTCGCGCGCCAGGCTCTATACGGGCGAGAGAGGAGAGAACCAACGGAACGCGAGGCGCTTGCCGAATGGGTTGGACGCGAGATCCTGCCCCACGAACGCGAGCTGCGGACCTGGCTCCGGCGGCGGCTGGTTGCCGCGGCCGATGTGGAAGACGTGGTGCAGGAATGCTATTGCCGGCTCGCGCAGCTTTCCGATGTTTCCCACATCACCCTGCCGCGCGCCTATCTCTTCACCATGGCCCGAAACCTTGCTGAACAGCAGCGCAAACGCGCGCGCGTGGTGCGGATCGAAACGATGACTGGCGCCGCAGGGATGGAGCTGGAAAGCGACCCCTTGTCCCCCGACCGGTTCGCGGGCGCACGGCAGGAGCTGGGACGCGTGCAGGCCGCGCTTGCCACGCTCCCCGAGCGAGCCCGGCAAATCTTCATGATGCGCAAAGTTGAAGGCCGCTCGCAGAAGGAAATCGCGCAGATGCTGGGCGTCAGCGAAGCGGTCGTCGAGAACGAGGCGAGCCGCAGTCTGCGCGCAGTGCTCCGGCTGCTGACCGAGGCGGAAGCCGAACCGGACTTGAAGACGGGAGGGGTCAGCCATGCACGATCCCGTTGAGCAGGCCGCTGCCAGCTGGGCGCTGCGCCATCCGCTCGACCCGTCCGAGCGGCAGGCGCTCGACGCCTGGCTTGCACAGGATCGCCGGCATGCCGGCGCGCTGCTGCGTGCGCAGGCGGCGCTGAGCGCGATCGATCGCGCGATCGATCGCGCGCTGGTTCCCGAACTGGCCGCCGAACTGGCCGGAGCCGCGCCGGAACCGGCCGCCCCGCGCCCGACGCGCCGCTGGATGCTGATGGGCGTGGGCGGCGCGGTCGCCGCCTCAATCGCCGGTGTCCTCGGCTGGTCGCAGCTAATGGGCGCGCGAGTCACCACCGCGCGCGGCGAGATCCGCCGCCTGCCGTTGGCGGACGGCTCGATCGCGACGATCGACACGAGCAGCGCGCTGCGCGTGGTGCTGGCCGACGACAGCCGCCGCATCGCGCTCGACAAGGGGCAGGCCTTTTTTCAGGTCGCCAAGGACCGCAAGCGCCCCTTCATCGTCGATGCCGGAATCGCCCAGGCGCGCGCGCTCGGCACCGCCTTTTCGGTGCGGCGCACCGAGGACGGCGTGCAGGTGGCGGTGACCGAGGGGATTGTCGGCGTGTGGGCCGGCGACGAGAGCGGCGCGATGACGATCCTGCAGGCCGGGCAGTTCGCCACCTTCCGGCGCGGCGATCCCGCGCCGGTGACCGGCACCGCGCCCGCCGAGATCGAGCGCTCGCTGGCCTGGCGAAGCGGCGAGATCGCGCTGGAGAACGAGACGCTGGGTAGCGCCGTGGCCCAGTTCAATCGCTACAATCGTCAGCAATTGATTCTCGCCGATCCAAATCTCGCCAGCGAGCGCCTGGTCGGCCTGTTCCGTCTCGACGATCCTGCGGCCTTTGCCGAGACGCTTGCAGTCTCGCATCCGATCAAGGTCGCGGTCACGCCCGACGAAATCCGCCTGAGCCGAAAAAAGATCGGCTCACCCTGACGGAAAATATCCGGGTCCGACTCTTGCTAGTCGAGAGCGTACCGAAAAGCGGGCGCCCGGCATGGGGAGGATCGGATGAAGGACGTGCGTTCGTGTTTGCTGGCATCCGCGGCACTTGTCTGCGGGCTGGCGCTACCGGCCGAGGCCTCCGCGCAGGTCCGGCGGTTCGACATTGCCCCTCAGGATGCGCGCACCGGCATCCCGCTCTTCGCGCATCAGGCCGGCGTCCAGATCCTCGCGTCGGGAACGATCACCGACGGGGTCCGCGTCAACCGGGTCCAGGGATCGATGGACGTCTCCGCCGCGCTGCAGATGCTGCTGGCGGGCACCGATCTCGTCCCGGTCAAGGTCGGGAACGCGATCGCACTGAAACGGCGGTCGTCCGCGCCGGCCGTCCGCACCACCGCAAGCACCGCACCGGCGGCGGGCACCTATGCCGCAGCGCCCCAGGAGCCGGCGCAGGACACCGCCGAGCCCGCGCCCGATGCGGCGCAGGAAGTCGTCGTCACCGGCATCCGCGCCTCGCTGCAGGAATCGATCGCGGCCAAGCGCGCGGCGGATTCGATCGTGGACGTGATCACCGCGCAGGACATCGGCAAGCTGCCCGACCAGAATGTCGCCGAGGCGATGAGCCGCGTGACCGGTGTCCAGATCAGCCGCCGCGAGGGCGACGGCTCCAACTTCACCATCCGCGGCATCTCGCAGAACCGGCTCGAGATCAACGGGCGCAACTATATCGGCCCGGGCGGCGGCGGGAACGCGGCGCTGGAATCGGTCAGCCCGGAGATCCTGTCCTCGATCGTCGTCATCAAGTCGCCGACCGCCGACATGCCCGAAGGTGCGCTCGGCGCGACGGTCAATCTCAAGACCAAGCGCCCGCTCGAGCTTGACGACCTTGTCATCGCCGGCCGTATCCAGGGCGCGCATGCCGACCAGGCCGATCATATCGGCTATCGCGGATCGGCGATGGTCTCCAAGAGCTTCGGCGACCGGTTCGGCATCCTCGCCAGCGTCGCCTATTCGGATACGAAAACGCGGGGATATTCGTTCGACGCAGGCGGCTGGACGCGCACCAACGCGATCGACGGCAATGGCGACGGCATCGACGACCCCGGCCTGTTCCGGCCCAACCGCTTCATGGCGCGGATCTTCGACCGTGCCGAGCAACGCCTGACGGTCAACGGCACCGCGCAATGGCGGCCGACCGACACGCTCGAGATCATCCTCGACGCGACGTTCAATCACCTCAAGCGCCAGCGCAACAGCGTCAACTATCAGGTGCTGTTCAACAACAACGATACCGACGCCGTGGTCAACGACCGGGGCACCGTCGTCGCCGGCAATTTTCAGGGCGTGACGGTGCGGCCGCTGATCTACGACGAGCCGACCGATCTCAAATCGACCCTGCTCGGCGGATCGGTGAAGTGGGAGAAGGACCGGGCGCGCGTCCGCTTCGACATGTCCTATGCGCATGGCAAGGGCAGCGACGGCGGGCCCGGCGCATCCTTCACCTATGTCGTCGTGCCGCGTGCCGGCAATGTCGCCAATGCGAGCTATGATTTCCGCGGCGGCAACCCCGTGCCCGATCTGTCGATCGACGCCAATTTCAATCCCAACGACCCCGCGCAATATCAGCTTCTCTCGGTCTTCGACTATGACGCGGTGACCGAGAATCGCGGTTACGACGCGCGGCTCGACTGGGGTTATGACACCGACTGGGGCATCCTCTCGTCGATCGAGGCCGGATTCCGCTACGAGCGGGTCGAGCTGCTCGCCGCCGACCCGCAGAACCTGCCGGTCGCGGCGAGCCTGCTCGCGAGAGGAGACCGCAACGGCGACGGCATCCTCACCGTCGATGAGCTGCCGGGGCTGAGCTATAGCTCCACCCCCGCCCGCTTCTTTCCCGGCGCGAACGGCGCCTTCCCGCGCGACCTGCTCGGCGGAAGCCTCGACAAGATCGTCGCGCGCGACGGCTTCGGGCTGGCGACGCCCGACCCCTATGACACGTCGATCACCGTCGGCCCGACCTCGATCAAGGACGTCAAGCAGGACACGCTCGGCGTCTATGTGAAGGGCAATTTCAAGGGCACGATAGGAAGCACGCGCTACAGCGGCAATCTCGGCCTGCGCTATATCGACACGGCGCGCGCGACCACCGGCTTCCTCTCCCCGACCGCCACCACCGTGGTGAAGGCCGATTTCGGCTATTGGCTGCCGAGCGCCAACCTGTCGATCGACTTCAGCGACGATCTCACCCTGCGGCTCGCCGGCGCCAAGGTCGTCGCGCGGCCGAGCCTCAACCAGGTCAGCGCGAGCTTCGTGCCCAACACCGTTTCGATGACCGGATCGCGCGGCAATCCCAATCTGCGCCCGTTCGAGGCGCTCCAGGCCGACGCGACGCTCGAATGGTATTTCGCCCCGGCCAGCTCGCTCACCGGCGCGGTGTTCTACAAGAAGGTCGATTCCTTCACCGTCACCACCGTCACGCGCGAGTTCGTCCCCGGCTTCTCCGAACGCTTCGGCCTGTTCGACATCTCGCAGCCGCAAAATGGCGAGGACGGCACGATCCAGGGGTTCGAGCTCGCCTATCAGCACGCCTTCCGCTTCCTGCCCGCGCCGTTCGACAATCTCGGCGTGCAGCTCAACTACACCTATGTCGACAGCAAGACCCCGCTGATCGACGCGATCACCGGCGAGCGGCTGCCCCTGCCCGGCCTGTCGCGCGACAGCTACACGCTGATCGGCTATTATGAGGACGACACCCTCTCGCTCCGCGCGGCCTATACCTATCGCAGCAAATATCTGAACTCGGTGGGCGGCGCGGCGAGCGGCGGCAACACCTATGTCGACGGCCGCGGGCAGCTCGACGCCTCGGCGCAGATCAACCTGACGCCCAATTTCCGCCTGACGGTCGAGGGCATCAACCTCACCAAGGCGATCGACCGGCAATATCTGGGCGAGCCCGATCGCCTGACCTTCACCGCACGCGAGGATCGCCGGATCTTCTTCGGCATCGCGGCGAATTTTTGAGCGGGAGCGCGGGATGAACCGGAAAATGCCTTGCCGTCTGGCCGCGGCCGCCGCGTGCCTGGTGCCTGCCGCGATCGGCATCGCTTCGCCTGCTGCGGCGCGACCGGCCAAGCCGCTGCGCGCCGACATCGTCGTCTATGGCTGCACTGCGGGCGGCGTGATCGCGGCGATCGAGGCGCGGCGCCTCGACCGCTCCGTGCTGCTCGTCTGCACGTCTAACTATCTCGGCGGGATGACGACCAACGGGCTTGGCTGGTCGGATACCGGCCAGCATCGCGCGATCGGCGGGCTTTCCCGCGAATTCTATCGCCGGGTGAAGCGGCACTATGACGATCCGGCGGTGTGGGTCTGGTCGAAGCGGCCCAACCGGGCGACCGAGAATTTCGTCGATGACGACGCGATGTGGCAGTTCGAGCCCAAGGTCGCCGAGCGCATCTTCGAGGACTGGGTGCGTGAGGCCGGGGTCACGGTGGTCCGCAACCAGCCGTTACGGCGCGACGGCAGGAGCGTCACGCGCAAGGGCAACCGGATCGTCGCGTTTGAATCGAGGAACAGCCGGCGTTTCGAGGGCGCGATGTTCATCGACGCGACCTATGAAGGCGACCTGATGGCCGAGGCCGGGGTTTCCTTCGCCATCGGGCGCGAGGCGAACAGCCAATATGGCGAGACTCTGAACGGCGTTCAGCTCGGCAACACGACCAATCACCAGTTCACGCTCGACATCGATCCCTATCGCGTGCCCGGCGATCCTTCGAGCGGGCTGGTGCCGCGGATCAGCGGCGAGAAGCCCGCGCCCGACGGCAGCGCCGACAAGAAGATCCAGGCCTATACCTTCCGCATGTGCCTGACCGACGTGCCGGGGAACCGCGTCCCCTTCCCCAAGCCGCGCGGCTATGATGCGAGCCAGTACACGCTGCTCAAACGCTATATGGACGCCGGCTATCGCGACTTCTTCCGCAAGTTCGACCGCATCCCGAACGGCAAGACCGACACCAATAATTACGGTGCTTTCTCGTTCGACAATATCGGCATGAACTATGGCTATCCCACCGGCACCGACGCCGCGCGCGCGGCGATCGTCGCGGAGCATGTCACCTATCAGCAGGGGCTGCTCTGGTTCATGGCCAACGATCCGGGCGTGCCGGCGGAAACGCGCGCCGAAATGTCGAAGTGGGGGCTGTGCAAGGACGAGTTCGCCGGCAACGGCCATTGGCCGCGCGAATTCTATGTCCGCGAGGGGCGGCGGATGGTCTCCGATTTCGTGATGGCCGAACCGCACCTGCGGGGCACCAAACCGACCCCCAAGCCGATCGGCATGGGATCGTACAACATGGACTCGCATAATGTGCAGCGCATCGTCGATGCCCGCGGGTTTGCACGCAACGAAGGCAATATCGAGGTCAATCCCGGCGGCGCTTATCCGATCAGCTATGCGGCTATCATCCCAAAACGGAACGAAGCCAGCAACCTGCTGGTCCCGGTGGCGCTGTCTGCGTCGCACATTGCCTATGGCTCGATCCGGATGGAGCCGGTCTTTATGATTCTCGGCGAATCCGCAGCTGCCGCCGCATCGCTCGCCATCGAAGCGGGCCAGCCTGTGCAGGACGTCGACTATGGCAAGCTGCGCGAGCGATTGTTGACCAACAGGCAGATATTAAACCTTACCGAAGGCGCGCGCTGAGCGACAGCTTTCAGGAACCACGAGGTCTGCCGGGAGCGATCGCTATCGGGGCGCTAAGCCGCCCTTCTTTGCGCTCGCAGATCTTACAAGTATCGCAGGTGACGCAGCGATCCCCTATCACGTCAGTATGTCGTGACCTCGCACGCCACTCTCTTCGCCTTCGCCACCGGCTATGACCAATGGACGCTCCCCGATCGCTTCGCCGCCCTGCCCCGTCTCGAGAAGCCGTTCCGGCCGGACCGGCTCGCCGCAAAGCTGAGCCCGCTTCTGTCCGCCGCCTAGCCACGGCGCAACATATGCCGACCTCGGCACGTTCTGCGCATACCGGAATCAATCGACCGGAGCTGCCGATGCGCATAGCGGCCAATGAAGCAATCGAGCTGAACCGATGAACTGGGTCGAGCGGCATCTCGCCCGCGTCGCCCGGCGTCATCCGCTGTCGCCCGAGGAGATCGCCGCGATCCGCAGCCTCCCCGGCGAGATCCGGACCGTGCCCGCCCGCGCCACGGTCATCCGCGAAGGCGTCAAGCTCAGTCAGAGCACGCTTCTGCTCGACGGGTTGATGTGCCGCTCCAAGACGCTGCGCAACGGCAAGCGCAATGTCGCCGAGCTCCACGTCGCGGGTGACTTCGTCGATCTGCACAGCTTCACCTTGAAGCGCCTGGATCATGACATCGAGACGTTGGCGCCGTGCACGGTCGCCCTGGTGCCGCACGCGACCCTCGAGGCGATGTTCGCCGCACTGCCCCGGCTCGCGCGCATCTACTGGTTCCACAACAATCTCGACGCCGCCAACCATCGCGAGACCGTGCTCTCGCTCGGCCAGCGCTCGGCAGTCGAGCGTGTCGGCGCCATGTTCTGCGAGCTGCGCGTGCGGCTGGACATCGTCGGTCTGGTTTACGACGACAGCTATGCGCTCGCCCTCACCCAGACCGATCTCGGAGACCATCTCGGCCTGACCCCGGTGCATATCAATCGCGTGCTGCGGCAATTGCGCGACCAGAAGCTCGTCACCTTCCGCAACGGTCGAGTGGAAATCCACGACCTTGCGGCGCTCCAGGCGCTGGCCGGGTTCGACGATCGCTATCTTTATCTGAATCCAGAACCGCTCTGAGGCGAGTCCGGAGAAGAGCCGTGCTGCGCAACTCGACCTTGTGGCCGCTCAAGCGGCGTTGCCATTATGAGCTCTCGTTGCTCGTTGTGGCGTATGGAGCAGCTGGTCACGCACGGCGAAAACACGGGTTCGAGTCCTGTAAGGGTCACCAGCGATTTCAAGTGCTTAAGCGGACAAAATCGTTTGTAATCAGCGGCTTCTCCAAAACCGCTCTAGAATCCGAGCGCGTTTTGGAGCAATTTAGAGATGAGTAATTCGATTACTCGCCGCGCGCTGCGGGCGTTGACGTCGGCTTCGATTTGATCCGCCTCACTCCCGAACGAGAAACCGGCAAGGTTTCCGGTCACTATTGGGTTGCCGCTCCCTTGGCCGTTGTGCCACCCATCTGGCTCCGAGATGACTTCGCTTCCTGACCCCTCGCCGTTTCCGGGCGTCCGCGGCATCGATGTTGCGCGAAGCGGGCGCCCGCCCACGATCGACGACGTGGCCGCACTGGCGGGCGTTGGCCGCGCCACGGTCTCGCGGGCACTCAACGATCAGGCACATGTCAGCGACAGAATGCGCGACAAAGTGATGCGCGCGGTCCAGGCGCTCGGCTACCGGGTCAATCCGCAGGCACGCAACCTCGCCAGCCGGACCAACAACACCCTCACCCTGGTCAACTGCAATACGTTCGATGCCCCGCCCAACAGCTATTACTTCGCCGCGATCGAGCTCGGCGCGCTGCGTGCAGCCGCTGCCGCTGGCTTCGAGCTTTCCACTTTCAACGTCCATGTCGAGGACGTCCGCCGCGACGACCGGTTGATCGAACTGATCGGGTCGGGCCGCACCACCGGCTTGCTCCTCTCCCCGCCCCTCTCGGCCGATGTTGAACTCGCCAGGCGGCTCATCGCTCAGGGCTGCCCGGTCGTATGCATTTCACCCAGCGATGCAGTGCGCTCGCTCCTGCCCGGCGTCGGGTTCGACGAGGAAGCGGCGGGCTATGAGATCGCGCGCCATGTCGTCGAGGCCGGCCATCGGCGCCTCGGCTACATGCTCGGGATCGAGGGTCATCTCGCCGCCGAGCATCGCTTCGCCGGCTTCCTGCGCGCGCTCGCCGAGATGGACCTGGACGAACGTGCGGTGACCACCTTGCGGGGAGACTTCAGCTTCCGCTCGGGCGTGGAGCTTGCGGAGATCCTGCTCGCGGCCCCCGAGCGGCCCACCGCGATCGTTTGCGCCAATGATGACATGGCGGTCGGCGCGATGTTCGCGGCCCACCGGATGAACCTCGCCATGCCCGCCGATCTCTCGGTGGTGGGGTTCGACGATGCACCGATCGCGGCCTATATCTGGCCCCCGCTCACCACCATCCACCAACCGATCCGCCGCATTGCCGCGCGCGCCGTGGAGCGACTGGTCGAGGTGTTGCTGCGTGGCCAGGGCAGCGGCGCAGCGGAATTCGACACGATCGACCACCATCTGGTCCGGCGCGAATCCGTCGCTCCGCCTCGCATCTGAGGGCGGCCGCGCGAATTTCGCTGCTAACGGTTTCCGTAACGCGTTGACAATGACGCGCGTCGCGATAATACCAATTGGAAGCGCTTCCAGTTCGAAGGCGGCGCCGGCAGACAAGACGACCGATAAGGGTCGCTTTCTAGGAGAGGGGAAGAGGCGATGGCGGAGCGTCGGCACCTGCGCGTCATGAATCGCGCCAAGGGCAATCTCAGGCTCACCATTTCAATGCTGGCATTGGCGACAACGCTGCCAATCCGGGCTTGGGCACAGGACAGCGTCGCACCCGCCAATCAGGACCAGCAGCCGCCCGAGGACGAGGTCGTCGTCACCGGCTTCCAGGCCAGCCTGCGCAACTCGATCAACCTCAAGCGCGACAACACCTCGATCGTCGAGGCCGTGTCGGCGGAGGATATCGGCAAGCTGCCCGACAACTCGATCGCGGAGTCGATTGCCCGCCTGCCCGGTCTCGCCGCCCAGCGTGTCAATGGCCGCGCCCAGGTGATCTCGATCCGTGGCCTAGCCCCGGACTTCACCACCACCCTGCTCAACGGACGGCAACAGGCGAGCTCGGGCGACAACCGCGCTGTCGAGTTCGACCAGTATCCCGCCGAGTTGCTCGCGAGCGTCGTGGTCTACAAGACTCCCGACGCCAGCATCGCCGGCATGGGCCTGTCCGGCAGCGCCGACCTGCGCACGGTGCGTCCGCTCAGCTATGGCAAGCGCGCGATCGCGCTCAATATCCGCGGCGAGCTCGATGCCGATGGCGGCAGGAACGCCGACATCTCGAAATGGGGCTGGCGGGCCACCGCGAGCTATATCGACCAGAACGCCAGCGGAACGCTGGGCTGGTCGATCGGCTATGCGCATCTCGATTCACCAAGCCATGTCGATCACTACAAGGCCTATGGGTATGAAGCCTTCGGCGGGGTGTGCCAGCCGACGATCGCCAACCCGTGCAGCCCCAATACCGTCACGCCCGATTCCGCCGACAATGCGCTCCAGCTGAATGGCCAGGAAGCCTGGGCCACCAGCCGGCGCAACCAGCGCGACGGCGTGATGGGTACGCTCGAATGGCAGCCGAGCGACAGCGTCCACAGCGTGCTCGATCTCTATTATTCCCGCTTCAAGCAGAAGGAAGTGGTCCGCGGCGCGCAGTGGTTCTCGAACGGTTGGGCGGACAACGGCACCTTCTCGAATATCGGCACGACGGAGGTAGGCGGATCGCAGATCGGCACCTCGGGCCATTTCGACAATGCCATCCCGATCCTGCGCAACGACATGAACACGCGCGAGGACGAGCTGTTCGCGGTCGGGCTCAACAACGAGTTCAAGCTCGACGATCGCACTCGCTTCGTGGCGGACCTCAGCTACTCGACCAACAAGCGCGACGAGACCTATATCGAGACCTATGGCGGTTACGGCGCCGGCCCGTTCCAGACCCGCACCCCGGACAGCTACGACTTCTCCTTCCCCGTCGACGGCGCGTTCCCGACCTATGACTTCGGGCTGGACTATGCCGATGCCAGCCAGGTCTCGCTGGGCGATCGCGCGCCCTGGGGCGGCTGGGGCCATGACGGGCTCCTCAAGTCGCCGCACGTCAAGGAAGAGCTGGGCGCGATCGACCTGGCGCTGCGCCACGAGCTCGGCGGCTTCCTCAGCAGCGTCGAGATTGGGGTGAACTACACCCAGCGCAACAAGAACAAGACCGTCGACGAGATCGACCTCAACCTGAAGAACGGCCGCCAGCAGGTGCCGGTCGGGTCGGAATATCTGCTCGATCCGACTTCGCTCGATTTCGTCGGCTTCGGCAACGTGATCGCCTGGAACCTGGGCGCGGCGCTCGACAATTACTACGACCGGACCCCGCTCGAGGACGCCGCCCATTTCGACAAGACGTGGAAGATCACCGAGGACGTCATCACCTGGAAGGCGAAGGCGAATATCGAGCTGGGCGGCCTGCGCGGCAATCTCGGCGTGCAGGTAGTGCAGCAGTTCCAGGCATCCTCGGGCCTCAGGATCAACCAGACCCTGACGCCGATCGCACTCTCGCAGGTGTTCGAGACGGAAAGCTATACCGACGTGCTGCCGAGCGCGAACCTGATCTACGACCTGGGCGGCGGGCATCGCCTCCGCCTCGCGGCCGCCAAGGTGCTGGCACGGCCGCGCATGGACGACATGCGCGCCAACTTCACGCCGAGCTTCAACACCAATCCGTGCAGCGGCAGCCCGTCGCCCTGTGCGCCGGGCGCGACGGTGAACCCCTGGTCGGCGACCGGCGGCAATCCGAACCTCCAGCCGTGGCGCGCCAAGGCGCTCGACATTGCCTATGAATGGTATGCCGGCAAGGGCACTTATCTCAGCATCGCCGGTTTCTACAAATGGCTCGACAACTATATCTACAACCGCAACTTCGCGATCGACTTCTCGGGCCTGCCGATCCCGACCAACCAGATCCCGGCCGACGTCAACATCAGCCCGATCGGGCAGGTGACGATGCCGGCCAACGGACCCGGCGGCAGCCTGAAGGGCATCGAGGTCAGCGGCGCGGTCGAGATCGGCCGCTTCATCCCGGCGCTGGACGGCTTCGGCTTCACCGGCAGCTATTCGTACACCGAGGCCGACCTCAACCCGACCGACACCAATGACGTGGTGCGCATCCCGGGCCTGTCGGGCACGGTGTACAACGTCACCGGCTATTTCGAGAAATGGGGCTTCCAGGCCCGGGCGAGCTATCGTTTCCGCTCCGCTTTCAAGGGCGAGACGGTCCAGCTGTTCACCAATCGCGGCTATACCGAGATCCTCGCGGACAAGCAGCTCGATGCCCAGATCGGTTATGCCTTCCCGGACAGTTCGGCGCTGAAGGGCCTCGGCATCCTCCTGCAAGTGAGCAACGTGATGGATTCGCCCTATCGGACGCGGCTCGGCCTCGACACCGGCGGCACGCATACGAGCGACGGCACGCCGCTGCCCGAGACCTATGAGAAATATGGCCGCCAGTTCCTGCTGGGGCTCAACTACCGCTTCTAGCCTCTCCCCGGATACCCCTCCGGGATTTAAGGGGAGGCGGACGCCCGTTGCCGTCGCCTCCCCCTTTTCTCTTCGCGGCCGGATGTGCCGCTCTGTGGCGAGTTAACAAATGAAGGCAGCGCGATACGGGCTCTGGTTCATCCTCCCTTTGCTGGCGGGCTGCACCGCCACCACGGACGGGAGCGACCTGCTCTGGCGTGGAACGGACTGGCCGACGCTCCATTCGCCCATCGCGCGCGATGCGGCGATGGAAGCGCGGATCGCGGGCATCGTCCGTGGCATGACGCTCGAGCAGAAGATCGGCCAGATGACTCAGCCCGATATCCGCTCCGTCACCCCCGACGACGTGCGCCGCTATTACATCGGCTCGGTGCTGAACGGCGGCGGCGCCTGGCCGGGGATGAAGAAGGATGCGCCGGTCACCGCCTGGACGGCCCTCTCCGACGCCTATTACCGCGCATCGATGTCGACCGACATGGCGGTGCAGATCCCGGTGATCTGGGGCACCGACGCGGTGCACGGCCACGGCAATGTCGCCGGCGCAACGTTGTTCCCGCACAATATCGGTCTGGGCGCCGCACGCGATCCGGACCTGATCCAGCGGATCGGCCGCGCCACTGCGAGGCAGGTCCGCGCCACCGGCATCTCCTGGGTGTTCGCGCCCACGCTTGCGGTAGGTGAGAACCGCCGCTGGGGCCGCACCTATGAAAGCTATTCGAGCGATCCGGCGATCGTCGCTGCCTATTCGCGCGCGCTGGTCCATGGCCTGCAGGGCGGGCTGACCGGCGACGGCGACGTGGTCGCCACCGCCAAGCACTATCTCGGCGACGGTGGCACCTTCGACGGCGTCGACCAAGGCGAGAACCGCGCCACGCGCACGCACATGATCCAGGTGCACGGCGCCGGCTACTATCCCGCGCTCAAGGCCGGCGTGCAGACAGTGATGGTCTCCTACAGCAGCTGGAACGACGTCGCCGCCGGCAACGACTATGGCAAGATGCACGGCAGCCGCGCGCTGGTCACCGAGGTCCTCAAAGGCAAGCTCGGCTTTGACGGATTGGTCGTATCCGACTGGAACGGCATCCAACAGGTGCCCGGCTGCACCAAGGATCACTGCCCCCAGGCAGTCAACGCCGGCGTCGACCTGATCATGGTGCCCGACGACTGGAAGGCGTTCATCGCCAACACTGTGGCGGACGTGCGCGAGGGCCGCATTGCCATGACGAGGATCGACGATGCGGTCACCCGTATCCTGCGCGTCAAGCTGCGCGCCGGGCTGTTCGACCATAGTCCGGTCGCCAGCGCCTTTGCCGGCAGGGCCGAGGCGCTCGACGCACGCGAACTGGGCCGCGAGGCGGTCCGCAAGTCAGTGGTGCTGCTCAAGAACCAAGGCGTATTGCCGCTCGCCCCCGGCAAGCGCGTGCTGGTCGTGGGCGCAAGCGCGGACAGCCTCTCCAACCAGACCGGTGGCTGGTCGCTCACCTGGCAGGGCACGGAGAACAGCAATGCCGACTTCAAGGGCGGCACGACGTTGCTGGCGGCACTGCGGGACGCACTTGGCGCTTCCAACGTCACTTTCTCCAAGGACGCAGTTGGCGTCGATCCGAGCAGCTTCGATGCAGTGGTCGCGGTGCTCGGCGAGACACCCTATGCCGAATATAACGGCGACGTGCGTGCGCCCAAGCCGGTGGCGCACAGCGCGCTCCACCCGGCCGATCTCGCGGTGCTCCAGCGCGTCTCGGGCAAGGGCGTGCCGGTCGTGTCGGTGCTCTATTCGGGGCGCCCTGCCTATGCCAACGACCTGATCAACCTGTCCGACGCGTTCATCGCCGCCTTTCTGCCCGGCACCGAGGGCGAGGGTCTGGCCGACCTGCTCGTCGGCGGACGCCACGACTTCACTGGTCGCCTCTCCTTCGCCTGGCCGGGCTCGGCCTGCTCGACCGGGGAGAACACCGACAGCATCGTCCAGTTCGCCCGCGGCTACGGCCTCAGCTACGCCAGGCCCAGCCGCGTCGATGCGCTTCCCTTGCCAAGCGTGCCCACCACCTGCAAGACCTCCCCCTAGGAGAGGGCCATGCAGCAACTCAAGCGCATCCTGATCGTGGGCGGCGGCACCGCCGGCTGGATGACCGCGGCGCTTCTCGGCAAACTCTTCCAGGGGCTGTACGAGATCACGCTGATCGAGAGCGAGGAGATCGGCACGGTCGGCGTCGGCGAGGCGACGATCCCGGCGATCAAGAAATATAACGAGTTGCTCGAACTGGACGAGAACGACTTCATCCGGCGCACCCAGGGCAGCTTCAAGCTCGGCATCGAGTTCGTCGACTGGACGCGGCTGGGCGATGCCTATTTCCATAGCTTCGGCGTGATCGGCCAGGACCTGGGCTGGCTGCGCTGCCACCAATATTGGCTCAAGATGCGCGCCCGGGGCCGCGCCGCCGATTTCTCCGCCTATTCGATCAACTCGATGGCGGCACGCGCCAACAAGTTCATGCGCGCTGATCCCAAGATGGCCGAGAGCCCGATCGGCCATATCGCGCACGCATTCCAGTTCGATGCCGGGCTCTATGCAAAGTATCTGCGCAGCTATGCCGAGGCGCACGGGGTGGTGCGCCGCGAGGGCAAGGTCGCGGACGTCACGCTGCGCGGCGAAGACGGCTTCGTCGACTCCGTCACCATGGCGGACGGCGAGACGATCGCCGCGGACCTGTTCATCGACTGCTCGGGCTTTCGCGGCCTCATCATCGAGCAGGCGATGGGGACCGGCTATGAGGACTGGACGCACTGGCTGCCCTGCGACCGCGCCATCGCCGTGCCCTGCGCGCGAACCGAGCCCTTCACCCCCTATACCCGCGCCACCGCGCTCGCCGCCGGGTGGCAATGGCGCATCCCGCTCCAGCACCGCACCGGCAACGGGCACGTCTATTCGAGCGCGCATATCTCGGACGAGGAGGCGGAGGCCCAACTGCTCGCCAATCTCGACGGCGAGCAACTTGCCGAGCCCAATCGCCTCCGCTTCACCACCGGCAAGCGCAAGCGGATCTGGAACAAGAACTGCGTCGCGGTCGGGCTCGCCTCGGGCTTTCTCGAGCCGCTCGAATCGACCAGCATCCACCTGATCCAATCATCGGTGATCCGGCTCGTCCGGCTGCTTCCCGACCGCTGCTTCGATCCCGCGACCATCGCCGAATTCAATCGCCAGACCGACTTCGAATATGAGCGCATCCGTGACTTCATCATCCTCCACTACAAGGCGACGGAGCGTGACGACACGGCGTTCTGGCGCCAGTGCCGCGACATGGAGGTCCCCGACACGCTCCGGCGCAAGATCGACCTGTTCGCCGCCAATGGCCGCATCTTCCGCGAGGATGAGGAGCTGTTCTCCGAGGAGAGCTGGATCCAGGTGCTGCTCGGCCAGGGCGTGATCCCGCGCGGCTATGATCCGCTGGTCGACATCAAGCCCGACTCCCAGGTCGAGGACTATCTCGGCAACATCCAGCGGGTGATCGCCAAGTGCGTGGCGCTGATGCCGAGCCACGCCGATTTCGTGGCAAAGACGTGCGCGGCCTAGCGCCTCAGACGCTTCTGCAAGCCGGCGAGCAGCATCTGCCGCATCTGGGCGATCGCCTCGGGCGAGGTGGCCCCAAGCACCCCGCGGGCCTCGGGCGGCAGATGCGCACCGGGATCCCCCTCGGTCAGAAAGACATAGCGATCGAACATCGCGCGCCAGGCGCGGCGCTGGTCGGGCGGCAGGCTCCTGAGGCTGACGAAGCCATGCATCATCGCTTCCCAAGGCGAAGCATCGCGCACCGGATCCCACCAATAGTTCACCAGCACGTTGAAGGCATCGAGCGCCTCGACGTGATGATACCATTGGTACGGGATGTAGATCGCATCGCCGGGACCCAGCTCGGCGACCAGCGCTGCGTCCATCGCAGCGGCGAAGCGCGGATAGCGCTTCAGATCGGGCGCGGTGAGATGGACCATGCTCACCTGCACGCCCGCCGGCGTCGGGTCGAACGGGCCCATATAGAGGTTTGCCACCTGCTCGGGCGCGAACAAGGTGAAGCGTCGGCGCCCGGCGGCGACCACGGCGATGTTCTCGGTCGGGTCGTGATGGATCGCGACCTTGGCCGCGTTGCCGATCCAAAGGCGCGGCGAGACGCCGGGGACAAGCAGCATGGGGTTGGCCTCGGCGAAGCCTGGCATCAGCTGCGCGGCAGGCAGGCCCTGCAGCGCCACCGCATCCGGACGTGCCGCCTCGGCCTGTTCGGCGAGCAGGTCGAGAAACGCCGCGAACGGCGCCTCCTCGCGCGTGAAGTTGCGCGAGCCGATGGTGGCGCCGTAGTGCATCCGCCCTTCCACCTGGGGCGGCGCTCGCATGTAGAGGACGCTGCCGGGCAACGCGAGCGCGCGCAGATAGGCGGACGCATCCGCGGCGCGCAGGAACGGCCAGTCGGCAACGAGACCCCGCATCACCGCCGGTTCGCCGCCCGTCCGGATCTCCTCGAACCTGGCGGGGGTGACGTCATGCAGGATGCGAATGGGGGTCATGACCGGGGAAGCCTATCAGCCCGCTCCAACCGCGTCGATCCGACCGCCGCCCCCCGCTCGTAGAAGGAGGAGAGACTTGATGCGCGCCGTGCTTGCCCTCGCCCTGCTCGCCGCCACCGCCGCGGCGCCCGTCCCCCCGTCGCAGGTCGAGGTCTGGCTGACCTTGCCCGACAAGTCCGCGTTGCTCGCGCGGCAAGCCCCGCTTCCGCTGAAGCGAGGTACTGCCGGCACGATCACAGTCGATCCGGCCAAGCGCTACCAGCGCATGGTGGGCTTCGGCGCGGCGATCACCGATGCCTCGGCCTATCTGATCCAGCGCCGGCTGAACTCTCAACACCGCACCGCATTGCTGCGCGAGTTGTTCGGCAGCGAAGGCCTGGGCTTCGCCTTTACGAGGCTGACGGTCGGCGCCTCGGACTTCTCGCGTAGCCACTACAGCTATGACGACATGCCCAAGGGGCAGACCGATCCCGGCCTTTCCCGTTTCTCCATCGCGCCGGCGCGGGAGGACGTCTTGCCCACCGCCCGCGCCGCACGGACGATCAACCCGGAGCTCGCGGTGATGATCTCGCCCTGGAGTGCCCCGGGGTGGATGAAGTCGACGGACTCGCTGGTGAAGGGCACGCTGCTGGAGACCGCCTATGCGCCGTTCGCGCGCTATCTCGGCAAGACCGTTCAGGCCTTCGCCGCCGAGATCGGGCCGATCGACTATCTGAGCATCCAGAACGAGCCCGATTTCGAGCCGGAAGATTATCCCGGGATGCGCTTGAGCGCAGCGCAGCGCGCCCGGATCATCGGCGACCATGTCGGCCCGGAATTCGCCCGGATGGGGCTGAAGACCAAAATCCTCGACTGGGACCATAATTGGGACAAGCCCGAGCATCCGCTCGGCACGCTCGCCGATCCCGCCGCCAACCGCTACGTCGCGGGCGTGGCCTGGCATTGCTATGGCGGCGACGTCTCGGCGCAGAGCAAGGTTCGCGATGCCTTTCCCGACAAGGAGGTGTTCTTTACCGAATGCTCGGGCGGCAACTGGTCCGGTCCCTGGGCGGACAGCTGGAGCTGGACGCTACGCACGCTGGTGATGGGCGCCCCGCGCAACTGGGCGCGCGGCGTGCTGCTGTGGAACCTCGCGCTCGACGAGAAATATGGTCCCCATCTCGGCGGCTGCGGCGATTGCCGCGGCGTGGTGACGATCGACAGCCGGACCGGCGCGATCACCCGCAACCCCGAATATTATGCGCTGGGCCAGGCATCGCGCTTCGTCCGTCCCGGCGCCTGGCGAATCGGCGCGACCAACGAGCCGGGCGGGATCGAGACCATCGCCTATGCCAACCCCGACGGGAGCCGCGTGCTCATCGCGTTCAACGCCGCCGCGGCGGCACGGGACCTCACGGTAAGCGCGGAAGGGCACCGCTTCGCCTATCGCCTGGCCCCGCAAGGCGCGGCGACCTTCCGCTGGCAACGCCCGCGTTGAGCGGAGCCGCCGCCTCTTCCCGCTTCGCCTTTGCCAGCGTGACCGCGCTGTTCTTCGGCTGGGGGTTCATCTGTGCCAACAATGATCCGCTGCTGGCAGCCGCGCGGCGTGTTTTCGGCCTGGGCTACACCCAGGCGCTGCTCACCCAGATCACCTCCTTCGCCGCCTTCTTCCTGATGTCGCTCCCCGCGGCCGCGATGCTGAGCCGGCTCGGCCCGATCCGTGCCATCTGGGTGGCGCTCGCCAGCATGACGGCCGGATGCCTGGCGATGCAGTTCATCCGCTTTCTGCCCGATTTCACCGTCGTGCTCGCCGCTGTGTTCGTGCTGGCCAGCGGCGTCACTGCCCTCCAGGTCGCCGCCAATCCGCTAGTCGCAGCGCTGGGGCCGCCCGAGCGAAGCCACTATCGGCTCACCCTCGTCCATTCGTTCAACGCGCTGGGCATGGTGTGCGGCGTGCATTTCGGCGCCGGCTTCGTCCTGACCGGCCCCGCCTTCCAGTCGACCGCACCGATCCGCTCCGCCGCCGAACGGGCCTCCGGCATCGAGGCGATGGCCCAAGCCTATCTCGTCATGGCGCTGCTCCTGGCATGCCTCATCGCGGCGACGATCGCCACGCGTCGTACCATCGCCGCCGCTGCGGCACCCGAGCCGCCTGCTGCCGGCGGTGCGCTTACCGCGCTGCGCTCGAGCTGGGCGTTGCTGGGGGCGCTCGGTATCGCGCTCTATGTCGGCGCGGAGGTGACGATCGGAAGCATCTTGATCCTCTATCTCGCCCAGGCTGATACGCTCGCCCTGCCCCTCGATACCGCCGCCGCCCGGGTCGCGAGCCTTTATTGGGGCGGTGCTCTTGTGGGCCGGTTCGTCGGCAGCTGGCTGCTGCGCCACCTGCCGGCGGCACGCCTGCTGACCACGGCCGGGCTGGCCGCGGCGAGCCTGTGCCTGGCGTCCCTGGTGCTGCCTGGTCCGGCCAGCGCCTGGTGCCTGCTCGCGACGGGCCTGTGCAATTCAATCATGTTCCCGACGATCTTCGCGCTTTCCCTTGAACGCTCCGCAGCGCCCGCGACCGCGACGTCAGGGCTGCTGGTCCTGGCGGTCGGCCCGGGTGCGGCCTTGCCGCTCCTGGCCGGCGGCATCGCGGATTGGGCGGGGCTCCGCTGGGCCTTTGCCGTGCCGGTGCTCGCCTATCTCTACATCGCGGGGTTTGCGTTCGCCGCAACCGGGTTCACCAAGGATCAGCACGGGCATTCGCCTCCGCTGTTTTCATGAGCGAAAGCGCTGCGCCAAATCGAAGCGGCGATCGCAATCGGCAACTTCTCCAAAACTCGCGATGAGGGAGGGCTGAAAACCGGTAGTCGACCGCTGAATCGCGTTACCCGGATATCACCCGCTCCCCGGCACCACGCCTACGCATTCCGAAGCGATTTGACCGCGTGGTCGACCGCCCGCACGGTGAGAGCCATGAAGGTGAGCGACGGGTTCACGCAGGACACGGACGCCATTTGCGCTCCATCGGTCACGTACAGGTTCGAGGCGTCGTGCGCCTGGCTCCAACCGTTGAGCACCGACGCGCGCGGGTCGGTACCCATGCGAGCGCCGCCCATTTCGTGGATGGCGTCGCCCGGCACATGCTCACGCTGCGAGCTGGTGACATTGCTCAGGCCCGCGGCCTTTAGCATCGCCTCGCCCTGGGCGCGAGCGTCCGCCATCATCCGCAACTCATTCTCGCGGAAACGGACGTCGAAGCGCATCAGCGGAACGCCGAACCGGTCGACCTTGTCCGCGTGCAGCGAGACGCTGTTGTCCCGGTAGGGAAGGCATTCGCCGAACGCGCCGATGTGCAATCTCCAGGGCGCGTACTGGCGCATGCCCTGCTTCATCGATGCACCGAAACCGACCGGCGCCGCAGGGGGACGGTGGGCGCCGCCCTGATAGCCATAGCCGCGCTTGAAACCGACATCCTCGTCGCGGCCGACATTGCGGAAACGCGGAATGTAGATGCCGCCTGGGCGGCGCCCATATTCGATGTACTCGGTCATGCCTGGAATCTCACCCTCGATCCCGACACGGAAGATGTGGTCCATCACATATTTGCCGAGCGTCCCGCTGGAATCGAAATGGCTGCGACCGCTGCCAGCCGGTCGCGAGTTCATCAGGATCTGCACCGACGCCATCGCCGATGCACACAGGAAGACGAGGTCGGCACTGACGACTTCAGCCTGGCGGGTCTTTGCGTCGATGAAGCGGACGCCCGTCACGCGCCTCTTGACCGGATCATATTCAAGGTTGGTGACGACTGCGTCCGACCTGAGCGTCAACCGCCCGGTCGCGCGCGCGGCGGGCAACGTCACCGCCTGGGTCGAGAAATAGGCGCCGAAGGAGCAGCCATTGCCGCATTGGGCGCGGAACTGGCATTTGGTGCGGTTCTGCTCGGGCTTGTCCTCGGTGATGTTGGACAGGCGGGCGTTGATCAGCTTGCGGCCGGGGAACTCGGCTTCGAGCCGCTGCTTGAACCACTTTTCCGCGATGTTCATGGGCACTGGCGGCTGGAACTCGCTGTCGGGAAGATGCGGCAGATTCTCGCGCGAGCCGGATACGCCGATATATTTCTCGACCTTGCTGTACCACGGCGCCAGGTCGTCATAGCGGATCGGCCAGTCGCCATCGATGCCGTCGCGCTTGTTGGCTTCGAAATCCTCCGCGCTCCAGCGAAAGCTCCAGCGCCCCCAGATCAGCGACTTTCCCCCGACCGCGCCGGGCCGGATCCAATAGAACTTGCTGCCTTCGTCAAAGGCATAGGGGTTCAGCCGGTCGTCATTGTAGAAGTGCCGGTTGCTCGGCGAGACATAGCCGTGCTTCGCGATGAAATAATCGCTGTCGGTCAACGGCTTGGGCATCATGTTGCGCGCCGGGACCTCATAGGCCGGCTTACCGTCATAGGGATAGTCCTCACCATGCTCGACCATCACGCCGCGATCGAGCATGAGGACGCGCAGACCCTTCTCGGTGAGTTCTTTCGCCGCGAAGCCGCCGCTGACGCCCGACCCGATGACGATTGCATCGAACCTATTGGTCGAAGCCATAATCTCTCTCTCCTGTTCGGTCAGAAGCGCAGCGCGCGCAGCGTCTGAAAGCTCGTGGTGACGTCGGGAAGATAGGGCGCTGGCGCCTGATCGTTCTCGACATAGAAGTGGCGGACGCCGGCACTGCCCTTGCGCCTGAACAACGCGGCGAAGTCGATCGTGCCCTGCCCCACCGCGGCCATGCTGCGGTCGGCGCGCATGTCCTTGACGTGGTAGGCATAGAGGCGGCCAGCCAACCGGTCGATCAGCGCGGCCACATTCTCGCCAGCCCGCGCGGCCCAAAACAGGTCCAGCTCGATCTTTACGACCGCGGGATCGGTTTCCTTGAGCAGGCGATCGAACAGGCTGACGCCGTCCGGCTTCAACGTGAACTCGAAATCATGGTTGTGATAGGCAAAGCCCAGCCCGGCCTCCTTCAGTTCGGCGGCAAAGCGACCGATGTTCGGCAATGCCGCCCGCCAGCCGGGCCCGGTACGATGCTCCTCCGTCATGTACGGCAGCACGACGGTGTCGGCCCCGAGCGTCTTGGCAAGAGTCACTTGCCGGCCGAACTGATTGAGCAGCGCGTCGTAACCGACATGGATCGATGGTGCCTTCAAGCCCAGCCGATCGAGCGCCTTGCGCAGCATGACGGGATCCATCGCGTCATATCCGCCACCGCCGAACTCGACCTCGCGATAGCCGATGGCCGCGACCTGCTCGAGCGTCTTCACCGGATCCTTCGCGAAGAGTTCGCGCAGCGTATAGAGCTGAAGGCCGATCGGCCTGCGCGCCGCGGCCGCCGCCGGGAGACACGCCACGGCGGCGGCGCCCGCGGCCCCTGCCAGCAGGGTTCTGCGTGCGATCATGAAGAATACACCTTGTTGACCTGAGAATAGAGAAATTCGCCGTTATACTCGCCCGGCACCGGAAGATATTCGCGTTCCTGCGTCATCCCGATCTCCGATGTGTAGTAGCCAGCGATGACGAGCTGGCGGAACGGCTCAAAGAACCCGCCCGCGCCGTCCAGCTGTCCGTTCATCGCCAGCGTCAGCAGCGCGTCCTGCTGCTCGACGGTCGCCTTGGCCGCCGGCACGCCATAGTCGCGCATGCTGCGTGCCTCGATCGCGTCGAGCCCGGCGATGATCGGCACACGATCCCCCGGCATCGCCCAGTCGGCCAGCATCTTTTCGATGAAATCCGGCACCCCCGCGGCGATCGCGCCGGGCGTATCGGTCGTCGGAATCACGCGGTCGCTCAGCGCCGACATCGCTGCACGCTGGGCGGGCGTGAACAC
The DNA here is from genome assembly GCF_049532975.1 of Sphingomonas sp. MS122. GTDB lineage: Bacteria > Pseudomonadota > Alphaproteobacteria > Sphingomonadales > Sphingomonadaceae > Sphingomonas. Next base: position 2,839,097 of record NZ_CP186695.1, on the reverse strand, counting down.
CCGCACGCTCGGCGGTCCCTCCGAGATGACGGGAATATCGCCGCGCGGCGAGGTTCCGGCCGCCCGCGCGAGCGGCGCGAACAGCGACGCGCCGAACATGCTTGCCACACCTGCCAGAGCGGTTCTGCGGTTGATCATTTTGCGCCTCCGGGAAGATCCTGCGGGATTGCGGCCTCGGACAGCGGGCGCACCCAAATGTTGCGGAACGAAACCGCCGATCCGTGGTCCTGCAGTTGCAGCGGCGCCGCGTCCGGATGCGGCTGATAGGCGGCGACTCTGCGCCAGACCGTGGTGCCGAGCATCGCCTGGCGGTTCTGCACCAGCACGCCGTTCAAAAAGACGGTGACGTAGGCAGGGCGCAGCAGCTTGCCGTCCGCCGCAAAGCGCGGCCGCTCGAACACGATGTCATAGCTCTGCCACTCGCCGGGCTTGCGCGCGGCGTTCACCAGCGGCGGCTTCCATCCATAGACGGCACCGACCGTGCCGTCGGCATAGGTCGGGTTCTGATAGGCATCGAGGATCTGGACCTCATAGCGTTGCATGAACCAGATGCCGCTATTGCCGCGGTCTTGCGATGAATCCTTGGGCGGGTTGGGCGAGCGGAATTCGAGATGGAGCTGAACGTCGCCAAAGCTCTGGCGTGAGACAAGATTATTGTCGCCGCCACCCGGCGGACGGGGTGGCACCGTGATCGTGCCCTCGGCGACGGTCCATGGCGCCAACTGGGCTTGCCACGCGTCGGCCGACAGGATCATCGCATCGGACGGCGCACCACCCGGCGTCGCTGCCGGCGTCACCACCGCGGGGGCGGGCCGGTCCGCATCATGGACGCGCCACTTGCCGTCCGGCAGCATCGGCGTGTCCTTGAACCCCGGCTTCTCCTGCGCGGATGCGCTCGCGATCGCGATCCCTCCGGCGATCAGGCAACCGGCCTTGCGCATGCGCGTCATGCCTCCCCTCCTTGTCGATCGATGTTGCGATAGGCGGCGATCAGGCGATCCTCGCCCGCGCGGTCCTTGGTCGAATTTCCGTGCTCCATCCCGATCACGCCGGTGTAGCGCTTGGCGCGGAGCCATCGGACGATGTTCGCGTAGTTGATCTCGCCGGTCCCCGGCTCCTTGCGGCCGGGATTATCGCCGAATTGGAGATAGGCGATCTCCGCCCAGCAAGTCTCGAGTGCCGGAATGAGAATTCCCCGACTGAATCTGCTCATGATAAAGGTCGGCGAGGATCTTGACCGCTGGGCTGTCCACCCCACGCGCCACGGCATAGCCCTGGGCGATCGTCTGCAAGTACACGCCGGGATGGTTGGTGCGCGTGTTCAGCGGCTCCATCACCATCGTCAGCTTGTGCGGCGCCATGATGTCACCGGCACGGCGCATGACGTCGATGATCCGCGCGGTCTGGATATCGGCCGGCACACGCGGATCGAGGAAGCCCGGCACCACCGTCATCTGCGTCGCGTTCAGCCGTTTGGCGACATCGACCGCGCCCCGAATGTCGGCGAGGAAGGCCTCGCGCTCGCCATCGTCGTTGCCCCCGAGCAATGGCCGCGACTGCGCCCATTTGGGCATGCTCGCGACGAACACACCCATCCGCAGCCCGCGCTGGGCGAGCGCCTTGGCCATCCGCTCCTGCTCGTCGATCGGGCGCTTCGCGGCCTCATTGTCCTCCCACGCCCGGAAGCCTTGATCGGCGGCGTACGCGATCTGCTCGATCAGGCCGCCCCGGCTCGCGAAGCTGCCTTCATGCGGCGCATAGGCGAGCGAGAAATGCGCGGCGTTGGACGCGGTGCCCTGCGCGCCTGCCAATGCCGCGACGGGCAAGGCCATTCCTCCTGCGAGCAAGCTCCGGCGCGCGATCGGCCACATCACTTTGCGCTCTCGGCCTTCAGAAAAGCGATGATCGCGGCGCGCTTCGCCGGATCGGGCGTACCGATCGGCATCCGTGTTCCGGGCACCTTCTTCGACGGATTGGCGAGGAACGCGTCCAATGTCTTCTCATCCCACTTCAGCTTCGAGCCCTTGAGCGCCGCAGAGTAGCTGACGCCGGGCACCGAAGCGGCGGGCCTGCCGATGATCCCGTAGAGATTGGGACCGAGCCCATTCTTGCCGCCCTTATTGGTGGTGTGGCAGGCACGGCACGCAGCAAACGCCGGCGGTGCCGCGGAAGGCTTGCCCTGGGCAAATACAGGCGCGAATGCAGCGCCCGAAGCTGTTAGCGCTACCATTCCCGTTGCCAGACCCGCAATAAGCTTCATTTGAACTCTCCAACCAACTTCTTGTTTTGTCTCGCTATATCCGCGTTACCCGCTTCCGAACATAGTCCATTTCTCGTCCGATGCCGCATTAGCGGCGACCGTCTCGACAAAGCGCATCGTGCGCAGTCCATCGGCGAGGCCCGGAAACCACCCTTCAGTGCCTGGCGCAATATCCGATGCGGATCCGCCATGCCGGACGGCAGCCGCGAATGCGCGGTAAATGTTCGCAAAGGCCTCGAGATAGCCTTCCGGATGCCCCGCTGGAGTTCGAGTCAGCGCCAGCGTGCGGGGATCGAGGCCGGGGCCGCCGGTCCGCACGATCTCGGCGGGCCGGTCGAGCCACCGCAAGCTCAGCGTGTTCGGCTCCATCTGCGACCATTCAAGGCCGCCCAACTCGCCATGGACGCGCAGCTTGAGGCCATTCTCTTCGCCGGCCGCAACCTGACTGGCCTTGAGCACGCCACGTGCACCGCCGTCGAAGCGCAGCAGTGCGCTCACATCGTCGTCCAGCAGCCGCCCCGCGACGTGCGTCGTCAGCTCCGCGCAAACCATCTGCGTCCGCAGGCCCGAGACATGCTCGGCGATCTGGAAGGCATGGGTACCGATGTCACCCAGGCATCCGCCGATCCCTGCCCGCGCCGGATCGGTGCGCCATTCCGCCTGCTTGTTGCCGTCCTTGTCGATCGGCCGGCTGAGCCAGCCTTGCAGATACTCCGCCTGCACCAGCCGGATCGCACCGAAATCGCCCCGCGCAACGCGGGTGCGCGCCTCTTCGACCAGCGGGTACCCTGCATAGGTGAAGGCCAGTGCGAACAGCCGTCCGCTGATCTTCGCCGACCGCTCGATCGCCTCGGCTTCCGCGACGCTCATCGCCATCGGTTTTTCGCACAGCACGTGGAAACCCGCGTCGAGCGCGGCGATCGCCACGGGCGCGTGGAGATGGTTGGGCGTGACGATCGCGATCGCATCGACCCGCTCTCCCAGCGGCAACGCACGCTCGCGTTCCACCAATTGCTCGAACGTATCGTACACGCGATGCGGATCGAGCCCGAGCGTCTCCCCCGTCCGCGAATTGCGCCCCGCATCGGTGCTGAAGGCGCCGGCAGTCATCCGCCACTCGCCGTCGATCGCGGCCGCGATGCGATGTACGGCACCGATGAACGCGCCTTCGCCGCCGCCCACCATGCCGAGCCGGAGAGGCCGCAGAGCCATTCTAGAGCCCCAGCAGCGCGCGGATCGCGTCCCGGTCGACTCCGCTTGCCGCGAAATCGTCGAAGGACCGCTCGGTCAGACGGATGATGTGATCGCGAATGAACGGCGCGCCTTCGCGGGCGCCGTCCTCCGGGTGCTTGAGCGCGCACTCCCATTCGAGCACCGCCCAGCCGGTATAGCCATATTGCGCCAGCTTGCTGAAGATGCCGACGAAATCGACCTGCCCGTCGCCCAGCGATCGGAAGCGCCCGGCGCGATCCACCCAGCTCTCATAGCCGCCATAGACCCCCGAGCGCCCGGTCGGGTTGAACTCGGCATCCTTCACATGGAAACACGAAATGCGGTCGTGATAGCGGTCGATGAAGTCGAGATAGTCGAGCTGCTGCAGTACATAATGCGACGGGTCGAACAGGATGCGCGCACGCGGATGGCCGTCGACCGCCACGAGGAACCGCTCCCAGGTCGCACCGTCGTGGATATCCTCGCCGGGATGAATCTCGAAGGCGCAGTCGACGCCAGCTTCCTCGAACACGTCGAGGATGGGCACCCAGCGACGGGCGAGTTCGGCAAAGGCTTCCTCGACCAGCCCCGCCGGCCGCTGCGGCCACGGATAGACATAGGGCCATGCCAGCGCCCCGGAGAAGGTCGCATGGGCCTTCAACCCAAGATTGGCGCTCGCCCTGGCGGCAAGCTTGACCTGCTCGACCGCCCAGAGCTGGCGCTCGGCGGGGTTGCCGTGCAGTTCAGGCGGGGCGAAGCCGTCGAAGAGCTGGTCATAGGCCGGGTGCACCGCGACGAGCTGACCCTGCAGATGAGTCGAAAGCTCGGTTGGCTCGACGCCATAGCCTGCAAGCTTGCCGCGCAGATCGTCGCAATAGCCCTTGCTCTCCGCAGCCAACCGCAAATCAAACAGCCGCGGATCGCAGGGGATCTGGACTCCCTTGTAGCCAAGCTCTCCGGCCCATTTGGCGAGCCCGTCCAGCGTGTCGAACGGCGCCGTGTCGCCCATGAATTGGGCGAGGAAGATCGCTGGCCCCTTCATCGCATTCATGTGGTGGCTCCCGTCTTGCTATCATCGCGGAACAGGAGCTGGAACAGCACGGTGATCACCACGGCCGCGATCGCCGGATACCACCACATCTGCTGCCAGTCGGCGATCGTCGGCGCCGCGGGCAATTGCGCATAGAGCAGCCCGCCGATCTGCGAGCCGAGCAGCATGCCCACGCCATAGGTGAACAGCGTCAGCATCCCCTGCGCCTGAGCATTGACCCCCTTGGGCATGGCGATCGTGCCCGTGTAGATCGCGCCTGCGACGAAGAAGAAGTCGTAGCAGACCCCATGCAGCGCCACGCCGAGGTAGATCGCCCAGAGCGCGTCCCCGCCATCGCCGATCGCGAACAGCGCATAGCGCAGCGCCCACGCCGCCATGCCCACCAGCAGCAGCGGCTTCACGCCGAAACGACGGTAGAGCCACGGCATCGAGAACATGAATGCCACCTCGGACATCTGTCCGATCGCCATCGTGCCGCCGACATTCGCGATGCCCGCTGCACCGATATAGGCCGAGGCATAGGCATAATACATGGCCAGCGGGATCGAGATCAGCGTCGCGCAGACCACGAAGATCAGGAAGGAGCGCTGCCCAAGCAGGCTGAATGCCTCGACGCAAAGCACCTGGCGTACCAGCCCTTCGCCGCGCGGAGCATCCGGCTCCACCTTGGGGAGAGTCAGGCTGTAGATGCCGAGCGCGATCGACGCGACCGCCGCGACACGGAAAATCTCGGGGCTTGCCGACAGGCCCAGCCAGCCGATGATCAGGCCCGCGACAATCCAGCCGAACGTGCCGAAGACCCGGACGAAGGGGAAGCGATCGGTGCGCTCGCCAAAGCTCTTCAGCGCGATCGTATTCGCGAGCCCGACAGTCGGCATGTAGAGGATCATGTAGCCGAGCAGCACCCAGACGAAGGTGCCGCCCGTCTCCGGGGTCAACAGCGCCGGCAACGCCAGGAGGACCGCGCCGCCGGCCAGATGGAGGATCACCATCAGCGCCTTGGGGCTGAGATAGCGAGTCGCGGTCATGCCGAGCAGGAAGGACCCTGCAATCGATGCGATCGGGCCGACCGAAAAGGCGTTGGCGATGAGATTGCCGATTCCGACGGTCTGCATGACCAGCCCGAGAGTGGCGGCGGATGCGCCCCAGACGAAGAACTGAAGGAACATGAGGAGGCTCAGCCGCCCCATGAGCATTCCCGAACCCGGATGCGAAGCGCCATCCAGCACCTCATTCGCCGTGGTCATGCGATCCCCCCTCGATGTAGTCGTTCTTTTCGCGACTCAGGCTAAGCAGAACAAGCGCAGATGTAAAGGATTACATCGAATTTTGTCGACAGGCTGCACGGCAAGCGACATGAAGCCGTGATGCCAACAATTATTGACGTCGCCGCGGTCGCCGGCGTCTCCACCGCTACGGTTTCGCGCGTACTGAGCCAGCCCGAGCGGGTGGCGGAATCGACTCGTCTGCGGGTGCTCGAGGTCGTTCAATCGCTCGGCTATTCCCCCAACGTCGCGGCGCGGACGTTGCGTACCTTGCGAGCCGCCAAGATTTTGCTGACCGTGCCCGACATCTCCAATCCGTTCTTCGCAAGCATCATCCGCGGCGCGGAGGAAGCTGCGCGCGACGCGGGCTATGCGGTGGTAGTCGGCGACACCCGGCACGACCCGCAAGTCGAGGACCAATATGCGGAGATGCTGTCGCGCCGCGAGGTGGACGGGCTCATCTTTCTCGGCCACCGGCTGCCGGAGAATCTGAGCCCGCTTCTGTCGCGGCCGGGCATCGCGGCGCCGGTCGTGAACGGCTGCGAGTACAGCCCGGACCTCGGCGTCCCCAGCGTGCATATCGACAATGCCGCCGCGAGCAGTGATGCGGTCGAGCATCTGATCGAGTTGGGCCATCGCGATATCGGCATCGTCACAGGCCCGCTCATCAGCCCGATCACCCGCGACCGCCTTTCCGGTGCCATGGGGGCCGCCGAGCGGCGCGGCCTGAAGGATCGCCTGCAAGTGCGGAACGGCGACTATTCGGCGAAGCTGGCGTTCGAGCTGGCGAGCGACCTGCTCAAGCGGAACGTCACCGCGATCTTCTGCTTCAGCGACGAAATGGCGATGGGTGCGATCAGCGCGATCGGCGCGGCCGGCCTCACCTGCCCCGGGCATGTCTCGGTCGCCGGCTTCGACGACCTTCCCACCGCCCGCTTCTTCCAGCCCGCGCTCACCACCGTTGCTCAGCCCAAGGGGCTGATCGGCCAAAGGACCGTCGAACTGCTGGTCGAGATTCTGCGCGATCCGGAAAGCCCGATCCAGCAGATCACCCTGCCCCACGAGCTCATCGTCCGCGACAGTACCCGGCCGGTTCGCGGTGAGGTTGCGCTGCCCTAGGCAGACTTTACCGCCCCTCAATTGGCAGCGGCGATCTTTTCGAGACGCGCCTGGATCTCGCTCTCGGGCAGCCAGCGTCCGCGTACCATCACACCTGCACGGCGCTCGACATTGACCAGGTTTTCAAGTGGGTTGGCGGTCAGGAGGATCAGGTCGGCGCGCTGTCCGGGCACAATCGTGCCGAAGTGCGCCTTTGGACCGAAATAGCGCGCGGCCTCGCGCGTACCGGTCGCGAGCACCTGATAGGGCGTCATCCCCGCCGCCTGCATCATCCGTATCTCGTGATGGATCGAGAAGCCCGGCACGTTGAAGAATTGCGGTGCGTCCGACCCGAGCGCGATCGGTGCGCGCTCGGCATGAAGATCGCGCACCAGACGGCGGCGAAGTTCCACCAGCCGTCGTGCTGCCTCCGGCTGGAAATCAGGACGTGCGGTGAACTCCCGTTTCGCCTTTGCCCAGCCTTCCAGCACGCGTTTGGGCATATAGCGCATTTCCGGCCGGGCGATCATCGCCTCGGGCGTCTCGGACGAAGCGAGATGCTCGACCAGGCTCAGCGTCGGTATGTTCCAGGTCCCCGCCGCGACCGTGCGCCGGACCGCATCGGGGATGCGGCGCGCATCAGCAAATTGCACCCAGCCGCTGCCGAAGAAACCGGCCGGGCGCCCGGCGGTATCAGTGGCCTCGGGGACCAGGAACTCCACATAGCGATCGAGGTGGTCGATCGAAGTCTGCCGGCTCCCGAGCGCGTCGGTGAGCCGAACGCCCTCAGGAATGTGGCCGCCGAACGGCATTCCAATCCCGTTTGCGGTCTCGGCCATCGCGAGATAGGCGTCCCGCGGCACGCTGCCGATCTTGATCAGGTCATATCCCGCCGCACGATAGTCGCGCACCGCCTGGCGCGCCTTGTCAGGCGTCCCAGCAACCGCTGCGCTCAGCCACGGACTTGCCGTGTGGAGCGTCGGGCCGAGCAGTTCGCCCCTGGCGATGCGGTCACGCAGGGCAAGATGCGACGCATTTCCGGCCATGTTGCGGACGGTGGTGACGCCGTTCGCCAGATAGAGGAACAGCATATCGTCGCGATAAGCCGGATCCTCGGGGCCGGGCACATGGCCGTGCATCTCGGCCAGGCCGGGCATCAGCCAGCGCCCTGCCCCGTCGATCCGGCGGGCACCCGCCGGAATGCGTGCGGCCGTCGCGGGAGCTACCGACACGATCCGCCCTGCCCGCACCACAACGGTCTGGTCTGCGAGCACATGTTCGCGGTCCATCGGCACGACGTTGACGCCGACGAACGCGATCGTCCCGTCGGACTGCTTCGCGTCCGGCGCCGTTCCTCTTGCTGCGACAAATGCCGCTGCGACCAGCAGCATAAGCGCGAAAACAACCAGTGGACCACGCATGTCGAGAGAGGCGAGGCGTGGCATGGGAACCCTCTCCTTTCAGCCGGACCGGTTCGCGGCCCGCTAGCGAAAGCTATCACGCACGCGGCAGCTTGTCAGGTCCGCCGCGACGCCGGCAGCGCGAGCGGCACCAGCAGGTTCGCCGCCTCCAGCCTTCTCGGTACGATCGCGTCGCAGCTGACCGGGTAGGCGCGTCCGGGCCTGACCGTCATGTCCACAACGGTGCGGACCGGGCCACGATAGGATCGCTCGCCCAGACGGAACGGCTCAGCCCGCTGCGCGCGTTCCCCAACCGCCGCCGAGGGATTTGAAGAGGTTGATCTGGGCGTCAGCAATTCCGGCGTCGATTGCCGCGAGCTGGGCCTCAGCCTCGGCGAACGTGCGTTCGGCGTCGAGCAAAGCGAGGCTGTCGACCTGTCCCTCGCGCTGCTGGGCGCGGACGATGCGCGCGGCGCGCTCGGCGGCGTCGCGCGCGGCCTTGAGCGCGATGCGCCGGTCAAGCGCGCGGGCATAGGCCGAGAGCGCGGTCTCGGTCTCCTGCAGCGAGCGCAGCACGGTGCCGTCGAACTCGGCGAGCGCGGCCTGCGTGTCCGCCTCCGCCCCGGCGATGCGCGCACGGCCGCGCGCCTGGTCGGTGAACGACCAGTTGATCAGCGAGCCGAGCAGCCAGCGCAGCGGCCCCGCCCCGAACACGTCGCCGATGTCCGGCCCGGTCGAGCCGATCGAACCGCCGAGAGTGACGCGCGGATAGAGATCCGCGGTCGCGACCCCGATCCGCGCGGTGGCGGCGGCGAGCCGGCGCTCGGCGGCGCGGATGTCCGGGCGGCGTGCGAGCAGTTGCGCGCCGTCGCCGACCGGGATCGGCTGGTCGAGGCGGAGCGTCGCCACCCGCTCGCGCGCGATCTGCGGCAAGTCGGCCGGCGCGCGGCCCGTCAGCGTCGCGAGACGGAACAGCGCCGCGTCGCGCTCGGCCGCCAGCGCCGGGATCTCGGCTTGGCGCTGGTTGCGCAGCGTCGCGATACGCGCGGTGTCGAGCCCGGTGGTGAGGCCGACCTCGCGCCGCCGCTCGGTGAGGGTGAGCGAACGATCGAGCAGCGCGACGATGCGTTCGGCGACCGCGATGCGCTCGGCCGAGGCCGCGGCGTCGGCATAGGCGCGCGCGGTCTCCGCGGCGACGGTCACCCGGACTGCCTCGACATCGGCCTCGGCCGCGCCGACATCGCCGCGCGCCGCCTCGATCCCGCGCGTCACGCGGCCGGCGAGATCGACTTCGTAGCTCACCTCGAGCCCGGCATCGATCGACCAGTCCTCGCGCGGCGCGCCGGGGCCGCGCTGGCTTTCGGGCAGGCGGCCATAGTTCGCCCCTGCCCCCACCCCGACCTCGGGCAGCCGATCGGTCCGCACCTCGCGCAGCGAAGCGCGAGCGCGGGCGAGCCGTGCGACGGCGACGCGGACATCGGTATTGGCCGCGAGCGCGTCGGCGATCAGCTGGTCGAGCGCGGGGTCGTCGTACAGCCGCCACCAGTCGCCCTGCACCGGCGCGAGCGGGTCGACCGCCGGGCTCGTGGCGGCGACGAACTTGCCCGCCGCCGCCGAGGGCGTCTGGGGTGCTGCATAGTCGGGGCCGGTGGCGCAGGCGGCGAGCGCCAACGCCGATGCGGCGGTCATCAGATTGCGAAGCATGACTTGCTCCTTCTCTTTCTCGGGGTCACTCGGCGGGCTGCACTTCGGCGGCCGGGGCGGCACCGTCGCGAGGGCGGCGCTTGATCCGGTCGGCGAGCGCGCGGCACACCACGTAAAAGGTCGGGGTGAAGACCAGGCCGAAGGCGGTGACGCCGATCATGCCGTAGAACACCGCCGTACCCAGCGCCTGACGCAGCTCCCAGCCCGGGCCCGACGCCGTCACCAGCGGCAGCACGCCCAGGATGAAGGCGAAGCTGGTCATCAGGATCGGCCGCAGCCGCACCCGCGCCGCCTCGACCGCCGCCTGCAGCGCGGTCGCGCCGCGCTCCTCGGCCTGCTTGGCGAACTCGACGATCAGGATCGCGTTCTTCGCGGCCAGGCCGATCAGCACGATCAGGCCGATCTGGGTCAGGATATTGTTGTCCAGTCCCCGGAAATTGACGCCGAGCATCGCGGCCAGCAGCGTCATCGGCACGATCAGGATGATCGAGATCGGCAGCATCAGGCTTTCGAACTGCGCCGCCAGCACCAGAAAGACGAACACCACCGACAGCGCGAAGATCAGCGCCGCGACATTGCCCGCCGCCTTCTGCTGGAAGGCGAGATCGGTCCATTCCGCCGAGAAGCCCTGCGGCAGATTCTTGGCGATTACCTCCATCCGCGCCAGCGCCTGGCCGGTCGAATAGCCGGGCGCGGTGTCGCCATCGACCTCGACCGCGGGGAAGAGGTTGTAGCGGGTGACGCGATACGGCCCGGTGCGGTCCTCGAAGGTCGCGACGGCGCCGATCGGCACCATCCCGCCCGCGTTGGAGCGCGTCTTGAGCTGGGCGATGTCGGCCGGGTCGTCACGGAACTGCGCATCCGCCTGCGCGGTCACGCGGAAGGTGCGCCCGAGCAGGTTGAAGTCGTTGACATAGGACGAGCCGAGATAGACCTGCATCGCCTCGAACACGCGGCTCGGCGGGACCCCGAGCATGTCCGACTTGGCACGATCGATGTCCGCATAGATGCGCGGAGTCGCGGTGTTGAACAGGGTGAAGACGTTGGCGAGCTCCTTGCTCTTGTGCGCCTCCCCGATCACGCCGCCGGCCGCCGCCTCGAGCGCCTGGTAGCCGGCGTCGCTGCGGTCCTGCACCATCATGCGATAGCCGCCGCCATTGCCGACGCCTTGGATGACGGGCGGCGGGATGACGAAGGCGAACGCCTCGTTCATGTCCGCCAGCGCGGCGCGCATGTCGTTCTCGATGTTGAGCTCGGTCCGGTCGGTGCCGGCGCGCTCGGCGAACGGCTTGAAGGTGACGTAGGCCGCGCCCGCATTCGACGCCTGGGTCTGCGAAGCGCCGTCGAAGCCGGAGAACATCACCGCCGCTTCGGTGCCGGGCACCTCGAGCAGCTTCTTCACCGCCTTTTTGAGCACGCGGTCGGTCTCCTCGATCGAGCTGCCCGGGGGCAGCTGGATCGCGGCGAGCGCATAGCCCTGGTCCTGCGCGGGGATGAATCCCGCGGGGGTCGACCAGAAGATCACCCCGGTCGCGAGGACGAGCCCGCCATAGGTCGCGAACATCCGCCTGGGCGCCGAGGCGAAGCGGCGGGTGATGCCCGCATACCAGTCGCCGAGGCGATCGAAGTTGCGATTGAACCAGTTGCCCGCACGCCACGCCACGCGGCGCCAGCCGCGCTCGGGCGCCTCTTCCGCCTTGGGACGGAGCAGCAGCGCGGCGAGCGCGGGAGAGAGCGTGAGCGAGAGGATCAGCGAGATGATCGTCGCGGCCGAGATCGTCACCGCGAACTGGCGGTAGAACTCGCCGGTGATGCCGGTGAGGAAGGTGGTCGGCACGAACACGGCGCACAGCACCAGCACGATCGCGACCAGCGCCGCCGACACCTCGTCCATCGACTTGTGCGCAGCCTCGCGCGGGGACAGGCCGTGCTCAAGGTTGCGCTCAACATTCTCGACCACGACGATCGCGTCGTCGACGACGATGCCGATCGCGAGCACGAGGCCGAACATCGAGAGGGTGTTGAGCGAATAGCCCAGCGCCGCCAGCACCGCGAAGGCACCGATCAGCGAGACCGGGATGGCGACGATCGGGATGATCGCGGCGCGCCAGCTTTGCAGGAAGACGAGGATGACGAGCACGACGAGCAGCACGGCCTCGAACAGCGTCGCCACCACCGCATCCATCGATTCGCTGATGAACTCGGTCGGGTTCCAGATAATCCGGTATTCGAGCCCCTTGGGGAAGCTCTGCGACGCCGCCGCCAACTCGGCCTTGACGCCCTCCGCCGCGGCGAGCGCATTGGTGCCCGGTCGCTGGGTGATGCCCATGATGATCGAGTCCTGGCCCGAGAGATAGGCGTTGACGCCATAATCCTCGGCACCGAGCTCGACGCGTGCCACGTCGCGGACGCGGGTGATCGCGCCCGACGGATCGGTGCGGACGATGATGTCGGCGAACTCGTCGGCGGTCTTGAAGCGGCCCTGCGTCTCGACGCTGAGCTGCTGCGCGGCGCCGGTATCGAACGGCGGCTGGCCGACGGTGCCGGCGGCGACCTGGATGTTCTGCGCCCGCAGCGCGGCGACCACCTCGCCCGCGGTGAGGCCGAGCGCCGAGGTGCGGCCGGGATCGATCCACACGCGCATCGCATAGTCGCGCGCGCCGAACACCTGGACGTCGCCGATCCCGTCGATGCGGGTCAGCCGGTCCTTGATCTGGGTCAGCGCATAGTTGGAGACATAGCCGCGATCGAGCGACCCGTCGGGCGACAGCACGTTGACCGCCATCAGCCACGAGGGCGAGGTCTTGCGCACCACCACGCCCTGGCGGCGCACCTCTTCGGGCAGGCTCGGCTCGGCGAGCGCGACGCGGTTCTGCACCAGCACCTGCGCGGTATCGAGGTCGGTGCCGAGCTTGAAGGTGACGGTGATCGTCACGCGCCCGTCGCCGGTCGACTGCGACGACTGGTAGAGCATATTGTCGACGCCGTTGATCTGCTGTTCGATCGGCGCGGCGACGGTGTCCGCCACGGTCTCGGCCGAGGCGCCGGGATAGTTGGCGCTGACCGTGACCGTCGGAGGCACGACGGCGGGGAATTGCGACACCGGCAGCCCGAAATAGGCGAAGGCGCCGATGATCGTGATGAGGATCGCGATCACGCCCGCGAAGATCGGGCGGCGGATGAAGAAATGACTGAAGCGCATCGGGCAAAGCCTTGGCTTGCTCCGCCCGCGATCACGCGAGCGGAGTGGTTAGTCGGTCATGGTTCGCGCACTCAGCGCGCGGCGAGGGTCGCCTGCGAGGCCGCGGGTTCGTTGACCTGCGTGGGCGGCTGGGCGGCCGGGGCGCGGGGCAGTTCGATCTTGCCCACGCGCTCGGTCACCTTCGCGCCCGGCTGGATCATCTGCAGCCCCTGGATCACCACCTTGTCGGTCGGCGCGAGGCCGGCACGGATGGTGCGGAGGTTGCCGATGCGCGGGCCCGGCGTGACCTGCCTGGCCGCGACCGTGCCGTCCTTGCCGACCACGAACACGACCTTGCGCGCCTGGTCGGTGCGGACGGCCGCATCGGGCACCAGCAGCGCCCGCTCGGGCGAACCGCCGGTCAGGCGCATGTTGCCGAACATGCCGGGGGCGAGGAAATAGTCGGGGTTGTCGATCACCGCACGCGCGCGGATCGTACCCGACTGGGCGCTGATCCCGTTGTCGGTGAAGTCCACCCTGCCCTTCCAGTTATAACCGCTCTCGTCCTGCAGCCGCACCTCGACCTGCTGCGGCGCGGCGCCCGACTTCGCGCGCTCGCGCTGCGCCTTGAGGTAGAGCGCCTCGGAGCTGTCGAAGGTGAAGTAGATCGGGTCGAGCGCGTTGATCGTGGTGAGCAGCGTCCCCCCGCCGGCATCCGCGGTGGAGACGAGGTTGCCGGCGTCGACGCGGCGGTCGGAGATGCGGCCGGTGATCGGCGCGCGCACCTGCGTGAACTGCACGTCGAGCGCGCGCGAGGCGACGCGGGCCTGCGCCGCGGCGAGCGAGGCGCGGGCGGCACGGGCGCGCGCGGCAAGCCGGTCATAGTCGCTCTTCGACACCGCATCCTCGGCGAGGAGGCGGCTGGCGCGGGCGAGATCGGCCTCGGCAAGCGCGAGATCGCTCTGCGCCTGGGCGACGCCGGCGCGCGCCTCGTTGAGCGCGGCAGTGAAGGGGCGCGGATCGATGGTGAAGAGCAACTGCCCCTTCTGCACGATCGCGCCGTCGGTGAAGTGCACCGCGGTCACCGCGCCCGAGACGCGCGGGCGCACGTCGACGCTCTTCGACGCCTCGAACCGCCCGACATGGTCGTCCCATTCGGTGAGGTCGCGCGCCAGCGGGGTGGCGACGGTGACGGTGGGCGGCGGCGGCGCGGCGACCGCCGGGCTTTCGCGGTTGAAGACTCCGACGCCGGCGCCGACCGCGACGATCGGCAGCACGATCATCGAGGCACGCTGCCACAGCGGCCAGTCGCGGAAACGGCGGCGGGCGGGAAGATCTTCAACGGGATCGATACGCGTGATCATGTTCATCGGTTATTCCTCCGGTCGCGCTTGACGCGTGCGGCGACGATGCTGCCGGTGAGCAGCTCGTAATGGTCAGGGGTGAAGCCGGCGGCCAGGAAGCCGCGCACGGCGGACTGGGCGACGCGATAGCCGTGGTGCCAGGTCAGCACCGCCATGCGCCGCAGCGCCTCGAGCTTGGGATCGGCGAGGCGCGTGCTGCGCCGCTCGCCGAACAGGCTGCCGAGCGCGACCGCCATGCGGCCGGGCTCGCGCAGGCTCGAGAGCTTGTCGCGCTCGGCCAGCGCCACCACCGACCATTCGAGCGCCGAGAAGCGCGCGGGCTCGGGGGCGGTGCGGACCGCGCCGGGGGTGGCGAAGACGGCGCCGTGTTCGGCAAAGGCAAGATACGCCATGGTGCATGTCTCCTCTGTTCACGGCGCGAGCGCCGCAGTTCGCCGTCGCGGGGAGCGCGGCATGAATTCGGGTGCGAACCGGCGCGAACGCGCGCCCTCACGCGGCGAACCACGGGTCCGCCGGGCGCTTGCCGGTCATGGGGATGTCGGATGAGCGGGCGTCAGCCCGTCGTCAGACGCTAGGGACGGTACAGTGTTTCTGCATCGGCTTTCCCTTTCGATGCGGGGACCCGCCGGGGGCGAGTCCAACTTCTATACCACCCGGTATAGAAACCTTGCTGCGTTGCGTCAATGGCTTTCTGTACCGATCGATAAATTTTTACCGAGGGGAAGCCAAAGCCCTTATTTGGAGGGCCACATCGCCATGCTGGTGTCGATCAGCCGTTCGAGGTCGGCGCGCGTCGCGCCGGCGCCGGCCTGCACCGCCATGCCCTGCATGATCGCGTAGATGAAGCTGGTCAGCCCCTCGACATCGGCGTCGGCGGGCAGATCGCCCTCTTCCTTGGCGCGTTCGAACCGCTCGATCAGCGCGCGCTTCGCGACCTTGCCGCGCTCGAGCACCTCCTGGCGGATGCACTCCGCCTCGGCGCCGCACGCGACCGAGCTGATCACGCCGAGGCAGCCGTGCGGCTCGCTCTTGCTGGTCTGGTTCTCCATGCTGCCGCGGAGCAGGTGCCGGGCGACTTCGCGCGCGGTCGGCTGCTCGAGCGACTTGCTCATGTAGCAGAGCTTCTCTTCCTCGTAGAGGTCGAGCGTCTTGCGGAACAGCGCTTCCTTGTTGCCGAAGGCGGCGTAGAGGCTGGGCCGGGTGATGCCCATCGCCTCGGTCAGGTCGTTGAGCGACGCGCCCTCATAGCCCTTGCTCCAGAACACGCGCAGCGCCGCGGCGAGCGCGGTGTCGACGCAGAATTCGCGCGGGCGGCCTTTGACGGCGGGGGCGGTCAGGGTTTCCATATCGGTCGGTATATAATCATTCGGTTGCCGGACGCAACGGGTTTGTGGCGACCCGCCGGGCGAGGATCAGCGCACCCTCCAGTCCGGCATGTTCGAGGGCGGGCGCGCGCACGAAGCCGGGCGCATGCGCCGCCTCCCCCACGCCATAGCCGCCCAGCGCCGCGAGCATGCGCGCGACTGCCGCCTCGCGCAGCCCCGGCACCGCCAGCACGCCCCCGCCCGCGACGATGCGGTGCGGCGACCAGGCGAAGACGATCGTGGCGAAGAGCTGGCCGAGATAGTCGGCGACCGCCGCGAAGTCACCGGGCGACTCTTCCAGCCGCCGGCCCGCCAGCCGCGCCTGCACCGCCGGTCCGGCCGCCATGCCCTCGGCACAGCTCGGGTGGAAGGGGCAGGTGCTGGGGGTCGAGTCGCCGTCGAGCCGCAGCACCGGGACATGGCCCATCTCGGGGTGCAACGCCCCTGCGAGCGTCCCCCCGGCCCGTGCGAGGCCGGCACCGAGACCCGTGCCGACGGTCACATAGGCGACGCTGGCGCACCCCCTGCCCGCGCCCGATTCGAGCTCGGCAAGCGCCGCGGCGTTGACGTCGGTATCGACGGCCACTGGCACGCCCAGCCGGTGTTCGAGCGCGGCGCGGAGGTTGGCGCCGCTCCAGCCGGGCTTGGGCGTCGCCAGCACCTCGCCATAATTGGCGGCGGCGGGATCGACCACGATCGGCCCGAACGCCGCCATGCCCGCGCCGCTCAGGACCATTCCGCTCCGCAGCCGCTCCGCCACGAAGTCGAGCAATGCCGACTCCGCCGCCTCGGGCGTGGTGGTCGGCCAGCGTTCCTCGGCGAGCGCCGAGTCGTCACGGACCAGCCGGGCGAGCAGCTTGGTGCCCCCGGTCTCGATCGCCAGCCAGGTCCGCGAGTCCGTCATGTCGCGCAGCCTATCCGCCCCGCAGCGTCTGCGCGAGCATCCAGATGCCGATGACGAGGAACGACAGCGCCGCGGCGATCCGCACCGTGCGCAACGGCACGCGCTTGACCAGCTCGTTGCCGAGCAGCACCGCGGGGACGTTGGCGAGCATCATGCCGAGCGTCGTCCCCGCCGTCACCCCGCCAACCTCGGCGAAGCGCGCGCCGAGCGCGACGGTCGCGACCTGGGTCTTGTCGCCCATCTCGACGAGGAAGAAGCAGATGGTGGTGGTGAGAAACGCGCCGTACCGCGCCGGCCTGTCCTCGACATCGTCGAGCTTGTCGGGGACCAGCGTCCAAGCCGCCATCGCGATGAACGAGGCGGCGATCAGATAGCGGAACCACGCCCCCTCCAGCCATGCCGCCGCCTGCTGCCCGACCAGCGCGGCGAGGAAATGGTTGGCGAGGGTCGCGACGAGGATGCCGAGGATGATCGGCACCGGCCGCTTGAAGCGGGTGGCGAGCACGATCGCGAGCAGCTGGGTCTTGTCGCCGATCTCGGCGAGCGCGACCAGGGCGGTCGAGGTCAGGAAGGCTTCCAAGCGAGGTCTCCGGGCCGGGCGATGCGGAATTCCAACGACACCACGCCCTCCCGCCCGGCCTGAGCGGAAAGCATGGCGCCATTGGTCTCGCCCGAACGGGACCGAAGTCCCTGCTCCCTTCGCGCCATGGCCTCTCGACCAAGTATGTTGACGCGGAGGCCCGTCTCGCGACGGCTGGCTACTCCCCAGATGACTGCGGCCGCCCCTAGCCGCTTCGTCCGCGCAGCGCAAGTTGCCCTGCCCCGCCGCTTCATGGCATACATACCGCAACCACGAAAAGGATGGAGAGGACCATGGCCACCGCCGCCGCCGAGACCACCCGCGTCATGTCCGATGCCGAATGGGAGGCGCGCCAGCAGCTCGCCGCCTGCTACCGCGTGTTCGACATGCTCGGCTGGTCCGAGATGATCTACAACCACATCACGCTGAAGGTGCCGGGCGAGGATCATGCCTTCCTGATCAACCCGTTCGGGCTGCATTTCAGCGAGGTGAAGGCGTCGAACCTGGTCAAGATCGACATCGACGGCAACAAGCTCGACGGCAGCCCCTATCTGGTCAACCGCGCGGGCTTCGTGCAGCATTCGGTGTTCCACCGGCATCTGCCCGACGTGCATTGCATCATGCACACCCACACCACCGCCGGGATGGCCGTGAGCAGCTTGGAGGGCGGGCTGCAGCCGATCAACTTCTACGCCTGCAACTTCGCCGGCCAGATCGCCTATCACGACTTCGAGGGCGTGACGGTGCGCGACGAGGAAGGCGAGCGGCTGATCATGAACCTGGGCGACAAGCGCATGCTGCTGCTGCGCAACCACGGCATCGTCGCGATGGGCCGCACCCTGCCCGAGGCGTTCGTCAAGCATTGGGCGCTGCAGCGCGCATGCGAGATCCAGCTCGCGACGCTGTCGATGGGCAAGCCGCTGGTAGTGTCCGACGAGGTGGTCGCGGTGCATCAGCGCGACCTGCACATGGCGCAGGCCTCGATCGCCCCCGGCGCGGCGGACTTCGCGGCGATGGTGCGGCTGGTCGACCGGATCGACAAGAGCTGGCGCGAGTGAGGGCTGGCGGCGTTTTTCCACCGCTGCGGTTTTTCGCCTGCGCCGAGCATGTATCCACGTTCCCTTGCCGCATCATTCCCGCGCATTGTAACCTATTTGGTTCATGTAGGAAAATCGAGGAGCGTTTTCCTTAGTTTTCCGTGACTTGCGTCGGCAAGGCGATGCGCCGTTCGGAGCTCGCGCCACTTCGCCTGGCGAGCCGATGCGAATCGGAAAGTGGAACATGTCGTGTACGATGTTGGCGTTTGCGCCCGGTGCAATTGCACATTGCGGGTGCGGAAGGCGAACATGCCGACAGCGAATGCAGCGCCGCGGCGCGTTCGGGACGCTCGGCAGGTCGTGCGCGCCGATATCAGCGGATATCGCGGACATCCAGGCTCGCGCCGCTACTCCGCCTTCCTGACCTTCGCGAGCAGCGCATCGACCTGGACCTGCGCACCGGGCACGGCGCCGAGCGTCTCGACCGTGCCGTCGAACGGGGCGGTGAGCGCCTGCTCCATCTTCATCGCCTCGAGCACCAGCAGCTTCTGGCCGGCGGTGACCGCCTGCCCTTCGCTTACCTCGACCGAGACGATGCGGCCGGGCATCGGCGCGAGGATCGAGCCGTCACCCGCCGCGGCGCCGGCGGCACCGTCGGTGCGGGCCTCGCTCACGCGGAAGGTGGCGCCACCATGCACCAGCAGCGCCGCGCCGTCACGCGCATGGGGATAGACATGCGAGGAGAGGACGCCGCGCTCCGCCTCGAACGTCACGCGCTCGCCATTCACATTGACCACGCGTGCGGTGGCCGGGGCGCGATTCAGCCGGAATCCTTCGAGGCCGCGCGTCGCCCGCGCCGTATCGTCCGGCAGATCCTGCGCGAACCACGAGGTGGCGTAAGTGAGATCCGCAGCGGTCGGCAGCGGATCGACGGTCAGTTCCTTGCCGCGCCGCTCGATCAGGCCGGTGTCGAGCTGGCCCAGCAGGAAACCATCGTCGCCGAGCAGGCGGAACAGGAAGCCGGCATTGGTGCGGACCGGCCAGACGGTCAGACGGTCGAGGCCAGCGCGCAGCGACGCGATCGCCTCGTCGCGATGCGCGCCATGGACGATCAGCTTGGCGATCATCGGATCGTAGAAGGGCGAGATCGTCGAACCCGCTTCAACCCCGGTATCGACGCGCAGGCCGCTCGGAAAATCGAGCACCTCGAGCTTGCCGGTCGACGGCAGGAAGCCCTTGGCCGGGTCCTCGGCATAGAGCCGCGCCTCGATCGCGTGGCCGTCGATCGCAATCTCCTCCTGCCGCAACGGCAGCGGCTCGCCCGAGGCGATGCGGAGCTGCCATTCGACCAGGTCGACGCCGGTGATCGCCTCGGTCACCGGATGCTCGACCTGGAGCCGCGTGTTCATCTCCATGAACCAGATGCGGTCGGCGTGCAGGCCGTGGCTGGCATCGGCGATGAACTCGATCGTGCCCGCGCCGACATAATCGACCGCGCGCGCGGCCTTGACCGCCGCCTCGCACACCGCGAAGCGCGCCTCCTTGCTCATGCCCGGCGCGGGGGCCTCCTCGATCACCTTCTGATGGCGGCGCTGCATCGAGCAGTCGCGCTCGAACAGGTGGACGATGTTGCCATGGGTGTCGCCGAACACCTGCACCTCGATATGGCGCGGGGCGAGGATATATTTCTCGATCAGCACGCGGTCGTCGCCGAAGGACGAGGCGGCCTCGCGCTGGCATGAGGCGAGCGCATCGGTGAATTGCTGCGCAGCATCGACGCGACGCATGCCCTTGCCGCCGCCGCCCGCGACCGCCTTGATCAGCACCGGATAGCCGATCCTGTCGGCCTCGCGCTGGAGTCGTTCGAGCGACTGGTCCTCGCCGAGATAGCCGGGGGTGACGGGCACATGCGCACCCTGCATCAGCTTCTTGGCGGCGTCCTTGAGACCCATCGCGCGGATGCTGGCGGGGTTTGGCCCGACCCAGACCAGGCCGGCGACGATCACCGCTTCGGCGAAATCGGCATTTTCGGAGAGGAAGCCGTAGCCGGGATGGATCGCCTGCGCGCCCGTCTCCTGCGCGGCGGCGATGATGCGCTCGCCGAGGAGGTAGGAGTCGCGGGCCTGGGCGCCGCCGACATGGACCGCCTGGTCAGCCTCGCGCACGTGCAGCGCATTGGCGTCGGCATCCGAATAGACCGCGACGGTGCGGATGCCGAGCCGGCGCGCGGTGCGGATGATGCGGCACGCGATCTCGCCGCGATTGGCGATGAGGAGGGACTGGATCACATCGATGCCCCTTCTTTGCCAACCCACGAAACGGAGGCTGGATGAGTTGCGGACGAAAGGAATTGTCGCATGATCTCTTCCGCTTCCTGCCAGCTAAAATATTCACGGCCGGCGAACATCCGTGCAAAATATGACTTCGAGATGGGCCGATCGTATTTCGACCCGTGCCGCGCAGCCATTCGGCTGATGATTCTTCCGTCATCGCTGATCGAGAGGGCCCAACCCTTGTCCATACGCACCGCTTCAAACGCTCGACCGTCCTCCCTGAAGAGGAACACATCGGCTGCGGCCTGAACATAGTCCCCTTTGTGATTCCGCATCTCCCCGGCGAGTATTGCGCAGCGGATCGTATCGTCGTTGGCCGCTGCCTTTGCCGGCCACCCGGCGACCTCAATCGTGGGCCGAGGCGGGTCGAGCGACGAAAATGCAGGGTCCGTACGCCTGGTCATCCGAACCCGCCCATCGCCCAGATGCCGGCAACGGCGATCAGCGAAAAAAGGATCAGGATCGCGAGACCCCGGATAATGCGCTGGCCGGCACCCAGCAGCGGTTGGGACAGCGCGATCCGCCGCCAGCGGACGAAGGCGGCGGAGTCGCGTCCGGCGAGATAGTCCTCGAAGATCAGCTGGACATCGTCGACCCCGAACCGCGTCGGTCCAACGGATGAAGCCGCGACGGGCGGACGGATCCGCATCGCCTCATAATGGCAGCTCTCGTCGCCCGCGCGCTTCTCGACGCGGTAGCCGCCACGTTCCAAGGCAGCCTGCACATAGTCTTCCGGGCCGCGGGACAGGACCGCGGAAACGCTGCTTCCCTGCGCCAGGGCGTCGAGCCATTGCGCCAGCTCGGCGCCGGTCGATACGGTGCCCCCGCGGCCTTCGGACAGTTCGATCTGAATCGCCATCAGCGTGCTCCCGCAGTGCATGCCGGGGGCCACGCCTCGCGGCTCCCGGGCTTCAAGTCGGTGAGGTAGATTTCGCCCGAGCGATCGGGCGAGGCCTGCGCGAAGAGCAGCTTCTCCGCGCCGGGCGAGAGTAGCGGCCCGACCTGGAACACGTCGGCACGCGCGGGAATGCGGCCGACCTCGCGCCACGCACCGCCCTGCCTGGTGAACCGGTAGAGATGCGAGCGGTCGCCGCGGTCGGCGACGAGGATCAGCGCGTTGCCGTCGCGCGAGATCTCCGCCTCATATTCGTTCGCCGCGGTGCTGACCGGCGCGCCGAGATTGCGGACCTGCCACGCGCCGGCGGCGTCTTGCCGCGCGACATAGATGTCGCTCTGGCCGAACCCGCCTTCGCGCGAGGAGCCGAAATAGAGGTTGCCGGCGCCGTCCATGCGCGGGAGCAGCTCGGACTGGGGCGAGTTGACCGGCGCGGGCAGGCGCACCGGATCGGCGAAGGTGCCGTCGGCTTTGCGCGCGGCGAAGTAGATGTCGAAATCCTCGCCCTTGGGATCGTGGCGGGTCGAGATGAAATAGACGCCCCTGCCGTCGGGGGCGTAGCCGGCATCGGCGTCGAAGCTGCCGGCCGGACCCGCGAAGGGCGGCGGCACGGGCTTGCTCCATACGCCGCCGACGCAGCGCGACACGAGCAGGCGCCAGCCGCGGAAGCTCGCGTCGGCGGAGAGGTAGATCAGCTCGCGGCCGTCGAGGGAGAAGGCCGGGCTGGCCTCGTAGCCGGGGGTGGAGATGGCGTCGGGGGTCCAGCGCGCAGCCTCCTGCGGCGCGGCTGAGGCGCCGGCGAGCAGCAGCGCGGCCGCGACGAGGCCCTTCCCCCCGATCATCTGGCGGCCACCGCCTCGATCTCGAGCAGCCATTCGGGGTCGTAGATGTCGCAGACGATCACGGTGAGCGCGGGGAAATGATCGCCGAGGATCTCGCGCCGGATCGCGCCGTTCTCCTCGCGATAGGCTCGGTCGCCGAGGAAGGTGGTGACCTTGACGAGGTGAGTGAGGTCCATCCCCGCCGCGGCGAGCTGGGCGCCGATGTTGCGCCACACGAGGCGGCACTGCGCGGCGAAGTCGGCGGGAACGACGCCTTCGCTATCGACCGGGATCTGGCCGCTGACGAACAGCAACGACCTGCCTGGCTCGACCAGCATCGCTTGGCTGTAGCCGCCGCCGGGTTGCGGGGCATCGGGGGCGTCGACGGGGGTCATGGCTTACATCCGGAACACCCCGAATCGGGGCGCCTCCTCCACCGGCGCATTCAGGCACGCCGCAAACGCAAGCCCCAGCACGTCGCGCGTCTGCGCCGGATCGATGATGCCGTCGTCCCACAGCCGCGCGGTGGCGTGCCAGGGGTTGCCCTCGTCCTCGTACTTCTGGCGGATCGGGGCCTTGAAGGCCTCGGCCTGCTCGGGGGTCCAGCTGTCCGCGTCGCGGTGGACGGTGGCGAGGACGCTGGCGGCCTGCTCGCCGCCCATCACGCTGATGCGGCTGTTGGGCCAGCTGAACAGGAAGCGCGGCGAATAGGCGCGGCCGCACATGCCGTAATTGCCCGCGCCGAAGCTGCCGCCGATCAGCACGGTGACCTTGGGCACGCTCGCGGTGGCGACCGCCGTCACCAGCTTGGCGCCGTGCTTGGCGATGCCCTCCGCCTCGTACTTGCCGCCGACCATGAAGCCCGAGATGTTCTGGAGGAACAGCAAGGGAATGCGGCGCTGGCAGGCGAGCTCGATGAAGTGCGCGCCCTTCACCGCGCTCTCGCTGAACAGCACGCCGTTGTTGGCGAGGATCGCGACGGGGATGCCCCAGATATGCGCGAAGCCGCACACCAGGGTCGACCCGTAGAGCGCCTTGAACTCGTGGAACTCGCTGCCGTCGACGAGGCGCGCGATCACCTCATGCACGTCATAGGGCGCGCGGACGTCGGTGGGGACGATGCCGTAGAGCTCCTCCGCGTCGAATTTGGGCGGGCGCGGGTCGAGGATCGCGATGTCGGGGGTGCGGTCGCGCGGCAGGTGGCTGACGATGTCGCGGACGATGGTCAGCGCATGCTCGTCATTCTCGGCGACGTGATCGACCACGCCCGACTTGCGGCCGTGCAGGTCGCCGCCGCCCAGATCCTCGGCCGAGATCTCCTCGCCGGTCGCGGCCTTTACCAGCGGCGGGCCGGCGAGGAAGATCGTGCCCTGGTTGCGCACGATCACGCTCTCGTCCGACATGGCGGGGACATAGGCCCCGCCCGCGGTGCAGCTGCCCATCACGCAGGCGATCTGCGGGATGCCCTTGGCCGACATATTGGCCTGGTTGAAGAAGATGCGGCCGAAATGCTCCCTGTCGGGGAACACCTCCGCCTGGTGCGGCAGGTTGGCGCCGCCGCTGTCGACCAGGTAGATGCACGGCAGGCGGTTGGCCTCGGCGATCTCCTGCGCGCGGAGATGCTTCTTGACCGTCATCGGATAGTAGGTGCCGCCCTTCACCGTCGCGTCGTTGCACACGATCATGCACTGGCGGCCCGAGACCCGGCCGATGCCGGCGATCATGCCCGCGCCGGGCACCTCGCCTTCGTACATGTCGCACGCGGCGAGCTGGCCGATCTCGAGGAAGGGCGCGCCGGGATCGAGCAGCCGCTCGACGCGCTCGCGCGGGAGCAGCTTGCCGCGCGACGTGTGGCGCTCGCGGCTCTTCTCGTTACCGCCGAGCGCGGCCTGCGCGACGTCGGCGCGGAGCCGCTCGGCCAGCGCGCGATTGTGCGCAGCATTGGCCCGGAAGGTCTCGTCCTCGACGGAAAGCGCCGACTTGAGCACGGGGGCGCTCATCTTGCGCCTCCGCCACGGCGCGCGCACAGCGGGGCAAAGGGAGATATCATGGCGACCATCCTGCTGCTCATCGCGTCCAACATCTTCATGACCATCGCCTGGTACTGGCATCTCGGCAAAGATGGCCTCGAGAAACCGATCCTCACCGTCATCCTGCTCAGCTGGCTGATCGCCGGGGTGGAATATTGCTTCGCGGTTCCCGCCAACCGCGTCGGGTATCTCGCCGGCTGGACACCGGGCCAGCTCAAGATCGCGCAGGAAGCGATCGCGCTGATCGTGTTCGGGGTGTTCATGGTCACCGTGCTGGGCGAAGCGCTGCACTGGCGCCACGCCGCGGCGTTCGCGTGCATCATGGCGGGGGTGGCGTTCCTGTTCGTGGGGAAGTGATTCACGCTGCGGTCTCCGCGGGGAGCCAGCGGTCACGCATCCACGCCTCGGCCGCGGCGGCGACGCATTCGGAATAACCGGGCAATTCGGGGCCGATCAGCGGCAAGCCGAAATCGGCGACGGTAGCGCGAATGCCCTCGGCGTCGAGCGCCCGGCCGGCGGCTCGGGCGTGACGGGCGATCTCCATTTCCTGTCCCCAGAAATAGACGAGCTTCGCGCCGGCATTGGCCTGCATCCGCTGCACTTCCACGACGCGGCCGTCGCTGACCAGCGGGAGCCAGATGTCCGGCATCAGCAGGTCGACCGGCGCGTCCGGGCGCCAGTCGAACGCGTCACCGGAGACGATGCGGAGCTTGTCCCCCGCCCCGCCCGGCAGCCGCGCGAACAGATCGAGCTCGCGGTGCATGGCGATGACATCGGGATCGCGCTCGACCACGGTCACGGCGGTGACCCCCTCGCGCAGCGCGCTGGCGGCGGCGGACCAGCCCATGCCGAGGCCGAGCACCGCGACATGGCTGGAGGCGAGCGCAACGCCGATCCCCTGGCTCTCGAACTCGAGCGGGGTGAGCGACATCCAGGTCTCGCCGTCGCGGGTGAGCGCCGATACGGTGTGAAGGCCGGGCGGGCTCCAATAGCCGCGGGTCAGCACGTTCGCGGGGGCATGGAGCTCCCACCGCCCGCTGGTCATCGGCCGATAGAGATGCTCGAACAGCGCGGTCCCCGCGGCGAGCGCTGGAACCAGCTCGGCGGCCTGCAGCATCACGCCGCGCCGACCAGCTCGCGGCCGATCAGCATGCGGCGGATCTCGTTGGTGCCGGCCCCGATGTCGAGCAGCTTGGCGTCGCGCAGGAAGCGCTCGACCGGCCAGTCCTTGGTATAGCCCGCGCCGCCCAGCGCCTGCACCGCCTCGCCCGCGACCCTGAAGGCGTTCTCGCTGGCGAGCAGGATCGCGCCGGCGGCATCGAAGCGCGTGGTCTTGCCCGCGTCGCACGCCTGCGCGACGGCATAGACATAGGCGCGCGCCGAGTTGAGCGCGACATACATGTCGGCGACCTTGGCCTGCATCAGCTGGAAGCTGCCGATCGCCTGGCCGAACTGCTTGCGCTCGCGCAGATACGGGAGGACCACGTCGAGGCAGGCCTGCATGATGCCGAGCTGGATGCCGGCGAGCACGGTGCGCTCATAGTCGAGGCCCGACATCAACACGCCGACGCCGCCGTTGAGCGGGCCCATGACGTTTTCCTCGGGCACCTCGCAATCGTCGAACACCAGCTCGGCGGTGGGCGAGCCGCGCATGCCCATCTTGTCGATCTTCTGCCCGATACTGAAGCCGGGCATGTCCTTCTCGATCAGGAAGGTGGTGATGCCGCGGCTGCCCTCGCCGGTCTTGGCGTAGACGACCAGCGTGTCGGCATAGGCGGCATTGGTGATCCAGAATTTGGTGCCGTTGAGGACGTAGCGGTCGCCCCTGTGCTCGGCGCGCAGCTTCATGCTGACGACGTCGGAGCCCGCGCCCGACTCGGACATGGCGAGGCTGCCGACATGCTCGCCGCTGATCAGCTTGGGCAGGTATCTCGCCTTCTGCTCGGGCGATGCCCAGCGGCGGATCTGGTTGACGCAGAGGTTGGAGTGCGCGCCGTAGCTGAGCCCGATCGAGGCCGAGGCGCGGCTGACCTCCTCGCACGCGATGACGTGCTCGAGATAGCCGAGGCCGAGCCCGCCATATTCCTCGTCGACGGTGATGCCGTGCAGGCCGAGCTCGCCCATCGCCGGCCACAGCTCGTCGCGCGGGAACCAGTCCTCGGCATCGATGCGCGCGGCGAGCGGCTCGATCCGCTCCCTGGCGAAGCGCTGCGTGGTGTCGCGGATCATCTCCGCGGTCTCGCCGAGCGCGAAATCCATCTGGGGCAGGCTCATCGGGCTCTCCTGGGATTTTCAGCCCAGCTTAGCGAGTGATCGCCGCGGAGAAAAATTGAAAGGCAGCGCGCTAGAGCATAGACCATGTCTATGATCGACCGCTATCTGCTGCGCTATTTCCTCGCCGTCATCGATAGCGGGACGTTCACCGCGGCGGCCGCGCAAGTCAACGTCTCGCAGCCCACCCTCTCCGCCGGGATCGCCAAGCTCGAGCGCGAGGCCGGGGCGAAGCTGTTCCGCCGCAACAGCCAGCGGGTCGAGCTGACCGAGGCCGGCGCGCGCTTCGCGGTGCATGCGCGGCGAATCGAGCGCGAGTTCAACCTGGCGCAGGCGTCGGTCGGGGAGATCGCCGCGGCGGGCACGCTGCGGCTCGGCGTGCTGACGACGCTCGCCACCGCCGATCTCGCGGCGTTCGCGGCGCGCGCGGCGCGGACCGCGCCGCGGCTGGCGATCGAGCTGGTCGAGGGCAATGCCGCGGCGCTGTCGCAGCATCTCGCACGGGGCCGCATCGACCTCGCGCTGACCGCGACGCATGGCGAGCCAGAGACCGAGGCGCTGCGCAGCGAAGCCTATGTGCTCGCCCTGCCCGCAGCGCATCCGCTGGCGGGCGAAGCCGCCGTACCGGGCGAGGCGCTGGCCGGCGAGACGATGATCGTCCGGCGCAATTGCGAGGCGCTGTCTGAGACCAGCCGCTACTTCACCCGGCGCGGCATCCGGCCGTTCTTCGCGCTGCGCACGACCAATGACGACCGCGCACTGGCGATGGTCGCGGCGGGGCTCGGCGTCACGGTCGTGCCCGCCTCGCAACGGCACGAGGGCGTCGCGAGCCCGGCGCTGCTCGGCTTCGGCCTTAAGCGCACCCTGACGCTCGCGTGGGGCGACGACACCGCCGCGATGCGGGAGGCAGCGGCCCCGGTGGTGGGGATATTGCGGGAGCAGTTTGGCTGAGGCTCAATCCCTCCTCCTGGCGGTGAGGATTGAAGGGGCTGACAGCCGCAATGTTCACGCTATGTGAAACGCAGACAGGGAGAGCAGGCATGGCGGGGCGCTATTTCGACGAGTGGCAGGTGGGCGACCGGATCGTGCACGAGCTGCGCCGCACCGTCACCGAGACCGACAACCTGCTGATCTCGACCCTCACCCACAATCCGCAGCCGCTCCATCTCGACGCCGAGGCCGCGGGTGCGAGCGAGTTCGGGCGGATCCTCGTCAACGGCACCTTCACCTTCGCGCTGCTCGTCGGCATCTCGGTCGGCGACACCACGCTCGGCACGCTGGTCGCGAACCTGGGCTATGACGAGGTGCGCATGCCCAAGCCCGTATTCATCGGCGACACGCTGCGCGCCGAGACCGAGGTGGTCGAGCTGCGCCCCTCCAGCTCACGGCCGGGCCAGGGCATCGTCACCTTCCGCCACATCATGCTCAACCAGCGCGACGAGACGGTCTGCACGATGCTGCGCAGCGCCCTGCTCAAGGCGCGCAGCTGACGACCGATAGGTCCATTCCGGAGGCACATCCGCGTCCATTGCGGAGCAGAGTCCGGCTTTTCCTTTACCGCCGTTAACCACCCTGGCCGGATAACCCTCCGGTAACCGGGGGAACGGTCTCATGCATATGGTTTCGGGCCGGCGCGGCACGGCGATCGTCGAATTCGCGATCCTGCTGCCGGTGCTCATCTCGCTGCTCGCGGGAATATTGTGCTTCGGCCTCTATTTCGGCGCGGCGCATTCGGTGCAGCAACTCGCTGCCGATGCCGCGCGGCACAGCATCGCCGGGGAGACGCTCGCCGAGCGCCAGACCTTGGTCACCGGGTTCGTCGGCACGCACGGCCCGTCCTATTTCCTGATCCGTTCCGAACGGCTGAGCGAGGTCAGCGCGACCGAGCAGAGCGGCGGGCGGCTGCGCGTGCGGATCGCCTATGACGCGACCTGGCTGCCGATCTTCGGCTTCGCACGCGTCCTGCCGCTGCCGCCCGCGACGATCACGCGCGACTGCGTGATCCTGGGCGCAGGGGCATGATCCGCGCATTGTCGAAGGACCGCCGCGGCGCGACCGCGATGCTGGTGGCGTCCGCCCTGCCCTTCCTGCTCGCCGCCACCGCCGCCGCGGTCGATGTCGGCGCGGTCGCGCTCGAACGGCGGCGGATGCAGGGCGCGGTCGACGCCGCGGCGCTCACGGCGGCGCAGGACCTGGCCAGCGCCGACAGCCGTGCCCGCGCGGTGCTCACCGCCAACCGGGTCGAATCACCCGCCGTCGCGCAGGTCGCGACCGGTTCGGTTACGGGGACGGGCGAGAATCGCACCTTCACGCCGGGCGGCGCGGGCGACGCGGTGCGCGTCTCCGCCACCTATCCCAACCCGTCCTATTTCATCCGCGCGCTCGGTCTGCGCTTCGACGACGCCACCGTCACCGCGGTTGCGAGCCGGCGGAACCTCGGCGCGATCTCGATCGGCTCGGGGGTCGCGGCGTTCGACAACGGGCTGGTCAACAGCCTGACACGTGGGCTGACGGGCTCGAGCGTCGGGCTCTCGCTGGTCAGCTATCAGGGGCTGGCGAGCGTCGACCTCGACCTGTTCACCTTCCTCGACGCCATCGCGGTGCGCGCCGATCTCGACGTGATGACCTATGAGCAATTGCTCGCGCAGGAGATCGAGCTGCCCGTGCTGCTGCGCGCGCTCGACGATGTGAGCGGCGGCCAGGGGCTCGGCGCGGTCGCCGCGGGGATCACGGGGACGCCGCGCTCGCTGCGGCTCGGCGACCTGATCGGACTCGATATTGGCGGCGCGGGCGTGACCGGGAGCGGCGGCGCCTCGGCGCTGCTCGCCCGGGTGCGCGCGAGCGACCTGTTGGGCGCGATGCTCTCGGTCGCCAATCGCGACCATATCGTCGCGCTCGACCTTGCCGGAACGATCCCCGGGCTCGCTTCGGTGCGTGCCGAGGTCAAGATCGGCAAGACGATGCAGTCGAGCCCGTGGATGGTGGTCAACGACCGCGGCGGGGTCGAGGTGAGCACCGCACAGGCACGCATCAACCTCGCCGCCGAGGTCGGGCCGCTGCTGGGGCTCGGCGTCAAGCTGCCGCTCGCGGCCGAGGTCGCGCCGGCGCGCGCGATCCTCGACGCGGTGCCGTGCGCGCCGCGCGACACGGCGGCGGTGCGCGCCCGTGCCGGAGTGGCGCGGCTCGCCATCGCCGATCTCGCAGTCGGCGAGCCGATCCCGACCAGCGCCGCGGCACTCAAGCCCGCGCCGCTGATCCGCGCTCCGCTGATCTCGGTCGACGCCAAGGCGTTCGGCGCGATGGAGGCTTCCACCTGGCAGAATCTGAGCTTCACCAAGGCCGAGATCGCGGCGCATCAGGCCAAGGCGATCGCCACCACCGACGGCGTCTCCACCCTGCTCGCCACCTTGTTGTCGTCGCTCGATATCGATGTGAGTCTGCTCGGGCTCGGTCTCGGCGTCGGGCTGCCCGGCGAGGGGCAGATCGCGGCCAAGCTGCTGCAGGCCGCGCCCGCGCTGGAGACGGCCTTGTTCCAGCTGCTGTCCTTCGCCGGGCTCAGCATCGGGACGGCGCATGTCCGCGTCGACGGCTATCGCTGCGGCAAGCCGATGCTCGTCGCATGAGCGGAAAGCTCGACGGCGTGCAGCGGTGCGACATCCGCTTGTTCCGCGAGCGCGCGCGCGAGGAACGCCGCCGCGGCCGCCGCGCCGACAGCGAACGCGCGCGGACCGTGCATGGCGAGATGGCGGACCATTATGAGATGGTCGCCGATCTGCTCGAGGCGAAGGCCGGCTGGCGGCCGCGCTGTCCCGCGGCCGCCTGGGCGCGGTTGCTTCACCGGCTGCTGCCGCGCTGAGCGGGCTTGGGTTTGGCCCCGCATCCGGTCTAGGGTGCGCGCCGCATGACCCGCTTCACCGTCAACAACCAGCCCGTCGAATACAAGCTCGATGCGCGCACGCCGTTGCTCTGGGCGTTGCGCGACGCCTCCAACCTCACCGGCACCAAATATGGCTGCGGCTCGGGCGACTGCGGCGCGTGCACGGTCGATATCGACGGCGCGGCGGTGCGGTCCTGCCAGGTGACGATCGGCGCGATCGAGGGCAGCTTCGTGACCACGATCGAGGGCTTGGCGGAGAATCGCGCGCATCCGGTGCAGCGCGCCTTCCTCGCCGCCAATGTCGGCCAGTGCGGCTATTGCATCCCCGGCATGGTGATGGCCGCCTCGGTGCTGCTGCGCAAGAACCGCAATCCCTCCGATGAGGACATCGCGGCGGCGATCACCAATCTCTGCCGCTGCGGCATCTATCCGCGGCTGATCGAAGCGGTCGGGCGTGCGGCGCGGCTGGCGCGCGGCGAGGACGACGCGCCGGAGGAGGAGGCCGGCCAGGCGCCAGCGATCGACGAAGGGGCGTGATTCCTTTCGCAATGCTGTCAGCGCAATTCAGACGCGTGTCAGCCGAATCGTGGCATCTCCACGATATTCTGAACGCCGGCGCTCAGCCGGAGCGGAGGACATGAGATGAAGAAGTTTGTTCTGGCCGCGCTGATCGGCGCGACCATCCTGACCCCCGCCGCGGCGATCGCGCAGGAGCGCGGCAACCGATGGGAAAACCGCGGCGGCGAGACGCGCGAGCAGCGCCAGCAATATCGCGCCGAACGCCAGCAGCAGCGCGCCGAGCGCACGCCGGAGCAGCGCCAGGAATTCCGCGCCCAGCGCGAGCAGTTCCGCGCCGAACGGCAGCAGCAGCGCGCCTATACGCCGGCCGAACGCCAGCGGGTTCAAGTCCCTCAGGCGCAACGCCCGCAGCGCCAGTTCGGCGAGCAGGGCACGCCCCCGCAGTGGCGCCAGGAGCGCCGCGAGTTCCGCCAGGAGCGCCGCGACGACCGCCAGGACTTCCGCCAGGAGCGCCGCGAGGACCGGCGCGACCTGCGCCAGGGCGAGGTGACGCCCGAGCAGTTCCGCCGCGACCGGCGTGACGACCGCCGGGACTATCGCACGGACCGCCGCGACGACCGCCGCGACTGGCGTCAGGACCGGCGCGACGACGATCGCCGCGACTGGAACCGCCGCGACGACGGCCGTCGCGACTGGAACGGCCGTGACTATGATCGGCGCGACTGGGGCGACAATCGCAACTGGAACCGCGGCTGGCGCCAGGACCGGCGCTACGACTGGAGCGGCTATCGCTCGCGCAACCGGAACATCTACCGGCTGCCGCGCTACTATGCGCCGTCGGGGTGGCACTATGGCTATCGCCGCTTCTCGATCGGCCTGACGCTGGGCTCGATGCTGTTCTCGTCGAACTACTGGATCGACGATCCCTTCTACTACCGCCTGCCCCCGGCCTACGGCCCGTATCGCTGGGTGCGCTACTACAACGATGCGCTGCTGGTGGACATCTACACCGGCGAGATCGTCGACATCGAGTACGACATCTTCTGGTAAGCGCCCGACAACTTCGTCACGTGCGGAGGCCTGGCCGGCAACGGTCGGGCCTCTTGCCTTTCGACGCGGCCTCGGCAAGTTGCGGGCCATGAGCATCTTTGCGAAACCCAAGCAGGGCGGCGCCTCGATCGCCCGCGCCCGCGCCGCGCAGAAGGTGGCGGCGCGGCTCGATGCCAATCCGGCGATGCGTAAGGCCAAGATCGAGGCGGCGCAGGTCTATTACTATCCCGGCTTCCTGAGCGATGCCGAGTGCGACACGCTGATCGGGCTGATCGACGCCAACCGGCGCCCCTCGACGCTGCTCGCCGCGTCGGACGATCCCAATTTCCGCACCAGCGAAAGCTGCGACCTCGACCGCTGGTCGCCCGAGGTGCGCCCGATCGACGAGCGGATGGCGAACCTGCTCGGGGTGCCGCCCGAGCATGGCGAGACGATGCAGGGCCAGCGCTACGCGCCGGGCCAGCAGTTCCGCGCACATTACGACTGGTTCAGCGAGAACCAGGAATATTGGGCGGCGATGAAGGCATCGGGTGGCCAGCGCACCTGGACGACGATGATCTACCTCAACGACGTCGAGGAGGGCGGCGCGACCTGGTTCCCCCAGGCCGGCGTGCGCGTCGCGCCCAAGCGCGGGCTGCTGCTCGCCTGGAACAACATGAAGCCCGACGGCGCGCCCAACCCGGCGACGCTGCACGAGGGCACCGCGGTGGTGAAGGGCGTCAAATACATCATCACCAAATGGTTCCGGGAGCACCCCTGGATCAACATGCCGATCCGGACGTATTGAGTTAGGGCGGGGGCGCGGGCTGGTGCCGCACGGTTCGGCGGCGCCGAACCGCAAACAGACTCCTAGATCAGCATCCCGTCGCCGCCGCTGCGCAGCGCGAGCACGCGGCCGATCGTGTCGAACAGCGCGTCCATCGCGACCGGCTTGAACAGCACCTCGTCGGCGCCGGCGGTGAGGCAGCGTTCGCGCAGGTCGATCGCGGTGTCGGCGGTGACCACGATGATCGGCAGCTCGGCCTTGGCGTCGTCGCGCGCGCGGATGCGCTCGATCGCCTCGATCCCGTCCATTCCGGGCATGCGCAGGTCGACCAGGATGACGTCGAAATCCTCGGCCTCGATCCGCCGCAGCCCCTCCTCGGCATGCTCCGCTTCGGCCATCGAGGCACCGGCGACGTCGAGCATATCGCGCACGACCCGCCGGTTCATGGGATCATCCTCGATAAACAGGATATTCATGTGCGGGCCATGCCCATGTCGTTGCCGTCCCGGAA